>CAYIYS010000001.1:0-42609 GCA_964367975.1 uncultured Eubacteriales bacterium
AACACAAGTTCTGCCCTTTGATAGTGTCAAAGGTTTTCGCCAAGCCATTATAGAAGCCGAAAGAGTAGTAGTGCAAAAAAGAATTCTTGGTGAAGAAGATGCTAGGGTTTTATCTAACAAACTTAGTCAATTAAAGAAAAACATGATGGTAAAGGTTGTTTATTTCAATGATTTAGAGTATCTTGAATACGTTGGAATTGTAACTAGGGTGGATTTTACGCTTAAAACAGTTACGATTGTCAAAACCAAGATCGCCTTTGAGGATATCTTAGATATCACAAGTGAGGAAATAGTTGAAGTGAATCAACTATAGAAAGGGTAAAGATGAAAGTATTACTAATTAATGGATCAGTTAATAAAGAAAAGAGTACGACCTTACAAATTGCGAATGCCTTTATTAAAGGATTAGATGAGACAGTCGAAGTAGTTAACACAATTGATTTAAAGATGGAGCAAAGCATAGCTTGCTACACTAGCTGGATTAAAGGCCAAGAGTGCGCGCTCAAAGATGATGCAACAGAAGTCTTGTGTCAGATTAAAAAGGCCGATTTAGTTATTTGGGCAGTTCCGCTTTATGCCTATGGAGCGCCAGGACATGTTAAAACATTAATGGATAGAACCATGAGTTTAAATCAACCAGAGATGTATCTTAAAGAGGGCATGGCCCATTACTATGGTTATGAAGATGGTTCCAAAAAAACCGTCCTTATTTCTAGTGGGGCATTACCAGACTTGAAAGGCAATTTTGATGGTCTCACTTTTGAATTTAAAAGAATGTTTGGTGAAAAAACCTTCACTATTTGTTGTCCCGCTTCTGCCTTGTTTAGCGACCTTAACAGCAAACCAATAATTGCTAAGTATTTGGCGTTGGTGGAACAAGCCGGGCAAGAATATCGCGAAAATTTTGCAGTCAGCAAAGAGATTAGAAGCGAGTTAAATAAACCCCTTATTGATAAGGGAAAATATATTAAATTAGTTAATGAAATGATTGCTCGTCTCAAGCAAGAGAACTAAATATGGAAAAGTATCAAGATATTAACGCTAAAACAATTGATAGTTGGAATAAAGAGGGTTGGCAATGGGGCAAACCCATCAGCCATGCAGAATATGTTAAAGCCCTGCAAGGGGAATTTAATGTTTTGTTAACACCCACCAAGTTTGTTCCCTCTACTTGGTTTTTACCATTCAAAGGGTTGAAACTATTAGGTCTAGCTTCGGGTGGAGGACAACAAATGCCAATCTTTGCTGCTTTAGGGGCTGAGTGTATAGTTTTTGATTATTCCCTTTCACAATTAGAAAGCGAAGAGATGGTAGCTAAAAGAGAAGGTTACAACATAACAATTATACGGGGTGATATGTCGCAACCATTACCTTTCAAAGATGGTGAGTTTGATTTCGTTTTCAATCCAGTCTCAACTTGCTATATCCAAGATGTTAAGCCTTTATTTAAAGAGGTTTATCGTATCCTACGGAAGGGTGGAGTATTTGTAGCTGGATTTGACAATGGTATTAATTATTTATTTAGTGAAGATGAAACTAGAATCGAGAACGTTTTACCATATAATCCTTTAAAGAATAAAAAGCAATATGCTCAAGCGATGCAAACTAATGATGGCATTCAATTCTCTCACACTTTGGAAGAATTAATTGGTGGACAATTAGAGGCCGGCTTCACTTTGACCGACATTTTTGAAGATACTAATGGTGAAGGAATGTTACATGAGCATAACGTCAAATCATTCATTGCAACTAGATGTGTTAAATAGTAAAATAAAGTATATTGGAGGGATAGAATGAAAAAGTTTTTTAATGAGTACAAAAAGTTTATTTCAAGAGGAAATGTAATCGATCTAGCGGTTGGTGTTGTAATAGGTGGAGCTTTCACCAAAATTGTGAATAGTTTAGTTAGCGGAATCATCATGCCGCTTATTTCTTTAGTTGTTGGGGGAAATGATGTCACTGATTGGAAATGGGTGATTAAAGAAGCTGTATATAATCTGGAAACCAACCAAATTGAAACAGCAGAAATTGCTTTCAACTATGGGCTTTTCATTCAATCGGTTATTGATTTTCTGATCATTGGTTTTATTGTTTTCTTATTTGTTAAAGCCATTAATACCGTTAAAGAAGCGGCTGAAGAATCTACCAAGAAATTAGAAGAAGTTAGAATTGAGGCTTTGAAAAAAATGGGTCAATATGTTGAAACTCAACCGACTGAAGAACCAGCTCTTGAACCAGCACCAGAGCCAGCACCAGAGCCAGCTCCTGCTCCAGCGCCAGCGCCAATTCCGGCAAGTGAGAAAATATTAATAGAGATCAGAGATTTACTAAAAGAACAACAAAAAGGTAACCAAAAAACAGGAGATAAATAATCATTTATCTCTTTTTTATGGTATGATATTAAAAAGAGGTGTCTTATCAATGGCAAAAAATATGTTGGTAATAGTTGATATGGTTAATGGCTTTGTTAAGAAAGGCGCACTAGCTGATCCTACAATTAACAAAATTACGCCGAATATTATTACCTTGCTTGAAACCTCCATAGCAGCACAAGATACTATTGTGTTTTTTAAAGATGAACACCAAGTAAATGATAAAGAATTTGCTTTGTATCCACCACATTGTATTAAGGGTAGCCAAGAGGCTGAAATCATTGATGAACTAAAGTCATATCAACACTATGGTATAGTAATTTCTAAAGATACCACCAATGGGTTTGTGACTAAAGCTTTTCAAGATTTAATTAGTAAAAATGTTTATGATAGTATTATTGTAACAGGTTGTTGTACTGATATTTGCGTTCTCAATTTTACTAGTAGTCTCCAACAATATATTAATGAGCAACAACTAGCCACCAAAATTAGAGTTATTGAAAGTTGTGTTGCCACTTTTGATGGCCCAAATCATAGTGCGTCCAAAGAGCATAATCGAGCTTTAATCAAAATGCAAGCAAGCGGCATCGATGTCGTTACTAAAGAGGAAATATAATCATGGATAATTTAATCATGGATTTTTATGAATTGACAATGGGGCAAGCCTATTTCAATGCTGGTGTTAAAAATAAAATAGCCTATTTTGATGTCTTTTTTAGAAATGTTCCAGATAAAGGCAGTTTTGTTATTGCATCCGGGATTAACAAAGCTTTACAATATCTTGCTCAATTTCATTTTAGTGAAAGTGATATCGCTTATTTAAGCTCTTTGAATAAATTCTCAAAAGAGTATATTGATTATCTTTCAACTTTAAGCTTTACCGGTGATGTTTATGCGGTTGAAGAAGGGACAGTAGTCTTACCAAATGAACCAGTTATTACCATTAGAGCGCCCATTATTGAAGCTCAATTAGTTGAAACTTATCTCTTGTTATTGTTTAATCACAATAGTTTAATTACAACTAAAGCTAGTCGAATAGTTCGGGCGGCTAAAGGCCGAGCAGTAATGGAATTTGGGACGAGAAGAGCCCAAGGCGAAACAGCAGCGGTTGAAGGAGCTTTTGATACTATTATGGCGGGAGTAAAGGGCACAGCTTGTACCCAAACAGGTAAGTTATATGGTGTGGCAGTATTGGGTACGATGGCGCATGGGTTCATTCAATCGTTTGCGAGCGAATATGAAGCTTTTAAAGCTTATGCTTTGGCTTTTCCTGATGATTGTACTTTACTTGTGGATACTTACAATACCTTAAAAGATGGTGTTCCAAATGCCATCAAAACTTATCATGAAGTCTTGCGTCCAATGGGCAAAAAACTCAAAGGCATTAGAATCGATAGTGGGGATTTAGCTTACTTATCCAAGAATGCTAGAAGTATGTTAGATCAAGCGGGTTGTCAAGATACCAAGATTATAGTATCTAACTCGTTAGATGAGAAAGTTATCGAATCCTTACTAAATCAAGATGCTGCAATAGATAGTTTTGGAGTGGGCGAAAAAATGATTACTGCCAAAAGTGACGCCATTCTAGGCGGCGTCTATAAACTAGTGGCAATTGAAGAAAATGGCGTTATTTGTCCGCGTATTAAGATTAGTGACAATATCGAAAAAATTACTAATCCTCACTTTAAAAAGATTTATCGAATTTATGATAATAATAAGATGTTCATTTCGGATATTATCAGTGTTTATGATGAACCTCTACCAAGTGGTAGATTGGTCTTGCAAGATCCTGATTTACCTTGGGTCACCAAAGAGGTCAATGAATATGCAGTTCGCGAACTGCGACTCCAAATGATCAAGAATGGGCAATTAATTTATAAAATTCCTGATTTTGCAAGTATTAAACAATATGTGCAAGATGAATTGGCCACCTTATGGCCAGAAGCTAAACGTTTAGAGAATCCCCAAACCTTTATTGTTAACTTATCAGATAAGTTATATGAGATAAAACAAAAATTACTAATAGCGGCGAAATAAATTTATACTTAGAAAAAGTTATGATGAATACGAGCAACTTCACTCTAGTGCTTAGTCTAAAATTACAAATCAGAGAGTCTTTACTTGTATATATCATCATACATTATTAAAGAGGCGAAATTAAATAAATTATGGGAAATGTTGGATTAGCTATCTTATTAACAGCGTTAGCGGGACTAGCAACTTGTGTTGGCAGTCTAATTGCTTTGTTCCCAAAAGCCGGCAACAAAAAAGTCTTGTCATTTAGCTTGGGCTTCTCAGCGGGAGTAATGATTTATGTTTCTTTCGTTGAACTTTTCAAAGAAGCCAATGAATTACTTGGCAATGTTCATGGCGAAAAAACCGGGCTTTTATTCACTATTCTAGCCTTTTTTGTAGGGATGATAGTTACAGGAATTATTGAGCGTATTATTCCAACAAAAGATGAAAATGAACAACAACCAAAGACCCCAGAAGATAAAAAGAAGGCGACTTTATTGCGCTCCGGGTTTTTAACTGCCTGTGCTGTGGCAATTCATAATCTGCCTGAAGGTATGGCTACATTTGTTGCAGCGATGCAATCGATGGAAATAGCTATTCCAGTTGTTATTGCCGTCGCTATCCATAATATTCCAATCGGTATGTCAATATCGGCTCCAGTTTATTATGCGACCAACAACAAAAAGAAGGCTTTGCTTTATGCCTTCTTAACGAGTTTGGTTTTACCACTTGGGGCCATTCTTTGTTACTTATTACTTATGCCATATATGAATGATACTATTTATGGTTTGATGTATGCTTTTGTCGCAGGTGTCATGATTTTCGTTTCAATCGATGAATTATTACCGGCTTCAAGAGAATATGGTGATTCACATTTATCCACCTATGGATTGATTGCGGGCATGATTGTGATGGCCTTGTGTTTGTGGATATTTATTTAACCGAAAGCTAATTTCAATTTTTTGTTAAATCACGTCATAATGGAGTATGATTATAGCGAAAAATAGCAACAAGAACTTATTATGCTTGGTAAACCAGTCTCGTCCATTAAAGAAAGAGAGGAAAACAAATGAATAGCAACTCTGCACAGGATATTTTGATTACTGACAAAATCAACATTCTGGTAACCTTTGATAAAAATTATATCAAACCTTTTCGGGTTATGCTGGCCTCGTTGGTCATCAACAATTCTCAAGAGAAGTTTCACATTTGGTTACTTCATAGTGCCATTCCCCAGGAGGATTTAGACAATCTTTTAGAATATTGTAAGACCTGGGGAGTAGAACTGTTTGCAATTGAGGTGGAGCGTTCCGTCTTTGAAAATGCAGTCGTTTCAAAGCAATATCCGCAGGAAATGTATTACCGCTTATTAGCAACACTCCTGCTGCCAAAAGACTTGAATAAGGTGCTCTATCTTGACCCAGATATCTTGGTCATTAATTCGGTGCGTCCGCTGTGGGAGAGACAACTAGGAGAATTCACCTTTGCCGCCGCTTCTCATAGACGTGTGATTAAAGCAATTGACAAAATAAACCAGATTCGCTTAGAAAATGAGCATGATTATTTTAATACTGGCGTTATTTTGATGGATTTAAATAAAGCCCGTCAGCTTGTCAAAGCGGATGATGTTTATGACTGTGTGAGGAAAAGATCTAAAACATTGATTTTGCCAGATCAAGATGTTTTTAATGTTTTGTATGGCAAATATACATTGAATGTTCCAGACAATATTTGGAATTATGATGCCCGCCGCTTTCTCATATATTTGGGGATTAGCGATGGAGTATTTGATATGAATTGGGTGATGCAAAACACGGTGTTTTTACACTTCTGTGGCAAGCAAAAACCTTGGAAAGCCAAATACTACACCGAGCATTATAACCAGTTTTCTGCACTGTATAAGCATTATATGAAACTTGCGGAAAAATAAAATAATTTCAAATTCCATAATCTGACTATCTATTAAGAGTCGAAAAAGGGCGGGGTTTAGTGTGCAGCATTGCACAAGCCATGCGCATAAATAGTCACTAAAAAAACAATCTTCATACTGATACAATTAAAACGTTATGACTAACACAACTAGTAAATTATGTAAGATTTTAACTTGCTCTCTTCTTGACGCTTTTTAATCGTTTTGCATGGCGTCTTCTAGATCATGGTAGAAGGTTATTGTATAATCTAAGTCTTTCGAATTAAATAAATATTTATCGTTTTCCTTTGTTTGCAAATAAATAAATGCTGAAATGGTAGGATTAATGCACAATTCTATATTTCCCGTTGAGGGGGAAGAGTAGTGACCTTTTTTTAGATTTGGTAGAGCCGTTCCCATCACTCTTTTGAGGTTATCAGGAAGTTTATCTTGAAGTTCAATGGTCTCGATGCTGGCAAGAGAAATCTCATATTTTTTGAAGCCGCTGCTAACTATCAATTCATTATTTACTAACTCGAGTTGAGTTGGTTTATCCGCTAAAGAGATGGATAAAGGACCAATGAAGGGAATAATTAATAAAAGCAATACTATAAAGCCCATGATGAGTTGATTGCTTTTCTTGGCCATATTGAGGGAAACATTAACACCAATTCTTTCATTTATCATGCCGTGAGAGTCATGGGGATTATAATAGAAAATACCCCAAATCCAATAATCATCTTCATCAATTACAACGGGTTGCCCACTATTAGCGGTTAATTTTTCTTGAATATGTCTGGTATTAATTTCGACGCGAATGACAAAGACACATAAGATAAATGATAACAGCAAAAGCGCAACCATTTGCCATTCAGGAGATGATTTAAAGACAAAAAATGCGATATTAATTAAAGCCATACAATAGGCAGAGACAATCCAAACAAGCGACCAGTTACGTTTTCTAACTTGGCTTAAAGCCAGCGATAATTCAAGATTGTCATCAACGATTTCTGGCTTTTTTTGATAAAGAAAACGATAGATAAAGAAGAAGATTATGATAGCGAGAGCGTCAATTATATAGATGATCGATAATTCGGGTTGAGCGATTAAGGGGGCTAGTGCAATAACTAAGGGAACAACAAAACCCCAAGGCGACATCCATTTTTGGTTGGGTAATGAAACTTCAATTAAAGATTGTCCCGGCATTGATCGTTTCCAGCCTCTTTCTACTTTGATCCTTTTTAAATCTTTATTACATTTTGCGTAAGGAATATAAGGAATAATGATACATGGGATAAGCCACGCTCCCCAGAGAATAAACATGAGATTAAAAGAAGTAATGAAGACACAGGGGATAGCAATAGCGATTAAAAATATCATAACCCGCAGTTCTTGAAGTTTAAACTTGTTCAATCTATCGCTGATTGCTTGATCACTTCTAGCTTCATAAGGGAGAGTTACTCCGACCACAATGTTCTTTTTAAATTTGGCATCATTCCTCAATAAGAAACAGATTAAAGGGGCAATCCAAATAATTGATAACCACATTAATACATTAAAAAAAATAGTATCATCTCCTCCAGGTTTATTGTTAACTGTCATTTAAAATATGTCAAGACTAAATTCCTCAAATTTTAATTTAAAATGGTTTGATTTTAACAGTTATATACTATATACTAAAGAAAGTGGGGAGTAGCAAAACTACGTTAAATCGTCATCACGGTTAATAACCCGGTTTAACGATCATAATATTTATGATATTGCAAGACCATGTTCAAAGATTTTTGGGCATGTTTTTTTGTTAATGGAGGGTTAAGTATGTTTAATAAAAGCGCAGAAGATGTGATAAAAGAGTTAAAAAGCGATGTCAAGACTGGTTTAGCCAGCCAAGAAGTGGCGAAGCGACTAGCACAGTATGGCAGTAATGAATTAATTGGTAAAAAAAAGGTGCCTTTGATTGTTAAGTTTTTGCGTCAATTCAAAGATATTTTAGTTATTATTTTATTAATCGCGGCTGCTATTTCAATTATTGTTGATCCGGGTGAGTGGATTGATAGTTTAGTAATCTTATTCGTTGTTATTTTAAATGCTATTTTGGGAGTGGTTCAAGAGAATAAAGCTGAGAAAGCTTTAGAAGCACTTAAGAAATTATCATCACCTTTATGTAAGGTATATCGCGATGGTAACTTAGTTCAATTAGAGACTAGAGAACTAGTTCCCGGCGATATTATCAGTATTGAGGCGGGCGACTATATTCCTGCTGATGCTAGAATCATTGAGGCCGTTAACTTGAAAGTTGATGAAAGTGCTTTGACTGGTGAATCGGTTCCGGTCAACAAATATGAACGAGTTATTAATAAAAACGAGCTTCCAATTGGCGATAAAAAGAACATTCTTTTCTCTTCAACTTTTGTGACTTATGGTCGAGCATTAGCGATTGTTTATGATACCGGTATGAAAACCGAAATTGGCAAGATTGCCACCATGCTAGAGGAACAAGAAGAAAAACTGACACCTTTACAAAATAAACTTGAACAAATTGGCAAAACCATGGGTATCTTATCAATTGGTATTTGTGTTATTGTCTTTGTTTTGCAATGGATTAACGGGGCTGATATTTTAGATGCCTTTAAAACTGCCGTTGCCTTAGCGGTGGCAGCTATTCCAGAGGGATTAGCGGCTGTTGTAACGGTCATTCTTTCGATTGGTGTTTCAAAAATGGTTAAGCAAAACGCCATTGTTAAAAAATTACCAGCAGTCGAGACATTAGGTTGTACTTCAATTGTTTGTTCAGATAAAACGGGGACTCTGACCCAAAATAAGATGACGGTGGTCGAAATCTATGATGGCAAGCTCATTCCTCAAGCAGAATTTAGCAAATTGGAAAGCGAATTACTGACTTATTTTGCTGTTTGCTGTGATGCCAAAATAGAGTATGTTAATGGTGTTGAAAAAAGAATTGGTGATCCGACCGAAACAGCTTTACTTGAAGCAAATATTAAATATGGAGCGAAGGAAATAAGTGAGTTTGTTAGAGTTGCGGAGATTCCTTTTGATTCAGATCGCAAATTAATGACAGTGGTTGTAAAGCATCAAGATAAGTTACTATCCATCACTAAAGGAGCTCCCGAAATAATTTTTGAGCGGGCCGATCAAAAGACTAAAGAGGCCGTTAAAATCAATCGTGATATGGCCACGAGAGCATTGAGAGTTTTAGGAGTGGCTGTGAAGGAAATTAAAGAACTACCAACCGATTTGAATACTTTAGAGCAACAGCTTCACTTTATTGGTTTGGTGGGGATGATCGATCCTCCTAGAGATGAAGTTAAGGGAGCTATTATAGAAGCAAAGCGGGCTGGTATTACACCAATTATGATTACGGGAGACCATGTCTTAACTGCGACTGCTATCGCTCAAAAATTAGGAATTTATAGCGAGGGCGAGCTAGCTTTAACAAGTGAAGAATTAAATAAACTAAGTGATGAAGAATTAGCTAGCAAGCTAGAACATATTAAGGTATACGCTCGAGTTGCGCCTGCCGATAAAGTTAGAATTGTTAAAGCTTGGCAACAAAAAGGCCAAGTAGTTGCTATGACCGGCGATGGAGTTAATGATTCTCCAGCCCTGAAGTGCAGTGATATTGGTTGTGCGATGGGCATAACTGGTACCGATGTTTCCAAAGAAGCCGCCGCGATGATTTTAACTGATGATAACTTTGCAACTATTATTGGAGCAGTTAAACAAGGCCGCGGAGTCTATGCCAACATAAAAAAATGTGTCAAATACTTACTATCTGGTAATATTGGCGAAGTTATAACCATCTTTGTTGTATCTTTATTAACTCTATTATTTGCTAAAGATTTTGGAGTTCCTTTATTACCAATTCATTTATTATGGATTAACTTAATTACTGATACTGTTCCGGCTTTTGCTCTAGGCATGGAAGATGCTGAGGATGATTTGATGGATGACAAGCCACGACCAAAAAAAGAAGGGTTCTTTGCTAATGGGTTGGGTCTAGACATTATTCTAGAAGGAATATTTATTGGTGGTATCACTATTGCTGCTTATTTAATTGGACATGGACATTCAGATTTGAGTGGTCATACTATGGCCTTTACAACTTTAGCCTTAACTGAATTATTTCATTCCTTTAATATGAAGTCAGAGAATTCCATCTTTAATAAAAAGTTGTTTGCTAATAAGTACTTAGTTGGTTCATTCATTTTAGGGGTTGTTTTACAAGCAATTGTGCTATATGTTCCGTTTATCAATGATATCTTTGAACTAGAAGCAATGCCACTTGATCGATTATTAATCAGTGTTGGACTAGCGGCTAGCGTCGTGGTCATGATGGAAATATCTAAAGCTATTAAGCAAGCCATCAAAAAAAGGAAACAGCATGAATAAAGAAGTGGTAGAGATACTTTTCAATAATGAGAAGTATCGGATTGAAAAGATTGCTTCTCATGGAGCGATTAGTCCAAAGGGTTTCATCTATGATCAAAGTGAAGATGAAATTGTCTGGCTAGAAAGCGGTAGTGCTATTCTTGAAGTAGAAGGCCAAGAAGTTAAACTAAGCAAAGGCAATACCTATTATCTACCAGCCCATTGTAAACATAAAGTTACTTATACAAGTAGTGATTGTGTTTGGCATTGTATCTACATAAAGTAAGTAAGAAGATTGTAAAAGAAGACATACTTATGGTATGTCTTCTTTCTTTAATGTCTTTGATGATATTTTTAACTTTGTAAAGGTATTTTTTTGCGACTCATTTACACAACAATAGAAGATATAAAGGCCATTTCATACCTATTCACAAAATTGCAATTAATATTTTGTTTATATATAATTAAAGTGTGCACAATAGTTAAGGAGGACTATTTATGTCAAACAAAAGGATTATTAGTTGTGCTATTACGGGGTCAATCCACGTTCCTTCGATGTCGGAATATTTACCGATAACACCAGAAGAAATTGCTCAAAACGCCTTAGATGCCGCTGTAGCTGGAGCTGCTATTGTCCACCTCCATGCTCGAGACCCAAAAACCGGTCAACCATCTAGCGATCCTAAAATCTTTGGTCAGATTATTGAATTAATTAGAGCCAAGAATAAAGATGTTATTATTTGTTTAACTACCGGGGGCTCATTACAAATGACGGTTGAAGAGAGGATGGCTATTATTCCTGCTTTTAAACCGGAACTGGCCTCAATGAATGCCGGTTCAATTAACTGGGGTCTTTTCCCAATCGCTGCCAATCCGAAAATTCAATGGAAGTATGAATGGGAACAAAGAACATTGGCCTCAACTACCCAAGCCATTTTCAAAAACACATTTGGTGATATGATGACGGCTTTACCAATGTTTTATGCCAATGATACCATTCCTGAAATGGAATGTTATGATGTGGGCCATATCTATAATGTTAAATGGCTATTAGATAACGGCTACATTAAAGGGAAACCATATCTCCAATTTGTTATGGGTATTAATGGTGCAATTCAGGCCACCATTGATGACTTACTTTACATGAAGAATACTTGTGATAGAGTGTTTGGTGTGGGTAAATACAGTTGGTCAGCATTTGGAGCGGGTAAGGATGAATTCCCAATTTGTGTTACCAACCTCTTCTTAGGTGGACACTGCCGGGTTGGTTTAGAAGACAACCTAAATGTCTCCAAAGGAGTCAAGGCCAAAAATAACGCTGAGTTAGTCCAAAAAATGGTGCGCTTATTCAAAGAATTTGACTTTGTACCAGCCACTCCAGATGAAGCTAGAGAAATGTTGGGATTAATTCCGCGGAAGTAAATGCTAGTATAAAGAACTCACAAGAGTTCTTTTTTTCACAAAAAAATGGTATAATGATTAAGAAAAATAAGAAAAGGAGATTAAGGTTATGATTGAATATAGATATGACACCCAATTATTAATTGAAGGCAAGGGGCTTTCAGAAGATACTATCAACGATTATATTACTAAGAATATTGAGGGCGATTGCTTATTGGCAGTGGGTGATAGCGAATTAATTAAGGTTCACTTTCACACCAATACACCTTGGAAAGTAGTAGAGTATTGCGCTTCATTAGGCGATGTTTATGATATTGTTATTGAAAATATGGAAAGACAAGCCAATGGTTTACATGGCTAAATAGGAAAGAGAAGAGGTTATGGCAACATAACTTTTTCTTTTACGTTTTAGATAGCATAGTATATAATGAAAATAGGTGATAGTTATGGCAAAAATAGTTCGATTAAATCAACCTCGCAATCCAGTCTTAAATTATGATTTTGCGACTTTTAATCGTTACATTTTTGATAAAATCCAATTGGGTTATAAAAACATTTTGGGTGAAATTAAAAGTAATGTGGTTGCCGATGATATTGATTTTGAAAATGATTATTTACTGCAAAAACCAAGTGAGTTATTAGATAGTAAAGTTGGTTGGTGTTTTGATATTGTTGAATTATATCGTGAATATTCGTTTGCTCATAAACTAGCTCTCAAGTCTTATTTTATGGAATATACTGATGAAAATAAACATCTTCAATTTGTTCATAGCTTTGCGATAATGCAACAAAGAGACGGATTATGGTATACCTGCATAGATAATATTGCTTTGGAATATACTGTTTCAAAAGGTTACGTCAAGCCCCGGGATTGTTTGTCGCAAAATTTTTATATTTTTAAACATTATGTGAAAGAAGTGATCGCCGAACCCAAACGTGATTGTTTTTATATTAATGAATATTCTGAACCTGATAAAGCTGTCTATGACCAAGAGTTATCAATGGCTGACTGGTGTCGCATCGAACAATTTAAACCTGAAGAACCTAAAAAAGAAGTCTCTTCCATGGCGATTGTCTTTGCCCCCTATAATGAAAATTCTTATTCTGTCTTATTATTAAAGACCAATCACAATGAATGGGTTTTTCCAAAAGGTCATATTGAGGGTAAAGAAAGTTCCAAAGAAGCAGCTATTCGGGAGTGCAAAGAAGAGTCTAATGTTGATATTAAAAATGCCATTTATTTAGGTAGAGTAGACAAGTATAAATATCAATTTGATTCTTATGACTTAGAAATGACCAACGATATGTTTTATGAGTTATTTGGCGCAAACACCATTGAAAAAAGGGTAGAAGTTCATGCTTTCTTTCTCAAAGATAGACAAGCAATTCAATGGTTGAAAGAAGAAAGATTTGTGGGTGGTGAATGGATTGAGTTAAGTAAAGTCAATCAATGCATAACTTTTGCTAATACTAAAGAAATGTACAAAAAAGCCTATCGCAAATTGAAAAGGTATCTTGATTTGGATAAGTTATTGCGCTGGACTCCAATTGTAAATGTTAAAGAAAAAGTGTAAAATAAAAGTATAAAAACAGAGGAGGAAATATAATATGAATGTATTTTACAAAGCGTACTGTCGAGTCTTTCAAAAGATTATTTATGTTGCAAGTTATTTTTTGAACTTTTCCGAACCAGAAGTAGTGGCTGGTGAAAACAGTGTTTTAAAGTTGGCGAGCTTAGTTAAACAAAAAGAAATTGAGAGTGTCTTAATCGTTACTGATGGTGTGCTATTTGACTTAGGGATGATTGACCCTTTATGCCAAGAATTAGATAAAGAAGGAGTCAAATATTCAGTTTATTCCAAAGTTGTGCCTAATCCTACAATTGATAATATTGAAGAAGCCTATTCTCAATACTTGAAAAATAAACATCAAGCAATTATTGCCTTTGGTGGAGGTTCACCAATGGATTGTGCTAAAGGTGTAGGGGCTAGAGTGGTTAATCCAAATAAGGCCATTCCTCAAATGAAAGGCTTATTAAAAGTGCGTCATAAATTACCTTTACTTTTTGCTGTTCCTACTACCGCTGGTACCGGCAGTGAAACGACATTAGCGGCCGTTATCACAAATAGTAAAACACATGAAAAGTATGCCATTAACGATTCACATTTAATTCCTGCTTATGCCATTTTAGATCCACTGGTTACTGTCAAGTTGCCGCCTCATATTACATCGACAACGGGAATGGACGCTTTAACCCATGCCGTTGAAGCTTTCATTGGTCATAGTAATACCAAAAAGACTTATACAAGAGCAATTGAAGCCACAAAATTAATTTTTGATAATATTAAAGTGGCATATGATGAACCAACTAACCTGAAAGCGCGAAATAATATGCAAATCGCCGCTTATAAAGCGGGGGTTGCCTTTACTAGAGCTTATGTTGGTAACGTTCACGCTATTGCTCATACATTAGGTGGGTTTTATCAAGTTCCACATGGTTTAGCTAATGCGGTCATCTTGCCATATGTTTTAGATTTTTATGGCGCAAAAGTTTATAAGCGCTTGGCCATCTTAGCTAGAGAAGTTAACCTCGTTGGTAAAGACGATGAAGAATGTGCCAAGAAGTTCATTCAAGCCATTAGAGATTACAATGAATATATGAAGATTCCTGCCAAGATCCTGGCTAAGGATGGTTCCCAATTGATTCAAGATAAAGATTTTGAAACAATGATTGATCGGGCCCAAGCTGAAGCTAATCCGCTCTATCCGGTTCCGGTGATTATGGATCGAGAAGATATGCGGAAAATTTACAAAATTATTCAAAAATAAGAAATTCAAGAGGTGGGCTATTAACCCACCTTTTTTGTGCTTTATCCAAGTTCGCAATTAAGTTATAATTAAAGCAATGGGTAGAAAGAAGTTGAAGTTATGCAATTAGAATATCAAACAATAATCAAAGAATCATTTGCAGTCATTGGCAAGCAAGGATCAACCGAATTAGGTAAAGGTTTTACTCAAAAATTATGGCAAGATACCAATGAGCATTTGAGTGAGGTCTATCCCTTAGCTAAGAAAGACCAATTAGGTAATGTTATTGGAATTTGGGGAGCGATGAGTGATCCAGCAATGACTTTTAAACCTTGGGAGAACGATTATTCGAGTGGTTTATATTTGGCGGGAGTAGAAGTCGAAGATGATGCTCAAGCACCCCAAGGCTGGGTTAAGTGGGTTATCCCTGGATATGAGTATCTAGTGGTAAAAAACGATAATCCTAAAGTTTTTGCTAAAACCATTAAATATATTCGCAAAAATAAAATGGAACTAGTGGGTGCAGTTCAAGAGTTTTATTGCCCGAGCGAAAATCAACAACAATACATGTATTTTCCGATCAAAGAATTGAATAACAAAAGCGAAAACCTATAAGTATTTTGCTGATTATTTACTTTTATAATTAGTAATATAAAACCCCTCGAGAGGGGTTTTGGCTTATTTATAAGTTATATCAATCGCTTTCTTTGGGCATTTAGTAGCACAAACACCACATTTAATACATTTGTCATCATGGATTAGAAAAGGGGATCTCATTTCGCCACTGATAGCTTGAGTTGGGCAATTTCGTGCACATATTGAACAGCCAATGCATCTAGCAGGATCAATAATGATGGTCTTGATAACTTTTTGGTCACTACTTTTTTCAATGGCATTATTAACACAACCAATATAGCATTGGTCACATTGCTTACATTTTTCTTGGTCTATTTCATAATATTGTTCTTCTACATGATGAATAATTGCACCAAAAGGACATAAAAAAGCACAATTTCCACAATCGACACACTTTTCTTTTATAATAATATACATTATCAATCAACCCCTTAATTGTTATTAATATTTTAGCATAGATAGTGATTAGACACAATGGTATGGGTTGTATTTTACTGACTTAAATGTTAAAATAATTGTAATAAATCTAATCAGATTTAAGGTATAATATAATAACTTATAAGGAGGCAATAACATGACAACACAATTAGGCGCTTACACTGGGAAAGTGTTAAAAGTAGATTTAACAACCCGCGAGGTTAGTGAATATCCTTTTTCCGATGCAGAAAGAAAATTGTTTTTAGGTGGCAAAATAATGGCTGCAAAAATCATTTATGATAATATCAAACACCCTATTGATCCTTTATCTAGCGAGAATATGATTGTTATTACAACCGGGCCAATGAATGCTTTAAATGCTCCTTGTTCCTCGCGCTTTAATGTTTCATCTATTTCTCCCCTAACTGGCTATTATACCTCTTCTAATTGTGGAGGTAACTTTGGTGTCAGTATGAAAAGAGCAGGCTTAGATGGATTGATTATTACTGGAAAGAGCCAAGACAAAATATACTTAAAGATTACTGTTAATGGTATTGAATTTAAAGATGCTAGTGAGCTTTGGGGTTTAAAAACGGGCGAGGCCCAAGCCAAGATTATAGAAAAAGGTGGCAAGTTTGTAATTGGACCCGCTGGCGAAAACTTAGTCAAATATGCCTGTGTAATTAGTGAAGAAAGAGCGGCTGGTAGAGGCGGAGTTGGAGCGGTATTTGGTTCCAAAAACCTCAAAGGGTTAGTTGCAATTGGTCATAAAGGTCCAGAAGCTGCTAATCTTGAGAAATTAAGAAAAGTAAACGCCGAATGGACAAAACGTTTAATCAGTCACCCAACCACTGGTAATCAATTACCAGCTCTTGGGACAGCCGGCTTGGTGACAGCCATGCATGCTAAAAATTTGTTGGCCACCAATAACTATCGGAGTGGGAAATATGAAGATTTTGATAAAATTTCTGGTGAAACCCTAAGAGATGATTATCTTGTTAGAAATGGTGGTTGTCTAACCTGTCCAATCAGATGTGCTAGAGTAGTCAAGGTAAATGGTAAAGAAGTTAAAGGCCCAGAAGTAGAAACTATTGGGTTATTTGGCTCAAATATACTTAATAATAATATGGAAGCTATTCTTGATTGGAATAATGAAATGGATGAACTCGGAATGGATACCATCTCGTGTGGTAATACTTTAGCCTACGCCATGGAAGCCAATGAAAAAGGCTTATGGAAGAATGATTTAAAATTTGGCAAGATTGATAATATATCACAAGTTATAGAAGATATTGCTTATCGGCGTGGAATTGGTGATGAGTTAGCTGAAGGTTCTAAACGTTTGGCTGAGAAATATGGTGGAACCGATTTTGCCATGAATGCTAAAGGAATGGAACTAGCTGCTTATGAACCGCGTGGAGCTGTCGGTCAAGGTTTAGGTTATGCAGTTTCCAATAGAGGTGGTTGTCACCTTAACGGAGGCTACTTAGTGGTTATGGAAGGTTTAGGATTATCAGTCGATCCATATACCACCGGCTCTAAACCACAATTAACTGCAATGTTTCAAGACTTAATGGAAGCTTGTAGTGCAGGGGGGAACTGTTTATTTACTACTTATGCTTTCTTCCCAATGTTTTTATTGAGCAAACCTAATAGTTTAATTACCACAACCGTAAATAAAGTGGCTACTAAAATAGGCTTTCTAATTGATTTGCTACTTAAAGTTCCAACCGCTATCGCTATTCATATGCCTTTCAATATGTTACCGCATACTAAAGCGATTCAATATGCGACCGGTATGCGTATGACTTTTGGTGAATTTATTCGCATCGGCGAAAGAGGTTATAATTTAGAAAGATTAATTGATGTTAATCTAGGAGTTTCTGCTAAAGATGATGAGCTGCCAGCTAGGCTGACAACTGAACTTCAAATTGTTACCAATGCCAAGTCTAAAGTTCCGCTCGAGAAAATGAAACGTAAATATTATAAAACTAGAGGTTGGGACCAAAACGGAATTCCAACTCCTAAGATGATTAAGCGCTTGAAATTAGGTGATTAAGAAAATGGTTACAGTGAAATTATACGGCGCCGCTCGCGTCCAATTCAAAGAGAAACAATTTACGATTGAAGCTGCTTCAGTCGCTGAATTGCTTGATGTAGTGGCCGCTAGATATGGCGTTAAAAGAAAAGATATGAAGCAGTTTTTGATCTATGTGAATGAGGAAAACATTCACACTTTAAAGATGTATCAAACCAAACTAAATGAGGGCGATGAAGTCATGCTACTTTCGCCCGCCTCGGGAGGTTAAAGATGAGGGATTTTGCCGAACTAAGTAACAAAACTATCCTAGTGGTCGGAGTGGGCGGACTAGGGGGTTTTGTCGTTGATGAAATAGTTCGCTTGGGCATTGGGGAAATTATCCTAATTGATCAAGATACTTTTTCACAATCTAATATCAATCGTCAATTGTTAGCCAATGTCACTACGATTGGTAAATCCAAAGTTCAAGAATACGCGAAATGGATTGCCAACCTCTCAGCTTGTCAAGTGAAAATCCATCAAGAGTTTTTAACAAAAGATAATCTTAACTACCTTGATGGGGTTGATATCGTCATTGATTGTGTCGATAATGTGGCAACTAAGTTATTGTTAGCCAAGGCTTGTCAACAAAAGAGAATAGTTCTTATTCATGGTGGAATTGAAGGTTTACAAGGTCAAGTAATGATTTGTACTCCTGACAAAGATGCCCTAGGCAAGATGATGAAAAATAGTCAAGAGACCACTCATAGTACTTGCTCTTATGCAGTAGCTACTATCGCTGCGATGCAAGTCAATTTAGCAATGAAAGTTTTACAAGGTAATCATGAATTAGATAACAAATTGATTATTGTCGATTTGCAATCTATGGTCATAGAAATAGTTAACATCTAGGGAGGTACAAAAGATGGAAAAGTATAGTGTGGCAATCATAACCCTGAGCGATAAAGCAGCGCAAGGGTTGCGAGAAGATTTAGCTAGACCCACAATTGAAAAAGTATTGGAACCTTATCCATTTGAGGTGGTTTTTACTAAGATAATCCCTGATGAATTTGATCAAATTGTCTTAGCTTTAGAAGAATGCTGTAATAATCACATCGCTTTGGTATTAACTACTGGCGGGACCGGTTTGTCTTTCCGTGATGTCACACCTGAAGCCACCAAAAAAGTAATTGAAAAAGAAGTTCCAGGTGTAGCAGAAGCCATGCGTATTCATAGTTATCAATACACTAATAGAGCGATTTTATCTAGAGGTATTTGTGGAATTAAAGATCAAACCTTGATTTTAAATCTTCCTGGTTCACCTAAAGCCTGCCAAGAAAATTTGACAAGCGTTATTCAACCCTTAGTGCATGGTATTGAAACACTTTTGGGTCAAGGCGGAGAGTGCGGCCGTTAATATGTTAGCAGTATTACAGCTTGATGTCGCCCAAGCATTAGTGGAAAAACATATCTCACTTGATAGTGAGGTTGTGTCCTTGCAAGCAGCCAATAGGCGGATCTTAGCTAAAGATATTAGGGGTAATGAAAATATACCTCAATTTAAACGTTCACTTATGGATGGTTATTGTGTTCAGGCTTCTGCAACTTTTGGAGCCAGTCAAACAGTTCCCGCCATTTTTAAATATGCTGGCGAAATCTTAATGGGGCAAAGTAGTGATAATGAGGTCGCAGTTGATCATTGTCTCTATGTTCCGACCGGCGGAATGGTGCCTAATGATTGCAATGGAGTGGTCATGATTGAACATTGTAGTCGGGTTGATAACGAAGTTTTTGTCTATCATCCAATCAAACCTAATGAGAATATTGTTCAAGTCGGTGAAGATTTACAAAAAGATGCAATTATCTTGAAGAGAGGCACTTTCTTAGATGCCGCTAAAATTGGAATTCTAGCTGGTGGTGGCATCTCAAGTGTTGAAGTAGTTAAGAAGTTTAAATATTCACTTATTTCAACAGGTGATGAAATAGTTCCTATTGATGCTAGTTTGACTCAATGTCAAATTAGAGATGTTAATAGTTATGCTTTAGAGGCCAAACTTCAAGATTATGGGATCTTAACCAATCGTTATTTGCTAAAAGATGATTTAGAGTTATTGAAAAAAACAATCAAAACAGCCTTAAGCGCTAATGATGTGGTCTTGATTAGTGGTGGAAGTTCGGTTGGTGCCAGGGATTACACTTTGCAAGCCATTAAAGATATTGAGGGAGAAGTATTGGTTCACGGTCTAGCCCTTAAACCAGGGAAACCAACTATGGTTGCTACCTATGGAGATAAGTTAATTATTGGACTGCCAGGTCATCCAATGGCCGCTTTGGTTTCTTTGCAATTGATTTTTGTGGATTGTTTCAAGAAATGTTGTGGTTGTGAAGCGAATAGAGGAATATTAGCCAAAGCCAAAATCAATTTTCCGAGTGCTAGTGGCCGAGCCACTATTATGCCTGTCAAACTTGAAAAAACTGAGAAGGGTTGGTATGCAACACCTTTATTTTATAAATCAGGATTAATCAACATTCTCGCTCACGCCGATGGAGTAGTTATTATTCCAAGCAAAGCGGAAGGAATTGATAAAGATACAATATTGGAGGTTCAGCCTTTATGAGAAAAACATATATTGAAAATAATGATATCTCTATCTACGATAAGTACTTAGAAGCTCTCGGTGATTTAAAATTAGCTGGCGAAGATATCTTTACTAAAGATAGTTTAGGTAGGATTACGAAAACAGCTATTTTGGCGAAACTTTGTGATCCGATGTATAACGCTGCTGCCATGGATGGAATAGCCGTAGTTGCAGAAAGTACCACTGCGGCTAACGAGCAACACCCCTTAACTTTAAAAGAGGGTGAAGATTTTGTTTATATCAATACGGGGAACCCAATAGTGGGTAAATTTAATAGTGTGGTTATGATTGAAGATGTTTTAGTTCTAGAAGAGAATAAGGTTCAAATAATCGCTCCGAGTTACCCTTGGGAGAATGTTAGAGTCAAGGGAGAGAGCATTGTGGCGGGCGAAATGATATTGCCATCTTGTCGAAAAATCAGACCCGTCGATGTGGGTGCCATTTTTGCTTCAGCCAATCTTAAAGTCAATGTCTTTAAGCAACCACGAGTTGGTATTATTCCGACCGGTCAAGAGATGGTTGAAGATGTTTCATTGTTAAGCCAAGGTAAACTGATGGAGAGTAACTCTAAAATGTTTGCAAGTCTAACTCAAGAATTGGGTGGGATTGCTAATGTTTTTAAAGTGATTCAAGATGATTTTGATTTACTCAAAGATACTTTATTAAAAGCCATTGAGGATAATGATATTGTCCTGATTAATGCCGGCTCTAGTGCGGGCACCAAAGATTTCACAGTGAAAGTGATTGAAAGTGTTGGTACTGTTTTTGCCCATGGTATTGCTATTAAACCAGGTAAGCCAACAATTTTAGGTATTGTTAAAGGAAAACCAGTAATTGGAATTCCGGGTTATCCTGTTTCTGCTTATTTAGTCTATGAATTATTTGTTAGGCCGCTTTTATTAAAAATGCAAGGGCTAAGCGTTACTGCTGATGCTATTGTGGAGGCAACTTTAACTCGTTCAATTGTCTCTTCATTTAAAAGCGCTGAATATATTCGGGTTAATGTTGGTTTAGTCAATAATAAATTGGTAGCTACTCCTTTAGAAAGAGGGGCTGCTCAAATTATGTCATTAGTTAAAGCGGATGGGTTATTGTTTGTTGATCAATTGTGTGAGGGAATCGAGGCGGGCAGTATAGTGAAGATTAAATTAAGAAAACCTTTAGATGATATCAAAAAGAATTTAGTGATTATTGGTAGCCATGACTTGATGATTGATGTTTTGGGTGATTGTATGCCAATTGCTTCTGCTCATGTTGGTAGTATGGGTGGTATTTTAGCTTTACAAAGAGGCGAATGCCATTTAGCACCTATTCATTTGCTTGATGAAGCAACTGGAGTTTACAATTTGGCCTATATCAAAAAGTATTTTCCGCACCAAAAGATGGTTTTAATCAAGGGTGTAGGCAGAACGCAGGGCATCATGCAAAATAAAGGGGCAAATATTAAAACTATTCAAGAGATATCAAGCCAACATTTGCCTTTTGCTAATCGCCAAAGAGGTTCTGGCACTAGGGTCTTATTCGATTACTTATTAAAGAAAGAGCATTTGCCAATTGATTCGATCTTTGGTTATGAAAAAGAGTATAACACCCACTTAGCAGTTGGGGTGACTATCGAAAATAAAGTGGCTGAATGTGGCTTAGGTATTGGCTCAGTTGCAAATGCCTTAATGTTAGATTTTGTTCCTTTAGCTAGCGAAGAATATGATTTCTTAACGACTGAAGAGAACTTTAAAGATCCACGCATTCAACAATTTATTAAATTATTACAAAGTGAAAAGATTAAGCAAACTTTGCTTGATTTTGGAGATTATACACTAGAACATTTAGGAAAGGTTATAAAAATCAATGAAGGATAAATATGCAAGAGAGGTTAACTACCTCCGCCTTTCGGTAACTGATTTATGCAACTTAAAATGTCGTTATTGTGTTAGTAAAGAAAGTGTGAAAGTTAAACATAATGAGGTATTAAGCATTGAGCAATTGGTCTCAATTGTCAAGGCCGCAACCAAGTTGGGTATCAATAAAGTGCGTATCACTGGTGGCGAACCTTTGCTGAAACATGGAATAGTCGAATTAATCAAACAAGTTTCACCTCTAGTGAAAGGCAATCTTGGCATGACCACTAATGGGCAACTCTTAGGAAAGTATGCCCAAGAGATGAAAGCGGCTGGACTTAACAGTTTGAATGTCAGTCTAGATACTTTAGATCCACAATTATATAGTTATCTTTCTTTTGGGGACCTTCAAACTGTCTTAGATGGGTTACAAATAGCTCATAAATTAGGCTATCAACTCAAAATTAATGCTGTTTTACAAAAAGGGATTAATGATGACAAGTTGGCTGAACTAGTAGAGTATGCTGCTAGTCTTGGTGCTAAACTGCGGTTTATCGAATTAATGCCTTTTGAAGATACTAAGGAATACTGCATCGATAAATATGTTAGTGCAGATACGATGATAAAAAAATATCAGTTAAAATATTTATATAGCGAAGGGACAGCGCAATATTATCTTTATAAGGGTCATGAAGTTGGCTTCATTAGACCAATATCTAACAATTTTTGTGCCGATTGTAATAGAATAAGGGTAACCGTATTTGGTGAAGTTCTGCCTTGTCTACATTCCTCTATTACGTATAGTTTAAAACCTTATCTAGCAGATGAAGAGCAACTAATGAAGGCTTTACAAGATTTCATTTTATTGAAACCCAAGAGTCATCGCATAGCAGAAGGACAATTACAACAAATCGATATGATAAAGATTGGAGGCTAAAGTATGGATAAATTGACCCATTTCAATGAACAAGGACAAGCTCGAATGGTAGATATTACTAATAAAAAAGCCACATTAAGAGTGGCCACTGCTAGTTGTGAAGTTCATATGAAGAGTGAAACACTTAAGCAAATTGTAGAAGGTAGCATTACTAAAGGAAACGTTTTGGCAGTAGCCCAAACAGCTGGGATTATGGCGGCCAAAAAAACTTATGAAATCATACCGATGTGCCATAACATTCCACTGTCCAGTGCTAATATTGAATTTGAAAATGCTAGTTTTGGTATAATCATCAAGGCCACTATCAAAACCAATTATGGAACAGGAGTAGAAATGGAAGCCTTAACTGCTTGCTGTGTCACTGCCTTGACCATCTATGATATGGTTAAAGCTATTGATAAAAAAATAGTGATTCAGGAGTGTAAGTTATTACATAAATCGGGTGGAAAGAGTGGGGAGTTTTGCAATGAGTAAAGGCAAAGTAGTGGCTGTTAATATCAGCGAAAAAAAGGGGACTAGTAAGTACCCTGTAGAATATGTCATCTGTCAAGAAGACTTTGGCATTGTTGGTGATTCGCACGCCGGGCCTGGAATTAGGCAAATTAGTCTGTTAGGAATAGAGAGTATCAAGCGGTTTAAAAAAGAGCGAGAGGGTCGAGATGTTAGTGGGTTATGTGAAGGTAAGTTTGCCGAAAATATCACCACATCAGGACTCACGTTATATGAACTGCCAGTGGGTACAAGATTAAAAATCGGCGACACTATTCATGAAGTTTCTCAAATCGGGAAGAAATGCCACGCTGATCAAGGCTGTGAAGTTGCTAAAATGTATGGTGTTTGTGTGATGCCAAAAGAAGGGATTTTTACCATCGTTATTAAAGGTGGACGCATTCAAGCTGGCGATGAAATAGAAGTATTATAAATAAAAGGCCAGATGGCCTTTTTAAATTGCATATAAATCAATAAATTGTTTTAAACTTTCATTTTTTGGATTACCAATTATTTCTTTGACACTGCCAGATTCTGCAATTTTTCCATCATGCATATAAATGATAATATCTGCCATGCGCATGGCTTGTTTTAAGGAATGGGTAATAAGGATAATTGTTCCTGGAGAATCATGATGATATTCTTTAATTAAAGATTCACTTAGGAGAGTAGAACCGACATCCATTGAGGCTGTTGGTTCATCAAGAATTACCACATCTTTAGGAGTTAGTAAGATGCGTGCTAAAGCCATCTTAGCAGTTTCGCCACCCGACAATTTAGGGGCCGCTTGTTGGCGTAAAGACCAAAGATCTAATTTATTCATTAAGTATTGCGCTCTTGTTAAATCCCGTTTCTTATCGGCACTACCCAATAAAACATTGTTAAGTGTTGATAAAGAAAAAGCATAGTTATTTTGGGTCATATAAGCGATTGATTTGCTTTCTTGCATGTCAATTTTTCCACCATCTGGGCGGATGATAACACCCAATAGTTTGCCTAAAGTGGATTTGCCACTGCCATTGGCTCCAATAATGGCATATATTTTACCCGTCTCAAAAATAAAGTTATCAATATTCAAGACTGTTTTGCCCTTGTATTGTTTGACTAAATTACTTATTTTCATAACGCAACCTCGCTTGTAAGAAATAAACAGCGATATTGAAGATTAAAGCTAACACCAACAAGACAATTCCAAGTGCCATGGCATAAGAAAAGTCACCCATATTGGTGTATTGCATAATAGCGGTTGTCATAACGTTGGTTTTCCAAGCAATAGCACCGCCGACCATCGAAACGGCCCCCACCTCTGCGATGGCTCTTGAAAAGCCGAGGAGGTAAGTGGAGACGATTTGATATTTGCTTTCATTTACGGTTAATAAAAAGGCTTTACTGTTTCCTATTCCTAAACCCTTAGTTGTTTCTTTAATTTTCGGTGCAATTGAGACAACAAAGGTTTCAGTAGTTGCAACTATAACTGGAGTTATTAGTAGTACTTGGGCAATAATCATGCCGGGAATAGAAAAGAGTAGATGCATAAATCCTAAGGGTCCGACTCCCGAAAAAAGCATATAACAAAGTAAACCACACACAACCGGAGGCACTCCGGTCAAGGTCCGATTTAGAATTGTTAAAATCTTTTTTCCTTTAAAATCATAGTAAGCTAGTAAGATACCTAAAGGTACGCCAATGAGCAATGCAATTAATGAACTTGCAATGCTCATTTTAAGGGTCGTACCGATAATGTTTCCTAACTCAGAATTACCATACATTATTAAGTCAAAAGCTTTAATAAATGCATCTTTCATATTATTAATTAAGCAGCGACGATACCATTATTTTTGGCAAAAGTTAAAAATGTGGCTTTATCGGAAAGAATATAAGCAGCTTGCTCGTTTGCCATTGATAAACAGGCTCCCATGCCGGCATTAGAAAATGTATACCAGCTATAGTCTTTGATACTATCAGCCTCAGTGGTAATAGCTAAAGATGAATCCCATAATGAAATTTCTTTGGTATGAGTTCCGGATTTGTCTCCCCGAGAAATGAACTTATATTGACCATTAGCAATGGCAGCAAAGGCGGCTTTAACATCAGCGGCTTCTTTGACTTTGGCTGGATCATTTTTTGGACCACAGAGCACAAAATAGTTATACATAAATGCTAATCTTTCACTAGTGAATCCATCTACAACTCTAGCATAACCATCAGTAATGAAGGTTTCTTCTTGAGATTTGGCGTGAACAAGAATTAGGTCAGCATTACCATAAGTGGCAGCGGCAATAGCTTTTCCAGTTCCGGCTGAAGCAACTTCTACTTGATAACCATATTGCGTTTCAAATTGAGGAAGTAAGTAAGCGAGTAAACCACTGTCTTTAACAGAAGTAGTGGTTGATAGGCGAATAGTTTTGGTATCAAGCGTCGCTTGGGCGATAGTACCACTATAGGTTTGCGCCGTATCTAACAAATAAAATAAATGCTCATTATATTCTTCATAGCCATAAGCACTAATGAGGTTACGTCCCGCTTGACTGCTCAGCCATTTAATAAGGGCATCAGCACCCGCGGCGTTAATATCGACTGCACCTGCTGGGAGTTCTGTTCCATCTACTGATGAGATAAATTTCGCAGCTGGATCTACAGCGATTAAAGAATAGGTGTTAATCATGCTGGCATCTTCTTCTTTTAAGATAGTTAGATTAACGTTGCTAGTTGGTTCACTAGTAGAACTACCTTGACTACTTGTCGAATTGCCACCGCAGCCAACCAGCGCCATAGAGGTGCAAGTTAAGGCTAAAAGGGTAGCAAAAAATTTGAACATCTTCCTTTTCATTCCAATTATTTCTCCTTTTCACAATGGAAGGCTTAATCGTTTCCCATTAAACCCCGATCTACTTACCATGGATTGGCTATAATCTTTAGGTGGGTAAATTCGGACACATCACAATAAAGTAATGTAGATAATCTCATTCTATCATTTTTAATTATTTTTCGCTATATCTTCAACGATAAATGTTCTATTATTCATAAAATATTCAAATAATTAACCAAGATGATATGCTATAATGAAAATATATTTTTTTTGAGGTGAGAAAAGTGAAAAGAATGATAAAAATGACATTACTTTTAGTCCTTGTTTCATTGGTAGTGGTTGGCTGTGGGGATAATCAAAGTTCCACTTCAAACTCTGACCCCTATGTCAAGAAGATTTATGGGGAAATTAGCGTTCTTGATTATGGGAAAATGGAATTTGAACTTTACCCAGATGTGGCTCCTATTACAGTGAGTAATTTTCAAAACTTGATTGAACAAAACTTTTATGATGGTTTAATCTTTCATCGTGTGATTGATGATTTTATGGTTCAAGGTGGGGGCTTTAAGCAAGATGGCACCCAAAAAACGGCTAGTTCAATAATTGGAGAATTTAAAGCGAATGGCTATGATAACACTCTCGTTCATACCCGAGGAGTCATGTCAATGGCCCGTGCTAACCTTAATAATAGTGGTACTTCGCAATTCTTTATTGTGCAAGCAGAAACTTATCCTTCGCTGGATGGTAAGTATGCCGCCTTTGGCAGGGTCACTGCAGGTCTTGATATTGTCGATCAAATAGTTTTGGTTGAAAAAGATGAGGATAATAAACCCCTTGTCAATATAGTTATTGAATATATTCGATTAAAATAAAAACAGGCATTTGAACTAGTAAAGAGTTTGTAGACACTTTACTGGTTCAGTTCAATTGCCTGTTTTTTGGTTGATTATCTTTCACTACCCATATAGAAAATAGCGATACAACCTGGTCCAGAGTGCGAACCAATAACTGGTCCGACTTGATTAACATAGATGTTTTTAGGGTGATAGAGTTCTTGAATCAATTCTTGGACATAATTAACTTCTTCAAGACAGTCGCCGTGACTAATGTAAATTTCTTGCTCATTAGGGTTGATAATATTTTTTGATATATTTTCCACCAACTTTTTCAGTGAATTCTTTCTGCCGAAGACTTTACCAGTTCCTACTAGTCGTCCTTCATTATCAACTCTGAGCAGCGGTTTTAATTTTAACATCGAGCCGATTAAAGCTAAAGACCCCGATAATCTGCCTCCTCGTTTGAGAATATTCAAATCATCAATAGTGAAGAGATGAATCAGATTTAACTTATGGGTTTCAACCCAACTAGCATTTTCTTCGATGCTCATGTCATTTTTTTGGTTTCTGACAGCATAAGTTAATAACAAGCCTTGTCCCAAAGAAGCACAGAGAGTATCAATGCCTATTATCTTTTTTCCTGGATACTTTCCCTCGTCTTCTATTTCCTTTTTGGCGGACATAAAAGAACCATATGTTCCACTTAAAGCACTCGAGAAACCTAAGTAGAGAATATCTTTGCCTTTTTGTAATAAGGACTTAATCTTTTCGCTAAAATCAAAGCGATTAATTTGTGAAGTGGTTCCCATTTTGCCATTTCTTAACATGTCATAAAATTCGTGAGATGGTAAAAGAAGATTAAATGGATCGTCCTTATATGATTTGCCATCAATTTCTAAACTGAGTGAAATGAGCTCAATCCCCAATTCTTTGGCTTTTTTGGCATCTAAATCACAGCATGAATCTGTAAGTATTATGTAATCCGACATTGTATAGCCCCCTTCTTGGATACATCTATATTATAAATGAAATTTAAGATAATTACCACGATAATATTAGCTTTCTGCTGGCAAAGTAAAGGTTAAATATTCATGAGTTAATGGGTGTTTAAATGCTAAATAATAACTTTGTAAATGTAAATAATCATTTTCATTCGCATTGCCATATAGTCTGTCACCAACCAACGGGTGGTTGATAAAGGCAAAATGAACCCGAATTTGGTGTGTTTTACCTGTTAGCAGTTTGGCTTCGACGACACTGTTGCCATTGAGGTAATTAATTACTTGATAAGCCGTTTTAGCTTCCTTGCCTTGCTGACTGACTAGATATTTAGTCGAGCGATAGGTTGAATCTTTTTGCAGCGGAAAAGCGAGCACTCCTGCTTTTTGTTCAATAATACCTTGGCAGAGTAAGTGATACTTTTTGACAATTGACGCGGTCGATAGGAGCGCGTGAATATATTGATGCTTGGCAACTAAAATTAAACCGGCAGTATCTTTATCTAAACGATTGACATAGTGAATGGTAGCTTTAATATCTTGTTGTTGATAATATTTGAGAATCATGCCCGCTAAATGATAGTCATAATGGGCTTTTGTACCAATGACTGCCAGGTTATGAGGTTTATTGATAATCAAAATATAAGGGTCTTCATAGATGATATCTAAAGTACCATCAATTAGGTTAATATTGGTTTTTTCCGCGGGTAGCGTGATGATCAAGTGATCATTAATATTTAAGAATTGATTTAATGTGACTACTTGATTATTTAGCATGAAAGAATTTTGATTTTGCTTCATTTTGCTAAGCAAAGAATCCGAAAAAGAATTTTGTTGCAAAAATTCACTTAAATAGATAGGGGAGTTAATGTCAAATTTTATTTTAATGGCCATAATTAAACCTCTTTTAAATTATACCTAGTTTGGCAAAAAAAGCAAAAAAAGGGCTTGCAAAATAAGTGGACTTGATTCATAATGATATATGAACAAGTGTTCAATCGTTCAAAGGAGGAGATTGCATGCTTACAAAAAATGAATTAACTAAAATTGTTCTTGAAAAAGAAAATGTCTTAAATGAGGCCGCCGAATTTTTTCGCATTTTTGGTGATGCTACCAGGTTGAAGATATTATCGAGTATACAAAATCAAGAACTATGTGTTTGTGATATAGCTAGTGTAGTGACATCTAGTCAATCAGCTGTCTCTCATCAATTAAGAATGTTAAGAAATTTAAAAGTTGTTAAATCTCGCAAAGTGGGTAAAGAGGTTTTTTATTCACTTGATGATGAACATATTGATAACATCTTAAAACAAGGTCTTGAGCACGTTAAGGAGTAGTGTATGGAAAAAAGTGAAGTTAGTTGTGAACATTGCCACGAAAAACAAAAAGCGGAAAATATCAAACCAAAGATTATTCAAATCGTAGCAGCTTTGATTATTTTTCTAGTGGCGCGAATATTTGCTAGTCAATTAAACAATTGGCTAGTTATTGCTTTGTATAGTTTAGCTTATTTGATTGCCGGATTAGAAATAGTGATAAAAGCTTTTAAAAACATTGCTCACGGGAAAATATTTGATGAGAACTTATTGATGGTAATTGCAACCATTGGCGCTATCATAATTGGTGAGATGGCAGAAGCTGTAGCAGTCATGCTTTTTTATCAAATTGGCGAATTTTTCCAAGATTTAGCTGTTGAACGTTCTACTGATTCAATTGCTAAATTAATGGATTTAAGATCTGATAGTGTTTGTCTTCTAAAAAATGGAACCTCAGAAATTAAAGAACCTAATCTAGCTAAGATTGGGGATATTATGTTGATTAAACCTGGCGAAAAAATTCCATTAGATGGTGAAGTGGTTGCCGGCAACAGTTCGCTAAATATCGCTTCATTAACAGGAGAATCTTTGCCTAGAAGCGTTAAAGTTGGTGATTCTATTTTATCAGGAAGTATCAATATTGATGGAATATTACAAATCAAAATCACTAAAATTTATAGTGAATCTACCGCTTCTAAGATTTATGAATTTGTAGCTAAAGCATCCCAACAAAAAGCCCCAAAGGAAAAGTTTATTACTAAGTTTGCGAAGTATTATACGCCTAGTGTGGTGGGATTAGCGTTCTTAATTGCTTTTTTTCCCTTACTATTTGGTGGGACTTTAAATGAATGGGGCTATCGAGCTTTAATTTTTTTGGTCATCTCTTGTCCTTGCGCTTTGGTCATTTCAATTCCTTTAAGTTTCTTCGCCGGAATTGGAGCTGCATCTCGTAGCCAAATTTTGATTAAAGGGAGCAATCATATTGAGATGGCGAGTAAAGTCGATACTATTATAATAGATAAAACGGGTACTATTACCCAAGGGGATTTTGAAGTAAGTGAGCTTCATGCCCTAGAAGTAAAGGAAGAAGAGTTGGCTTTTTGGGCTGCCAATGGAGAAGCGTTTTCTAATCACCCGATTGCCCAATCGATTACAAGAAAATATCAAAGTTTAATTAATAAAGACTTAGTCAGCGATTATCGTGATTTGCCAGGGAAAGGTGTTACATTTACTATTAATGGGCAAACTGCTTTAGTCGGTAATTATCATTTATTACAAGAGCAAGGCTTAACCTTTGCTGAAGTTGTCACAACCAAAACAATTGTCTATGTGGCAGTTGATAAAAAATATATCGGCTACTTATTAATTGAAGATAAAATTAAAGATTCTAGCCGCCAAGCAATTGCCAAGCTGCAAAAGCGGGGTCTTAATATCGTAATGTTGACTGGTGACAATGAAGGTATTGCAAGTCGGGTTGCTAAAGAAGTTAATATCAATGACTTTCATGCCAACTTATTACCCCAAGATAAAGTGACAATATTACAAAAGTATCAAAAGGATGGGCATAAAGTAATATATATTGGTGATGGCATTAATGATGCACCGGTTCTTATTACAGCCGATTTAGGTATTTCAATGGGTGGGGTTGGCCAAGATGCTGCCATTGAAGCTAGTGACGTGGTCATCATGAATGACGATTTAAATAAAATCTTAACCCTACTTGATATTTCGCATCAAAATCTAGCGATAGTCAAACAAAATATTGTCGGAGCATTACTAATTAAAGTAGTGATGATGTTGCTAGGTGCGCTTGGCATTACAAATATGTGGTTAGCCGTTTTTGCTGATGTTGGAGTCGCTTTTCTAGCGATTCTCAATGCCATTCGGCTCTTAATTTATAAAAGAAAATAAAAAAATAGCAGCGATTATTTTGCTGCTATTTTTTCTTTTGGTTGAATGCCTTGGGCTAACATAATCATGACGGTTTTAACCATCTTATCAATGCTAGCGTCATCTAATACTCGCTTGTGGAAAACGATAGTTTCGAGACCAATATAATTGGAAATACCCATTAACGCATATGCCAGGGCAGTGGTATCAATATTAGGATTAATCTCACCCTCTTGGATAGATTTATTTAGTTGCACAATATAGCGCGAAGCGAAGGAAGTGTAATAATCAATAAACAAATCACGATCAACGAGCAGAGATTGCCAAATGATTGTGTAAGCATGAGGATTTTTAATAACATAATCAATAAAGGCTCTTAACCCATATTCTTCAAATTCTAGTCTGGTTTTGCAGTTTCTTGTATGGTCAGCCATGCATTTACGAATATCATGATAATAATTACAAACTAAATAACGATATAAGACTTGTTTGCTCTCAAAATAAATATAAAATGTTCCAACTCCAAAGCCGGCATCTTCAACTATATCATTGATAGTTGCACCATGATATGTCTTCTCGTGGAATAATTTTTCAGCCGAAACACAAAGTTTATCAAAGGTTTTTAGACCACGTCTGGTTTTAGGTTTATTCACATTTACTTTAATCATAAAAGCCTCCTGAATTAGTGCTCACTTTTTTATTATATAGAGGAAGTTTTAAAATATCAAGCATAAGTAGGTAATAGGGCATTATTAAGCATATATGAGCACTAGCATTCAGGTATTTTCCCTTGACCTAAATTATGATAACGCTTACAATAAAGGTGAAGAGGCGTTCACGAGAATATCAACTCATATTAGAGTTGGAACGTCAACCGACATGGGGCAGAGAATAGCCGTCACCAACAAGGGTTGTGTGAAATAAAATAATTTGATAAAGAAATCATGGTGGAAATCCGCCTTTTTGCTCACTCAAGTGTTTATTTCCAATAAGGGTGAAACCATTCGAATATTACCATCGAGTAATTAACTCGTGGAAGCCTTACCCATACTGTGCAGGTGAATTGTCATTCACCTAACAAATATATTAGCAAATGGAGGAATTAAAAATGGGAAGATTAGATGGAAAAGTTGCAGTTATTACTGGAGGTGCGAAAGGGTTAGGCCAAGCTATGGCAGAACTTTTTGCAACTGAAGGTGCTCAAGTTATTGCGTGTGATATGGTGCCTTTAACCTATGAGCATAAGGGTGTGGAAGGTTATAAATTAAATGTAACCAATAGCGAAGATTGCCAAGCGTTCTTTAATTATGCAGTGGCTAAATATCATCATATTGATATTTTGGTCAACAATGCTGGTATTACCCGTGATGCCTTAACTCATAAGATGAGTGATGAAATGTGGCAAATTGTAATTGATGTTAACCTCAAAGGTCCATTCAATATGGCCAGACTATTTGGTCCTCATATGATGGAATTAGGGGCCGGATCGATCATCTCTATTTCCAGCGTTGTTGGAGAATATGGCAATGTTGGTCAAGCAAATTATGCTGCCACCAAATCTGGTTTGTTTGCTATGTCTAAATCTTGGGCTAAAGAATTTGCTCGTAAAGGTGCTGCCGTTCGTGTTAATACGCTAGCGCCTGGATATACCATGACTGATATCTTAAAAACGGTTCCAGAAGAACTACTAAAGAAGTTTGCAAGTCAAACAATGTTAGGTAGATTAGGACAACCAATTGAGATTGCCAAAGCCGCTTTGTTCTTAGCAAGTGATGATTCTTGCTATGTGACAGGAACTAATTTAAGTGTCAATGGTGGTATGAGATTATAATTGCTCAGAAAGGATGAAGTAAATGGAAAAGAAAGTAAATGTCGGAATTGTTGGTACGGGCATCTATCTTCCCAAAAACATTATGACAGCTAAAGAAATTTCTGAAGCGACTGGTGGAGTATGGTCTGAAGATGCAGTAATTAACAAATTAGGGATTAAACAAAAGTATGTCCCAAGCAAAGAAGAATGCGATGGAACTCAAGAAATGGGTGCCTTAGCAGCGCTTGATTGTTTAAAGAATACTGGAGTTGATCCAAAAAGTATCGATGTTGTTTTGTGTATTGGCGAAGAGTGGAAGGAATATCCTTTAACTACATCAGCAGTTTATATCCAAGGAAGAATTGGTGCTGATAATGCTTGGGGTATTGATGTCCAAAATCGCTGCTGTACTTGTGTTTCAGCGATGGAAATTGCTCGCGATATGTTGATTGCGGATGATACAATTAATACAATTATGGTTGTCGGTGGTTATCGTAATGGTGATTTCATCGATTACAAAGATAATGCTGTTTCGATGATGTTCAATCTTGGAGCCGGTGGCGGAGCCCTCATTCTTAAGAAGAATTATAATAAGAATTTATTATTGGCCTCGCACATTATCGCTGATGGCTCACTAGCTAGAACAGCTGGTGTGGAAATTGGTGGTATCGCTCATCCTTATACGAAAGACAACTTGCAAGAAGCCATGAAATCGCTAAGGTTAATGGATCCTATCAAGATGAAAAATAGACTAAATGAAGTGTCAATGCCAAATTGGTATAAGTGCATCGACAAGTCATTTGAAAAAGCTGGACTAGCCAAACATATTGATTATTTGGCAGTTTTGCATATGAAGAAATCGGGACACCTAGGCATGTTAAAGGATTTAGGTTTAAATGAAAATCAATCCATTTATTTAACAGAGTATGGACACGTTGGTCAAATTGACCAAATCTTATCATTACATTTAGCCCTTCAAAGGGGTTTAGTAAAAGACGGTTCCATAGTATGTATGGTTGCTGCGGGTATAGGTTATGTTTGGTCTGCTAATGTTATTAAATGGGGTGATAACTAATGGCGACTGTTATTCAAATTCTTTTGAATAGTTTGCAATTTATTAGTATTATTTCTCTTGCGACAATGGGGATTGTTTTAATCTTTAAAACTTCCACAACGACAAATTTTGCGCAAGGAATGATTGCAACAACAGGAGCCTTTATAACCACACTCCTCTTTGCCAAAGGGGGAGCGACAATTTGGCTGGGATTGCCAGTCTCAATTATTGCGATGTTTTTGATCGGGATTCTGATTGATGTCTTTATCATCAGGAAAGCTAAACTGGTGACTCCGGTTGGAAAACAAATGATTACTATGGGTTTAGTGCTAGTGTTTTCTGGCTTAATCCCAATGGTCTTTGGCAAGGTTGTTTATGCTGCACCACGGTTTACCAATAAAATAATTCAATTTGCCTTGTTTGGTACTGATTTTTCTTTATCCGGTCACGTTTTGATTGGGTTTGGTATTACCGTCGCTGTTTTAACAACTATTTTCTTAGCCTTAAAGTTTACCAAATGGGGCTTAGGAGTAAGGGCTACTGCTTCCAATGAAAATGTGGCCAGTATGATGGGAGTCAACACTCACTTAATTACTGCACTTAGTTGGGGTATTGCTGGCGCTTTAGGTTCTATTGCCGCTATTATTTATGCTCCTTTAACTCAAGTCATTCCAACTATGATGGTTTCTACCCAAGTCAATGGCTTTGTTGCTTGTATTTTGGGAGGCTTCTCAACTTTCTATGGTCCAATTGTAGGGGCCGTTATCTTACCGGTGGCGAGTAACATTGCTGCTTACATTTTTGGCGGAGTCTGGAAAGAAATCGTTGTTTATACTATCGTATTAATCATTGTTTTGATTAAGCCAACCGGCTTATTCGGTAAAAAAATGATAAAGAAGGTGTAATGTATGAAGAATTTTTGGATAAAAACTAAAAAAGTTTTAACATCACCTTCAATGGCATTTGTGGCTTTCGGGGTTATCTTATTTGCTTTAGTTTTAATGTATTCTGGTGAATTGTTTCCGGAAGTATTAGGAATCTCAACCATGCGAACAATCGGTAAGACGCTGATTTATTGTATCGCCGCTTTGGGGTTTACCCTTTTGCTGGGATATGCCGGGCTGGCTTCACTTGGAACCGCTGGCTTTATTGCCATCGGAATATATCTGACGCAGTGGTTATGTCTCTCGCTGGGACTTAACTTATTAATCGCTATTCCAATTTGTTTATTAGTTGCGGTGGTCTTAGGAACTATTGTTGGTTTCATATCACTGAGAATTGAAGGTATGTACTTAGCTATTATTACTTTGTGCGTATCAGCAATTGTTATCGAGGTTATCAAGATTATTTGGGGTTTAGATGCGATGCCTCTAGATTACTTCCAATTCTTGAAACCATTAGGAATTGAGTTAACTCGAGTTCCTTATTTCGTTGTAGTATTCGCGCTCATAATTATTGTCTTTGTGGTAGTGGCTATCTTAATTAGAAACATTACCAAGAGTCAAACTGGACGTGCAATGCTAGCTATGAAGAACAGCGAGTCTGCAGCTAAAGCTATGGGCGCTAGTGTGCTGAAGTATCGTCTCTTTGCTTTTATCGTTGCAACTTGCTGTGCGGTCCTAGCTGGATCATTGTTTGCGGTCTTTATTAGAGCTGCTGATTATAGTAACTGGGGCTTAAATTTCTCTCTCGAGTTATTAGCTGCTGTTATCGTGGGTGGCGCTTCTTCCTTATGGGGAGTTGTGGCTGGCTGTTTTGTCATCTTTGGTATCGATGGACTTCTTTTACAAAAGATTACCTTCTTTATTCAAAACCCAAACTTTAAATACTTACTAAATGGAGCATTAATTATTTTAGTCGTAATGTTCTATCCTGGCGGAATTACCCAACTTGTTTATCAAATAAAAGCCAAAATTAAACAAGCAAAAGCTAAATGTTTAGCAGGTAAGGAGGTAGAGAAACATGAAAAACCTTAAAGATATTTATCTCAATAAAATGATTGAGAGAGAAGACGATAAGGTTCATGCCCTCAATCACCTAAACACTAGAATGGCTTATCAACCTAATAGTGAAGCCAAGATTAAAGAGAATAACGCTAAAATTAAAACTGCCTCTACTAAGATAGTTAAATATCGTCAACAACTATCGGCTTCAGCTAAAATTGAAAATTTACCTAAAGATGTCCTTCTACGGGTTGATCATCTAACAATGCAATTTGGCGGACTTAAAGCTGTCGATGATTTATCATTTGAAGTGTTAGAGGGGGAGATCTTTGGTCTGATTGGTCCAAATGGGGCTGGTAAAACCACAGTCTTCAACTGCATCACTCAATTCTATAAACCAACTAAAGGTACAATTACCTTTAAAGACGCAAAAGGTGATACCTTAAGACTTAATGATTACAAAGTCCAAAATGTTATTAAACAAGGAATCTCAAGAACTTTCCAAAATGTCGAATTAATTTCGGCGCTAACTGTCTTAGAAAATATGTTAGTGGGGGCCCACTCCCAATACCATAAGGGTCTATTCGCTCATTTCTTCAAAACCAAAGGTTATGTCAAGGAAGACAACTATCTAAGAGAAAAAGCTCTCAAAGTGCTTGAATATATGGGATTAGCGGCGATTAAAGATGTCTATGTTATTGGACTGCCATATGGAATCATGAAGAAGATTGAATTGGCTAGAACCTTAATGAGTGACCCAAAACTCATTATTCTGGATGAACCAGCGGCTGGTCTGAATGATTTAGAAACAGCTGAATTAGCCAAACAAATTAAACAGATTCAAAAAGACTTTCAAGTCACCATCTTCCTAGTTGAACATGATATGGATCTGGTTATGGGCATTTGTGATCATATTTGTGCAATTTCCTTTGGTAAGAAATTAGCCATCGGAACTCCAGAAGTTATCCAAAGCAATCAACTTGTCAAAGAAGCTTACTTAGGAGGTGATTAAGGATGGCACTGATATTAGAAATTAAAGATTTAGTAGTAGCATATGGTGCTATTCAAGCCATCAAAGGCATTAACCTTAATGTTGAGCAAGGTAATATTGTCGCCATCTTAGGCGCCAATGGAGCTGGTAAATCCACCATCTTAAAGACAATCTCGGGAATGATTAAACCTAAAGCGGGCAAAATCATATTTCGCGGTCAAGAGATTCAAGGACAATTGCCACACCATATCGCTGCTAAAGGGATTATTCAATCACCAGAAGGCAGATTGATTTTAATGGGATTGACTGTTGAAGAAAATTTAATGGTTGGTGCCTATACTGTCAAAGCGAAAGCTGAAAAAAAACAAAACTTAGATCGCGTCTATGGTTACTTTCCAATTCTGAAGGAAAGGGCCAAACAACAAGCTGCCACTTTATCTGGTGGTGAGCAACAAATGTTAGCAATTGGTAGAGCCTTAATGGCTTCTCCCAAGATACTAATCTTAGATGAACCTTCATTAGGTCTCGCTCCGTTAATTGTTCAGGAGATCTTCGAGATCGTTAATCAAATAAAAAAAGAAGGGACTACGATACTAATAGTCGAACAAAACGCATATCAAACACTTAAGATCGCCGATTATGCCTATGTCATGAATCTTGGAAAGGTCCAAGTAGAAGGCAACGGAAAAGACTTACTAAAGGATAATAGTTTGATATCAGCCTACTTAGGCGAACACAAATAATGGAAAGGAAAAGAAAAATTATGAAAAAAGCACTATTATTTACAACTCTAGCAGCCATGACGTTAAGTTTAGTCGCTTGTGGCCCAAAAGAAACAGTCACAACTGCACAAGGAGTTACCGACACTAAGATTGTTGTAGGTAACACAGCTACTGAAGGGGGAGCATGGGCCTTTGTCGGTCACCCATTCAATGCAGGAATTCGCGCTTATTTTGAAGCAGTTAATGAAGCCGGGGGAATCGGCGGAAGAACAATTGAATTAATCAATCGTGACGATGGCTTTAATGGCGCAACCGGACTTGCCAACACCGAACAATTAGTTGAAGAAGACAAGATCTTTGCACTTGTTGGACACTTCGGAACACCCACTATTGCAGCTACTATGAACTATATGAAAGAAGTCAAAATACCAATGGTTTATGCCGCTTCTGGTGAAAACTCACTCTATACTCAAAAAGAAGTGGGCGGCAACGTTATGCCAGTTCAACCTATTTATAAGACCGAAGGTAGATTGCTTCTAGCCAGAGTCTTTGCCGAAAAAGATTTATTTGGAACAGTCAATAAAGTTGGTGTCATCTATACCAATGCTAACGATGGCAACTCCATCAAAGCCGGTATTGAAGAACAAGCCACTTTAATGAAGTACACTGATAAAGTCATTTACGAAACAGTTTCTGGTGATGACTATTCGACTGCCGTTCAAAAGATGAAAGCTGCTGGTGTGGGTGCCGTTATTGTGGCCTCAAACCAAGCTCCATTCTTAGGAGTTTATTCAGCCATGAACGCCCAAAGTTTCAACGTTCCAGTCTTTACATCTTACGTCAACGCTGATGCTACTGCCGTTCCAGCCGCCGATTACAATCCTGATCGTCCAATTTATTGCAATGCTTGGGTTGACATTTTCTCTGCAAAGGGTCAAGAAGGCACTGGTAAATTTATCGCAGATATAACAGCATTCTCTGGTTTAACTGATGAATTGAAAACTGCTTATGTCGCTAACTCATATGCCATTGCTGGTTATATTGCTGCTCACGTCTTCTGTGAAGGCTTAAGGGCAGTTGAAACTAAAACTGGCGATGCTAAAATTTTAAACTGGGCTAATTACATCTCAGCAATGGAAGGGCTAGGAGAAATTGATATTCCAATGGGTGGAACAGTTGACTTCTCAGAAGGAAAACGTTGGGGTATTGACTCAATGTCAGTTCTTAAATATGCTCCAGCCGCTGGTGAAACAGCCGCTACATTTGCTAAAGTAAAAGAAATCGAAACTTTGACACAAGTCCAAGATAAGATTAAATAACAACTTGTTTATACGTTACTTAGATATTACTATTTACTAGACAATATATGGGAGAGAGGAATTATCCTCTTTCCCCATGTATATAAATTTTTAGAGGGAAGGTAAAATTATGAACAATTATCAAGATAAGATTATTACGGTCGATCAAGCCTTAGATATGGTTAAGTCTAATATGCATATATTTACAGGTTTAGGGGGTTCAGAAGCACAAGAATTCATGAACAAACTACACACTATTAAAGATAGAGTGAAAAATGTTCACGTAACTAATTGCTTGCCTTTAAGTAGTTGTGAATATATTAATTATCCAGAAAGTTTTTGCGCCGATTCGTGGTTTTATACTCCACTTTATCGCAAAGTTCACAAACAAGGTAATGTTTCTTTTATTCCTAATCATTTGCACTTTGCTGGTGATCGACGTTTAGAACATGTTAAACCAGATATTTATATTGGAGTAGCAACTCCTCCAGATAAACATGGTTATATTTCCTTATCATTAGGAAATACTTATGAGAAGAAATCAATTAGAAATGCAAAAATTGCAATTCTTGAAATAAATCCAAATTATCCAAGAACTTTTGGTGATGTGGAAATTCACGTTAGTGAGATAGATTATTTAATACCAGTCAATTATCCAGTTCCCGAATTGCCAGATGTGCCATTTACTGACAAAGATAAAAAAATTGGCGATTTCATTGCTGAAATGATCAATGATGGCGATTGTATTCAACTCGGAATTGGGGGAATTCCTAATGCGGTTGCTTCAGCCTTAAAAGGTAAGAAGCATTTAGGTATTCACACCGAAATGATGACCAGTGGCATGGCCGAATTGATGGAGTTAGGTGTTATTGATAATTCAAAAAAGAATCTTAACAATGGTAGATTAGTGACAACCTTTATTCTTGGAAACAAGAAATTGTATGATCTAGTCGATGACAATCCAGCCATCATGGTGATGGATGGTGCTTATGTCAATAACCCACAAATTATTTGCCAAAATGATCATCAAATTTCGATTAATACTACCGTTGAAGTTGATTTAACTGGTCAATGCTGTTCAGAATCAATTGGTTCATTACAAATCAGTGGTTCCGGTGGACAAGCAGATACAGCTATTGGTGCCCGAAATTCAAAAGGTGGCAAATCAATTATTGCTCTTTATTCAACAGCTATGGTTAAAAATCCTGCAACTGGAGAAAAAGAAGAAGTATCTAAGATTGTTGCTCAATTAAAACAAGGCGCTATCGTTACCCTCCAAAGACAAGATGTCGATTATGTGGTAACCGAATATGGTGCGGTTAACTTAACTGGTACCACTGTTCAAGAAAGAGTAGAGAAACTAATCTCAATTGCTCACCCTAAATTTAGAGAGCAATTGTATCAAGAAGCGTTAGCGTGTGGAGTTATTGGTGATTATCGGAAACTAGGTGGCCAATAGTTATGAGTAGTTTCAAATTTAAAAATTATGATATTTGTTATGACGTTCAAGGAGTTGGAAAACCAATTCTTATCCTCAATGGAATAATGATGAATATCCATAGTTGGGATGCTTTATTAGCCCAATTAAAGGGTAACAACACCATTGTTCGCTTAGATATGCTAGATCAAGGTCTATCCTCCAAGATGGTTAATATTGAGTATACATTAGCTGATCAAGTCTTATTAATCAAAGCCTTATTGGATGAACTTCATCTCGATAAAATTAGTATCGTTGGGGTTTCATATGGGGGCGAAGTTGCGATGCATTTTGCTGCCGAGTATCCATGTATGGTCGAGCGCTTAGTTTTAGCTAATACAGCTGCTTATACATCGCCTTGGCTGGTTGATATCGGCAAGGCTTGGAATATGGCGGCCGAAACAGGCAATGGAGAGGCATATTATTATACTAGCATTCCGGTTATTTATAGCCCGAAGTTTTATGAAGAGAAGTTAGACTGGATGAGAAATAGAGAAAAAATTCTATTCCCAGTATTTGGGAACAAGGATTTCACTGCAGCGATGATTCGGCTTACTAATAGTGCAAACAATCACAACGTGCTCGATAAGTTAGCACATATTAGTGCGCCAACTCTAATCATTGGAGCTGACCAAGATTACCTCACACCTTTCCCCCAACAAGAATTACTTAACTCAAAAATTAAGGATTCCAAGTTGGTAAAAATAAGTAATTGCGGTCATGCTTCAATGTATGAACAACCTTTGATTTTTACCTCATTAGCGTTAGGTTTTATTAACATTAATGACGTCAATTTCAAAATTTAATATCGCTCATAGATAAAAATTAGATGCACAATAAAGACATTTTTCTTATTAAACAAAAGAGAGTGTCTTTATGTGCGACAAAAGCTAGAAAGGAAGAATTAAAATGGAATTAAAAATTGGTAGTAAAGGTAGTTTAACAAAAACAGTTTTAGATGAAGATGTGCGCAAATTTTCCGAGGTGTCACTGGATACAAATCCACTCCACCTTGATGAAGAGTTTGCTAAAACCACCATCTTTGGTAAAAGAATAGCCCATGGCATGATTTCGGCCGGCTTAATTAGTGCAGTTTTAGCTAATAAGTGCCCCGGTCAAGGTAGTATTTATCTTGAACAAACATTATCCTTCAAGGCACCAGTATTTTTAAATGATACTATTACCGCAACAGTCGAAATTGTTGCAGAAGGTAGTAAAGTTGAAAAAGGTATTTATCGCTTGTTGACTAATGTTGTCAATCAAGAGGGAAAACTTGTAACGACAGGTTATGCTACTATTATGAAAAAGAAATAAGGAGGATTAAGTAGGGGATTTGAAATGTATAAAGAAATGCTAGAATGGTTAAAAAGAACAAGAGAGTCTTGTTCATATATGTCTGATATTATTAGCGCAGTAAAGGGACAAGCAGCTAATATGAACGCTTCTGAACAAACAGAGTTTACTGTTGATGAATTATTTAAACGAGTAACCCTATTAATGAATCATGAAATCAAAGGTAATAAATGCCAATTTAAGATAATGAATATGATCAGTAATGAGGTTTACCTTAGTGGCGATATTAATAATCTTGTTC
>CAYIYS010000002.1:0-34575 GCA_964367975.1 uncultured Eubacteriales bacterium
TTCAAAAGACTTACTGCAAAGATTTTATTTCTAAAAGAACACTTATTAATAATGGAGAGCTTACTAAATATTATGTTGAAGATTCTCATGAAGGCATTATTTCTAAAGAAGACTTCAATAAAGTTCAAGAAATGCTTAAAGCAAGAAAAGAAAGTATAAATTGGAAAGTTACAAAACCTCTAATACTTCCTTTTAGTGGAATGCTTGAGTGTGGATGTTGTGGCAAACACTATTCAAGGAAAACCACTCCATATAAACATATTTGGCTCTGTAGAACTAATAATGATAAAGGAATTAAGGCATGCAATTCTAAACAAGTTCCTGAAGAAATCTTATTTGAAGTTACTAATGAAATACTAGGTACTACTACTTTTGATGAAAAGATATTCAAAAAGAAAATAGAAAAGATAATTGTTAAAAATGACAATATCCTTACTTATATTTTAAAAGATGGAACTTCAAAAGATATCAAATGGGAAAATAAATCTAGAAGTCTATCTTGGACTCCAGAAAAGAAAGCATTAGCAAGACAAAAAACATTAGAACAACATAAACTAAGGAGGGCTAACAATGGCAAAGGTAACAGTAATTAAACCAACAATTAATCCACATACTCATATAGCAATGAACATACCACATAAAAGACGTGTGGCTGCTTATGCCAGAGTATCAACAGACCAGGATGAGCAGTTCACTTCATATGAAGCTCAAATTGATTATTACACTAAATACATCAAAGCCAATGATGAATGGGAATTTGTGAATGTATATACCGATGAAGGCATTAGTGGTACATCTACTAAAAGGCGTGATGGATTTAAACAAATGATTGAAGATGCCCTAAAAGGTAAAATCGATTTAATTGTAACTAAATCCATACCCCGTTTTGCAAGAAACACAGTAGATGCTTTAGTTAATATCAGAAAATTAAAAGAAAAAGGTGTTGAAGTCTTTTTTGAAAAGGAAAACATTTATACCTTTGGTACTGGTGGAGAACTTCTTCTTACAATTATGTCTAGTATCGCTCAAGAGGAATCCAGGTCAATATCAGAAAATGTTACTTGGGGTAAAAGAAAAGCATTCCAGGATGGTAAAGTTGCCCTACCCTATAAATGCTTCTTAGGATATAAGAAAGGTGAAAATGGCCTTCCTGAGATTGAACCAGAAGGCGCTAAAATCGCAAGAAGGATTTATAGAATGTTTATTGAAGGCAAAAGCCAATCTACAATAGCTAGTACATTAACCAAAGAAGGTGTACCTACTCCAAGTGGTAAAACTAAATGGCAATACAATGTTGTTGATTCAATTTTAAGAAATGAGAAATATAAAGGTTCTGCTCTTCTTCAAAAGAAATACACTGTAGACTTCTTAACAAAGAAACTTAAAAAGAACAATGGCGAAGTCGCACAGTACTATGTTGAAGATTCTCATCCAGCAATAATTAATCCTGATGAATGGGAACTAGTACAAGCTGAACTTGAACTTAATAATCAAGTTAGAAGTCATGGTAATAATGTATTATGCGGTAGAGTCATATGCGCTGATTGTGGTTCTATATATGGACCTAAGGTATGGCATTCAAATGATATCTATAGGCATGTCGTATGGCAATGCAATAATAAATTTAATGGAACTAAATGCACTACTCCTACTCTTGATGAAGAAACAATTAAAAATGCCTATTTAAAAGCATTAAACATCCTTCTTAAAGATAAAGAGCTTCTTATTTCAAATCTTCTTCTAGTAAAAGAAAAACTACTAGACGTAAATCTATCAAAGCCTATGGAACAAGCCAAGAATGAAATGCTAGTAGTTAGTGGTTTATGTGACCAACACATCTTCAACAAAGAAAAGAAACAAATGAAATATGAAGCTTACATGGAAGAATATGTAGATCTGGTTAAAAGATTTACTGAAGCTCAGGATAAATACAATAAGCTTATGGCTGAACAAGTCGATAGGAATAGACAATCGATTAAACTTCAAGCTTTCATCAATGAGATTAAAGCTACCGATACACTTAATTTAAAATTTAACGATAAACTCTTCAATTTAACAATCATCAACATAAAAGTATATAAAGATAGCCACCTCGAATTCAATTTCAAAGATGGCTCAGTAATAAATATTGAACTCTAGTTTTATAAGGCTAGAGTTTTTAATTTGCAAAAACTGTCACGTTTGTCACGTGTCACGTGGGGGTATTTATAAAAATTTATATTTCTTCTCTTATATACGTTTATATATAGTAAGTAGTAGTTTAACGATTAATAATAATTTAACGATTTAATTTTATATATAAATGCTATATATACTTCTGCTGCTATATTTATAGCTGAAATGTCCTATAAATCATTAATATTTGCAGTATTTATGCCTAGAAAAGAAAAAATAGCCAATACTTTCGTATCAGCTATGCTTAACTCTAATGGTGGAGACGACGAGACTCGAACTCGCTACCTTCTCGTTGCGAACGAGATGCTCTACCAGGTGAGCTACGACCCCATGCATTATTTATTCTACTCAAAACTCCTATCAAATACAATAAACAAATTTACAGTCAGGGTTTTTCTATTCATCCACCTTGATTTTCCGTGATGATGTTGGTATCATTATTTAGCAATCATTTTTTTAAATTAGAATTGTTGAGGAGCGGATTTATATGAAAACTTTTTTTACTTCAGAATCAGTAACTTGTGGTCACCCAGATAAAGTCTGTGATCGAATTGCCGATGCTATTTTAGATGCCATTTTAGCCCAAGATAAAAATGCGCGAGTGGCTTGTGAAGTAGTGGCCTGCCCTAACCGCCTCCATATTATCGGCGAAATTACGACTACTGCTAAAGTAAACTATAAAAATATTGCTCGGGATGTAATTAAAGAAATTGGTTATACCGAAACTGGTCATGACTTTGATGCTGAAACAGTCAAGATAGACCTAGATGTTCATGAACAATCCCCCGATATTGCAATGGGAGTTAATCACAAAGAAAGTCTAGATACTGGCGCTGGTGACCAAGGTATGATGTTTGGTTATGCTTGCAATGAATCAAGTGACTATATGCCATTAACTATTGCTTTAGCACATAAACTAGCTAAACAACTTGAAAAAGTTAGAAGAGATAAAAGCATACCTTATCTCCTACCAGATGGCAAGGTTCAAGTAACTGTTGAATATGATGATGGTAAACCTACTAGAGTTGATGCAGTAGTCGTATCTTCTCAACACCAAGCTAGTGCCAATATTGAAACGCTAAGAAAAGATATTTTAGAGAAAGTAATCAAAGTTGCAATCCCTAGTAAATACCTTGATGATAAAACAACCTGCTATATTAACCCAACTGGTAGATTTGTCATAGGTGGTCCGGCTGGTGATAGTGGACTAACTGGCAGAAAGATTATTGTTGATACCTATGGGGGAGTTGGTAGACATGGTGGTGGATCATTTAGTGGTAAAGACCCAACCAAAGTTGATAAATCAGCGGAATATCTAGCTCGTTATATTGCTAAAAACATTGTGGCAGCTAACCTAGCCGATAAATGTGAAGTCCAAATCAGTTATGCCATTGGAATGGCTAAACCGACATCAGTTTTCATTGAAACATTTGGAACCGAAAAGATTCCAACTGAACTTATCTATAACCAAGTCATGAATGACATTGATATGCGCCCTAGAGCCATTATCAATAAGTTCCATCTCGATTCTCCGATTTATAAATCAATATGCTGTTATGGTCACTTTGGAGATAACGCCAAAGATCAATTATGGGAGCAAACAGATATGGCCGAAAAATGGGCCAAACTTCTTAAATAACACAAAAGAGGAATCAATCAGATTCCTCTTTTTTATATTTTTATCATCCCACCATTTTGAAGTCAAATTGAATGGTATTTTTATTTTCTGGAGCAGGCGACGAGAATCGAACTCGCATAATCAGCTTGGGAAGCTGATGTTCTACCACTGAACTACGCCTGCACGTATTTCTATTCTATATTTATGCTTACTTAAAGTCAAGAAAAGGAATGGGACGATAAAACAATTTTTGATTGTATTTACTTGATTAATATTTTGCTTTTTAGTAATACAATTTATGCTGTCAGGCGTTTACAAAATGGTCAAAAAATGCTAAAGTTAGAGAGGTCAAAAACCAGACTGCAAAAGCCTACGATTCATAATCAGGAGGATTTGTTTATGAAATATAGTGGAACAATCTCAAGAGGGGTTAAAGCTCCAATTATTCGCTGTGGCGATAATTTAGTTGAGATTGTTAATCAATCATTACTCGATTTAGTTAATTACGAAGGTGTCGAATTGCATGATAAAGATGTCGTTTGTATTACAGAAGCTATTGTGGGGCGAAGTCAAGGTAACTATGCCACTGTTGCTCATATTGCCAAAGATGTCAAAACAAAGTTTGATAGCGAAGTAGTGGGATTGATTTTCCCCATTTTGTCACGCAATCGCTTTTCCTTATTACTCAAAGGCATTTCTCAAGGAGTAAAGCAATTAGTAGTTCAACTATCTTATCCTGGCGATGAGGTTGGTAATAAACTAATTATTCCCGATGACTTATATGATAAAAATTTTAATCCCTATGAAGCGAGTTTTACTGCTGCTGAATTTAAGCAAATCTTTCCTAACACAACTCACCAATTTACCGGCGTGGATTATATTGATTATTACCAAAAAGTTAACCCCAACATTACAATTATTTTATCCAATGATCCACGTGCAATTTTAAAATATAGCGATAATATCATTGTGGCCAGTATTCATGAAAGAGCCCATCATAAAAAACTATTACTAGCTGCTGGAGCCAAAAAAGTTTATAGCTTAGATGAGATCTTAGCGCAAAGTATTGATGGTTCAGGTTTCCATGCCGAATATGGCCTCTTAGGTTCTAATTTAGCTAGTGATGATAAAGTCAAACTTTTCCCACGTGATTGTCAAAATTTGGTTGAAAGCATCCAAACTAAACTGTTTGAGACTTTTCATAAAAAACTTGAAGTCATGGTCTATGGAGATGGCGCTTTTAAAGATCCGCGTGGTGGCATTTGGGAATTAGCCGATCCAGTTGTCTCACCGGCTTTCACTAGCGGCCTAAAAGGTACTCCTAATGAATTAAAACTTAAATATATTGCCGATAATCATTTAAAACATCTTCAAGGTAAAGAACTAGAAATAGCCCTCAAGAAAAAAATCAAAGAAAAAGATAGTAATCTTGTTGGCAAAATTGAAACACAAGGTACTACACCGCGCCAAATAACCGACTTACTCGGTTCACTAGCTGATTTAACTAGTGGCTCAGGCGATAAAGGTACTCCTATTGTTTTAATTCAAAACTACTTTAGTAACTACTCCGATGACTAAGCTTTTTTAAACTATTTTACTAACAAATTCACTAACAATTTTTACTTTAAATTTACCAAGTTAATTATTAAATTATTTGATGAACAATCCATAATTGAGTTTGATTAAATTGGATCGTTACTTTATAAGCATAGGACTTGAGGAATCAGTAACACGATCTTTATTAATAGTTATAAATCCTAATGTACTTAGAAAAAAGATTGCACATATAATAAAAATAATTAGTTTTTCTGTACTATTTTTCATTTGATCACTCGCTTTCTTTTTTGTTGACAAAAAACAAATAATAAATTAAGATGTGTATAAGGAAGTAGACCAGTAGAAGTTTAAATACTGCTGCAAATGGCTACTTCTTTTTTTATGTTTTTTTACATATGAATCAACGTAAGAATAATCTTTTTTGTCTAAACAACAATTTTTCATTACCCCTTCAAAACTGTTAACAGAATCACGACGCAATTCTTTGCGGAGATAAGAATTACCAGTTTTATTTTTTGGGGGATTACTATTCAAAAGATGATTCGATCTTTTTCCAGATTTTCTCTTAGAAGTCAAACTCATATACCAATAATCATTAGATTCTTGATCAACAATTAATTTTGGATGTTTAGCTTTCTTTATAATTAAGAACTAGCTTTTATTCAGAGCTAGTGAACTGACATAAAAGGAAGATGATTAAAGCTAATATTGACAAAGAGAAGTCTTTGACAAGAAGACTAATCAAATTAGCTTAATGATTTAAGAAAAACTATTTCTTTTTCTTGAACCAGCCGAAACAGAAATAACCAACGAGCATGACAATACCGATAACCATAACTAAATAAAAGTATGGTTGAATCTTTGTAGATAAATCGGCAATTGCATTAATTTCGTCAGCAACTTCACAGTCAAAAGTAAAACTCTTTCTAACATGATGAAATTTCTTTCTCCTGAATTGAATAAGGTAATCTGGACATACTCTCAGTCCAGTTTAATCACAACAATTAAGTAGTGTTTAGGACTGTAATTATTCATTAAATGAATATTACAATATTATAATAATGCAAAATAGTTATGATAAAACTAAAAGAGCTTAGAAAAGCAAAGAATCTTAGTCAAGAACAAGTTTGCAAGGAACTATATCTTGACCAAAGTACCTATCATAGATATGAAGTTGGAACAAGCAAACCAAGTTTTGAAACGCTTAAAAAACTAGCAACATTCTTTAATGTCTCAATAGATTATTTACTAGAATATAATCAAGAAGAACTAAAAGTATCATTTAACCATGAAGAAGTAAATGAACTTATAAAAGTAATAAACATGCTAAATAGTAAAATAAAAAGTCATTTGATAAAGGACTTTAGTTGTTATATATATGGTGCCCGGGATCGAAGTCGAATCGACACGTTCTATTAAGAACTCAGGATTTTAAGTCCTGTGCGTCTACCTGTTCCGCCACCCGGGCATAACTAATGGTGACCCGCTGGAGATTCGAACTCCAGACCCCATGATTAAAAGTCATGTGCTCTACCGACTGAGCTAGCGGGTCAAATAAAAGTGGCTGGGGTAACTGGATTTGAACCAGTGAGATGCTAGAGTCAAAGTCTAGTGCCTTACCGCTTGGCTATACCCCAATACGTGGTGGAGGGGGACGGATTTGAACCGCCGAACCCGATGGGAAATGATTTACAGTCATCTGCGTTTGGCCTCTTCGCTACCCCTCCAAAACAAGACATAGATTTTTCAAAAAAGCAATCTGGTGGACGCTGAGGGGTTCGAACCCACGACCTCCGCCTTGTAAGGGCGATGCTCTCCCAGCTGAGCTAAGCGTCCGACAGCTTCCGACATATTGCGCTTTTATATATTACCATTATAGCGCCCTTATAGTCAACAATTTTCCAAGATTTACCCTCAATAATTATTAACGACCTAATTAAAAAGGAATGTGTCTAACATTCCTTTTAATTCTTCCTCTTTTTAAGCTTAGTTAATAAAATGGTTTTAATCAATTGATATGGGTTGTCAGGGTCGAAATATGTCCGACGATTTAAGTTGTTTTCGGTCTTTTTATCTTCTTTGATTTGAAAGGTAAACTTGTATTTTTGACGAGGCTCTTGTTCAGCCATTATTTATTCTTTAAGCCTTTACGATAGAGTCTTTCATCAAAGAATACTAAGAGACCAACTAGAACAACTGTAGTAATCCCGATACCCCATTGAGCAACTGAAAAAATATCCAAAGATGTTAAAGATGTAGATTTAACAATGTCACGTTGTAATGCTAAAATAAAAGGAGCATTAACTGAACTTGAGATAGCGAAAAAGATGAATACTGCGAGCAATAAGCCCAAAAAAGAATAACCTATTATCGCCAACAATTTTTTTGTCATAATCTCATCCCCTTTACTTTTTACGTCTATATAATAACAAATAATCGCTGAAATATCAATCAATATAATTAGACTATTTTATTTCTGTTTTCTGTTCTTTTTCTTTTGCTTCTTGAATCTTATTTCTTAAGCCACAATTGTCAATATGGCAGCCCTCACAGTCGGGTTGTAGATGTTCACAGCCTTTAGGTTTAGGCGTACGATGATTGGCAATATAAGCTAAAATGAAAAGCCCAATAAGGATCAAAACAATTAAGGCGGCCCATAACCATTCCATACTTATTTAACCTCGCTGCGGTGTAGCAATAAAACCATTTCACGTAGCGTTTTAGCCGCCACAGCAGTTGAAACACCGGAAGGATCATAATGAGGAGCTAGTTCAACAATATCAGCGCCAACTATATTTTTAAGTTTAGTAAACTTCATAATCGCTGCTAATAACTCTTTGTAAGTAATACCTCCCGCTTCTGGTGTCCCAGTTCCTGGAAATATGCTTGGATCTAAGACATCTAAATCAATCGTAATATAAACCGGTTGATCTTGGAGTTTAGTGATACATTCATCAAGCCCAACTAAATCAAATTTATGCAAATGCGTATGACCTTGCTTCGCCCATTTAAATTCACTTGAATCACCGCTTCTAATACCAAATTGATAAATCCGCTCATCGCCTAAAACATCATAAACTCTTCTTAAGACTGTCGCATGCGATAATTTTCTGCCTAAAAATTCATCTCTTAAGTCAGTATGCGCATCAAAGTGAATTACATGTAAATTAGGATAGTGTTTGACTAAGGCTTGAATTACTGGATAGGTGACTAGATGCTCGCCGCCAATCATCATTGGTTTTTTGCCATCTTTCAAGATTTGAGTTACAACCTCATTGATTGCTTTTAAATCGTGTTCGACATGTCCCATCGGTAAATCAATATCACCAATATCACAAGTGGCATAATCTTTTAAATCCATCTCAAGATAAGGTGAATACCATTCTACTCCAATTGAATCAACCCGAATTGCATTGCCAGCAAATCTAGTTCCTGGTCTAAAACTCGTGGTAGTATCCATCGGGGCTGAAAAAATTACTACTTGCGCCTCTTTATACTCACTCTTACAACTTTGAAAGGATAAATCTACTTTCTTTAATCGCATTTTTCTTTGCCTCCTTGTTTCCATAACTCTTCATCAACTACTTCAATATAGCCATTGCTTAATTGCGTCAGTAAGACTGCCCCTTCTTTGCGATAGTTATATAAAGATTTTAAGATTTCTTTGGAAATCACCTCGCCAGGTATAGCAAGCGGAATTCCAGGTGGATAAGCCATAATTGGCTCAGTTACTATACAACCGACACAATCTTTATATCTCACAAACTTCTTGGGGGCATTATAGGCATCCCATGGTCGAATCCGAGCCTCGGGAATTGAATAGTTATATTTGAAATTGCGCTTATGGATGACATTACCATAATGGCGTTTCGATAACTCTTTAAAAGCTTCAATCAACTCTTCAACATCTTGGCGAGTAGTGCCAATGGATATAATCGCTAACACTACATATTCTTCGGCTAATTCTAATTGAATATGAAACTCATCTTTCATAATCCGATAAACATCAAAGCCAGTTAAACCTAAGCCTGTGACTTTGACAATTAATTTGGTGGGATCGTGTTTGAAAACTCCTCTTTGTTTAAAGTATTCACCATTAAAGGTTTCTAAACCAGGAATTTTATTGATGGTTTTTTTCGCTACAGTAGCCAAGTCAACCGCTTGTTTAATCAGTTCTGAACCTTGTAAAGCCAAACCCTTGCGCGCCACATCTAAACTAGCTAACAAGAGTGAACTAGGCGAAGTTGATTGCAACATCATTAAAGTGAATTTGACTTGAGTCGCTTTGACATATTTATTATTGTTCATCAACATGATTGAACTTTGGGTCAATGATCCACCAGTCTTATGCAAAGACCCAGTTACTAAATCAGCACCAGCCGCAATGGCATGGATTGGCATTAAACGCGAAAAGGCAAAATGACTACCATGCGCTTCATCGACAATTACACACATATTGTGACTATGGGCGTAATTAATAATTTTTTTAAGTTCAGTCACTACTCCAAAATAAGTTGGATTAATGATAAAGACGGCTTTAGCCTCAGGATGTTCATCAATAGCTTTAACATAATTTTTATAACTAACGGCATTGGCAATTCCTAAATTAATATCAATATCTGGCGAAACAAAGACAGGAACAGCTCCTGAAATCATTAAAGCACTGATAGCCGATTTATGGACATTTCGCGGCATAATAATCTCCTCATTAGTGGCTACTACTGAGAGTATCATCGCCAAAATACCAACTGTCGAGCCATTAATCAAAAAGAAGCCATAATCTGCCCCATAGGCATCAGCCAATAAACGGGATGCTTGTTTGATCACTCCAGTTGGATTATTTAAATTATCCAAGCCTCTGGGTAAATTGGCATCTAATTCTAAGGCTTTTTGGCCAATTTCAGTCGTAAAATCATTAACTAATCGACCTCTTTTATGCCCTGGAACATCAAAAGGAACAATCTTGTCATTATTGAAGTTCACTAAAGCGGTGAAAAAAGGTGTCTGTGTTTGTTTTTGTTTGTTCATATTGGGCCCTACTTCTCCTTTTGATAAACTAATTTGAAATACTGCATTTGTTGATTATCATAAATCCCTTCATAAGTTAACCCATTACAAAGAGCTTTAATCGAGTCGGTTGGATCTTCGCCAGCCATTAAGACGCGCATTATTTCAACAACTTTCTCACTTTTGGCAAAAGCTAATTCATAGATATCTAAGAAACTATTAGTACTAGTTACATTAGTGGCTGGATTAGCCCATTGCTCATAGCTGAGATTTAAATAATCGATGTGATCTTTTTTAGGCTTATGCTTTTTATGAATTAAAGCATAAGGGGCGCTATGTTTTAACCCCATTAAGCGCAACAAGGCGCGTTTAAGATGGAGTCTATCCAATAAAAGACGCTCAATTGTAATCATATCCAACCAGCCATTATAGAATGTATCAGTTGCCAAAGATTCTTGATCAGCATACATTTTACTAACTTCCAACATATATTCTTTTTTGGCCATAATCATCCGATAAGCTTTCGTTTCATAAGGATCAGTATGCCAATAATGCAATAATTCAGTATCAAGATAAGCTTCATAAATAGCATGATCAGCAAAATAATGATAAAGAGGTTCATTTTCTTTTTGAAAGCCGGTGCGATAAAAAATAAAACCATGCGCTTCACTATCTAAACAATAATGCAAAAACGCTCCAAATAAATAAGCATATAAAACCGATTTATCTTCAAGCAACGATTGTTTGATGTAATTCACCAGCTTAATAAACTTTTCGCCCTGTCCTTCATGGTGGAGTTTTGAGCCATAAGCTTGAATTTCTTTAATAGATTCTCGTTTACGCCAGGGAACCCTGCCATAAAAGAAGAGAACATCTGGACCTTGAGTTCCAACATAAGTGATGTGTTTGAATTCATCGACATTCAAAAATGCTAAAACACTTTTGTTTTTATTGACTACATCACGTGCAAACCAATAATGAGTTAACGACGATGGCATATCTTTCACCTCTTTTAATTATTTTTGCTGACTTTTGAAAGCATCGACGATTATTTCTGACAAACTTGGGTGTGCCATAACGATATTTTGCAATTGGGTAACCTTGAATTGATTAATTATAATTAGTTGAACTTCATGAATCAACTCTTCTGCTTCATTACCAATAATTGAAGCCCCGACAATGTAGTCTTCTTGATCGATTAAAAAGCGGATAACTCCTTCATTATGGGAAGTAGCATTAGCGTAACCATTGCCTTTAAAGAAAGATTTAACGACTCGATAAACAACTTGTTTTTCTTTTAATTGTTCTTCGCTTTGTCCAATAACAGCTAGGGTTGGTGAAGTATAAACAACTTTGGGAATAAGTTGAGGATAGAGCAAGCGAGGGTCGTTAGTGAGATAGTTAATGACTTGACGCCCTTGCACTACCGCACTTGATTGTAACAAACTGATGCCGTTGATATCACCAATAGCAAAGACGCCTTGGAGATTGGTTTGATAATGCTTGTCAACGCAAAGACCTTGTTTAGTATATTTTAACCCCACATCATCACAGTTGATGGCTTCAACATTAGCTGCTCTGCCCACACATTGAATGACATATTTTGATTCAAGCACTTTTCCATCTTGCAGAGTTATTTGATATTTAGTAGTTTGCTCAATCTTTGCTACTCCATTATTAGTGTAAAAATGAATACCTTTGCGTTTCAATAGACGAGTTAAATATGCCACATCTGGGGCTTCAAAAGCCATTAAAATGCGTGGCAATTTTTCCACCACATTGACTTGTAAGCCAAAATTTGCATAAATCGAAGCAAATTCTAAGCCGATGTTGCCACCGCCAATAATGGTCACCGAGTCCGAAATATCCTGTGCTTCTAATAACGAATCAGAATTGAAAGTTTTGACTTTAAAATCGATCTCAACATTTTTTGAACCGGCGGCAATTATGATATATTCGCCTGCAATTATTTCATCATTGACTACCACTTCTTTATTGCTTAAAAGTTTAGCTTCGCCCTTAATAACGGCTATGTCTAAACTTTTTAAAGTAAAATCAATCCCGGCCCTTAGGTCGGCTACTATTTTATTTTTCTTGGCCACCAATTGTGCATGATTAAAAGTGCTGTGGCTATGAATCCCATATTCATCCATTAAATTTAGGTTATAAAAGCAATTGGAAGCATAGACAAATGCTTTAGTTGGAATACAGCCCTGATTGAGGCAAACTCCCCCTAATTCATTTTTTTCAATGATAATCGAAGACAGACCTTTTTGTTTGGCATAAATAGCCGTTTCATAACCGGCTGGTCCGCCACCAATAATAATTAAATCAACCTTCTTCATGGCTTAATTCCTGATAGGTTAGAATTGGATGCCGTGCTGCTAAAACTTCATCAATTCTTTTAATAGATGTTTGATGAGGAGCGCTTTTAACTAATTCCGGATTGTCTCTGGCTTCTTGAGCGATGAGATGCATAATAGCAATAAATTCATCAATGGTTTGCTTACTTTCAGTATCAGTTGGTTCAATCATCATGGCTTGATCGACAATCAATGGGAAGTAGATTGTCGGAGCATGATAACCATAGTCTAGTAAGCGCTTGGCCACATCTAAAGTTGTCACCTTGGATTTATCTTTGAGTCCGGCAAAAACTACCTCGTGTTTACAAGGTTCACTAATCCATAAATCATAGTCATCTTTTAGTGATTCTTTAATATAATTTGCGTTTAAAACTGCTAGTTTAGAAACCATCGCTAGATTTTCTGCTCCTAGTGTTTTAAGATAAGCTAAAGCTTTGATATAGACTCCAAAATTACCATAGAAACCTGCTATTTTGCCGATGGATTCTGGTGAATTGACAAAATAGTATTGTTGGCCATCAAAGGCAATTTGTGGATTTGGTAATAAAGGTTCGAGACCTTTTCGCACACCTACAGGACCTGACCCTGGGCCTCCGCCGCCATGGGGAGTAGCAAAGGTTTTATGCAAGTTTAAATGTAGGACATCAACTCCCATATCCTCTGGTCTAACTTGACCAATAATGGCATTTAAGTTAGCGCCATCATAATAAACTAGCCCACCACAAGCATGGACAAGTTTAGTGATTTCTAGCACATCTTCTTCAAACATGCCTAAAGTATTCGGATTGGTCATCATAATTCCAGCCACTTTATCACTTAATAAAGTTTTTAAAGAGACAAGACTAATTCTCCCCTCTTTAGTCGATTCAACATTGACAACCTCAAAACCGCACATATGTGAGGAAGCCGGATTAGTGCCATGAGCACTGTCGGGAATAATCATTTTAGTGCGTTTAAAATCTTTACGATTGAGATGGTATTGCTTGATAATCATCAAGCCGGTTAGTTCGCCATGCGCTCCCGCAAAAGGATTTAAAGTCATGGCGCTCATTCCAGTAATAATTTGCAACAAGTTAGATAATTCATAAATTACCGCTAAGCTGCCCTGCGATGAAGCCTCATCACTTAAAGGATGCAAGCGTGTAAAGGCTGGATTGGCAGCAATTACTTCATTAACATGGGGATTATATTTCATCGTACAAGAACCTAAAGGATAGAAACCATTTTCAACCCCAAAATTTTTAAAAGAAAGATTGGTGTAATGACGAACAGTTTCCAATTCACTTGCACAAGGCAAATTAAGTACTTGTTTTCTAGCGTGGCAGGCAATAATTGGTGCAACATCATAACCAGTTTGATCATCATAAACATCATAACCACTATGACCAGGAGTTTGATAATCAAAAATCAATTTATTATAGTTATTCATCTGACAAACCTCCTAGCACTTTGACAAATCGATCAATTTGTTGTTTGCTTCTAGCTTCAGTAACTGCAAACATAATGCGCTTATCTTGAAGATGCAAACCACTAGTAAAACCCGCCAGATGTAAAGCCTGGTCAATCAGCTTTAAATCAAGACTAGTTTCAACGACAAATTCATTGAAAAAATCAGTATCATAAACGGGTTTGAATTTATGAGTGTTCAGTAGTTGTTGATAGCAATAATGTGATAAAGCAATATTATGTTTACAAGTTTCAACTAAGCCGACTTGACCTAATAAAGACAAGTAAATAGTGACCCATAAGGCCATTAATGATTGGTTTGAACAAATATTTGAAGTGGCTTTTTCACGCCGAATGTGTTGTTCTCTAGCTTGTAAAGTTAAGACATAAGCTCTTTTTCCTTCACTATCAACACTCGCTCCCACAATTCGCCCTGGCATCTTACGCATATAAGCCTTTTTAACAGCCATAAAGCCTAGATATGGACCCCCAAAAGAAAGAGGAATTCCTAATGATTGACCATCACCGGTGGCGATATCTGCCTCCATTTCAGCTGGAGTTTTCAAGACTCCTAAAGTTAATGGATTAACATGCACAATGGCGAGTCCTTGTTTTTCATGAATTAAGCGAAAAAGTTCGCTCGGATCTTCATTCAAGCCATAAAAGTTTGGAGTGGACACAATAACCCCCGCCAAACTTCCATCATTTAAAGTCGCAAAATGGGATAAAGATGTTCTGCCCTTATCCAGCTTGATTTCGACAATTTCGATGTCACGATATTTAGCATAAGTTTTTAATATTTCGAGCAACACAGGATTGATGGAACTAGCAACGGCAATGCGATTTTTTCGAGTCTGGCTGACCGCTAGTAACATGGCTTCAGCACAACTAGTTCCCCCATCATACAGCGAGGCGTTTGCAACATCTAAGCCCGTTAATTCTACTATCATTGATTGAAATTCAAAAATGTATTGCAAAGTTCCTTGCGAAATCTCGGGTTGATAGGGAGTGTAAGCTGTTGAAAACTCTTCACGACTGACAAGGGTGGCAATCACACTTGGAACATAGTGATCATAAACTCCGCCCCCTAAAAAGCAGATTTTATTAGCATTCTTTTTAGCTAAAGCATCAAAATACTCAATTAGTTGTTGTTCTGGCAAAGCTTGACCAATCGCTAAAGGTTGGCTTTGCATTATAGATTGTGGAACATCACAAAACAAACTATCAAGTGTCGGCACTTTGATAGTCTCCAGCATCGCTTTTATCTCACTTTCACTGTGTGGTAAATACTTATGCATAGGGTATCCTTTCTATTTTGTACTACAATATTGGATATACTCCACTTCTGACATGAGGTCAGTTAGCGAAGATTTATTGTCCATTTTGACTTGGCAGATAAAATTGACATAACAATCCTGATTTAATAACTCGGGTTGCTCATTTAAAGCCTCATTTACTGCGACTACTTCACCCGCGACAGGTAAATATAATTCACTGGCTGCTTTGACACTTTCAACTGCGCCAAATTCATCACCTGCAGCAAAACTATCACCCACCATAGGTAAGTCAACAAAGACTAGCGAACCCAAGTGATGTTGGGCATAATCACTAATCCCAATTACGGCTATGTCTCCCTCAACTTTAACCCATTCATGAGTTTTGGAATAAAGTAAAGTTGCTTGCGTTTTGATTGTATATGACATGTTGTGTCCCCCTTTTATCTAACGTAATTCTTTTTATAAAATGGCAAAGGCACAACTTTAGCCTTGACCCTTTTTGTTCTGATTTGAATCTCGACTTCATTATCGATGTTGGCTTCATTTATATCAATTAAGGCCAACGCTAACGCGCGATTTAAGGAAATAGATTTATAGCCGGTGGTAATATAGCCAACTTTTTTATCATTTTTAAAAACTTGATAGTTGGCGCGCGCAATATTGCGCTCAATAAGTTCCAACCCGACTAGTTTTTTGCTTAAGCCCTTTTCCTTCATTGCCAAAAGTTTAGTTTTGCCTTTGAAGTCTGGTTTATCAAATTTAACGCCAAAGCTCATGCCGGCTTCAAGGGGATTAATGCTCTCAGACATTTCATGGCCATATAAAGGCAGAGCCGCTTCAAAACGTAATGTATCTCTGGCTCCCAAACCACAAGGAGTGACTCCATATTTTTCAACTAAATCAATAAAGATTTGCTTGATGGATTCTTTAGCTCCATAGATTTCAAAGCCATCTTCACCCGTATAACCACTGCGCGAAACAAGTAACTTATCGGCTAAGTAATTAACATACTTGAAGGTCATGAATTTGAAATCAGCGGTCGCTACCTTAAAGTATTGCTCAAAGATCAGATGCGCTTGCGGACCTTGTAAGGCTACTTCACTATAGTTAGCTGATTGATTCTTGATTTTTACATCAAAAGGACGGCGCCAATTTTTGAGCCAGTTAATGTCATTTGTGATGTTTGCCGCATTAACCACTAATAAAATATTTTCATAATCAAGAGGATAGACAAATAAATCATCGAGCGGATATCCTTCATCATTCAACAAAATCCCATAGAGCACTTTTTGTTGATCATTTACAGTGATTTTATTTGAAATAAGATAGTTGGCATAGGCCAAGGCGTCTTTACCTGTTAAGAGTATTTCGCCCATATGTGAAACATCAAAAATTCCGCAACTGTTTCTAACTGCCTGATGCTCTTGTTCAATGCCGCCATATTCAATTGGCATCATAAAAGAAGCATACTCTGCCATTTTAGCTTTTAATTTAATGTGTTCATCATACAAAAAAGTATAATTCATGTCTCTTCTCCCCCGATTAAATCGCAAAACTCTGCATTTGATAGACCCAAAATATAATCGGCTATTTCTACATTCTTTAATATAGCACAAATTTTATCTTTTTGATATGGAATATTAATTAAAGAATTAATTAATAAATCTAAGTCACGTAAATTGAAAAAGTCCCCACTAAACCTTAGATCTGCAATCAATTTATTCATCAATAAAATATCAACTGAAATACTCCCTTGACTAAAAAATAAACTATGATGAATTGGATAAACTCGTTTTTTCCCAAAGATAAATTGGGGTGAACTTAAGTTTTCTTGGTAAGGAAGAATGGCCGCCCAAGGCAACTGGTCTAAAGGTTTGGTAGCAAAGGCCGTTGCCAAAGTAGTGGCAATCTCTTCCAAAGGGACCGAAATTAGACCTTTTAAGTTAGTTACTCTTTGCGTCACACTTTCAATTCCTTTAAGAGCTAATTTATGAAAATTAGGTGTCAAAGCTTCACTCATCTTAACTAAATCAACATCATACAATAAAGTGCCATGAATAATTAAACGCTTTTGATAATAAAAGAAGGCTGCTCCCGAGATTTTTTTGCCATCTAGCAGCAGATCATTACGTCCCGAGCGCACAATATTTAAGTGATATTTTTGATTTAAAAGATTTGCCATTTGTTGCAAATATTGACTGATTTGATTAACGTTAGCATCCAAATTAACAATAAAAGTATACATTAAATTGTTTTGGTCGGCGTAAACTGCTCCGCCTCCACTTGGTCGTCTAAATAAAGAAATATTATGTTGTTGTAAATAAGCCTGCTGAACTTCATTATTTAAAACTTGATGCCGCCCAATAATCACTGCCTCATTACAGCGCCACAATAAAAAGAATTCCTCCTTGAAATTGCGTAAATAGTATTGCTCAACTCCTAGATAAAAAGGGGGATCTTGATTAGGATATTTCAAAAGATCTATATATTTCATTGCTAACTACCTTTCTATTCAAATAAAAGAATAAACACAAAAAACCTTTCATTATTTATCCTTTCGATAATTTAAGCGGGGATAAAAGTAATTAATCCCACTTCCGCTACTAGCAACTGTTCAATTATTTTTTCTAAATCCATGTCTAATGTAACGTTAATAATCATTTCATGACCGCCATTAGTTAAAGCATGGAAAGGCGCTTCAAGCTTAATCTTTTGCTCTAAGTCAACTTTAAAGTTGGCAGGTAGCATAAAAGAATCACTATATTTTTCTTTATCAGTGATACCAATTAGATTGCCAAATCTTTTTTGATCTTTTTGGACAAAATATTGGTTAACATCATCATTATTGGTGGCCACTAAGACAAAGTTTAAGTGATGTTTGTGGCGCAATGAATTAACATAGTCGGCGAGATGAGTAACAATTTCTATCGCCTGCTTTTCCACCATGTTATTTTCACCATGATGAGCTCCTAAAAGAGCCTTTAAGCATTCGGCTAATCCACAAAATCCGATAGCTAGAGTTCCACTTTTAATAACACTATCTACTCGCGAATCTAAAGTCAGATCTTGACTATTATACCAGACTCCTTGCCCCATTAAGAAAGGGAAATTATGAACTTTCTTTTTACCTTGATAGTCTAATCTTTGCAGTAATTGCTCTTCAACTAAAGCCAAAGTTTCATCAAGTTCAGCATAAAATCCTGTCATATCACATTTACCAAGTAATAAAACACCATGCTTAATGGCTAAACTAACCAAATTAATCGTGGTAGTGGATAAATTTCCTCTTTTTAAAACTTGGGGAGTATCAATTTCATTATCAATAACCCGTTGGCGACTATTTGAATAGACAACTTCGGTTTCTGGTTGACCTTCTTGATAGTAAGCGGCATTAAAAGATGCATCAAGAAAAGCAAAATGCAGTGGTCGTTTTTTAGCCACTCGTAAAGCAATTTCAAATAAATCTCGATTGCTATCTTGCGTGGCATAATTGATGCCTTTTTTTAATTTAAAAACGATATAAGGGTAAAGCGGTGTTTTGCCATTACCAATTCCTTGTTCATAGGCCGCTAACAACTGTTCGGTTACCATTTTACCTTCAGCCGTGGTGTTAGTACCAACCGCCACCGCAGAGAAAGGAACTTGCGCACCGGCTCGTGAATGTCTAGTGTTCAAGTCTAGAATAAACGCTTGCAGGGCTTGGAAGGTTACCCGTCTAGTATCAGCTAAAGTTTCAGCATAAACAATCTCTTGAAACTTTTCAATTTCCAGGTTAGTCGCTAAACTACCTAAAAATTCTCTTTCAGCCGCCACAAATTTATCTGACCTTATTAAAGTAGGTTCTTCCTCACTTAAATAGTTGGACTTTTGTAGATTAACTCCATAAAATCGTAAAGCCTTAACGGCGTTGCTACGATAACAATTGGCAAAAGTTTGAGCCACCCCTTTGGCCAGGGCATAATCAAACAATGGAATATTTTGATCACCATGTTGATCATTTTGATTGGAATGAAGAACAATTAAGGCCACATCCACCGCCGAAATGATACCTTGAGGAGGAGTTAAATCAGCATGCCAAGTATGAAACCCACTTGCTAGTAAACTAGTTAAATCAATTTGCGTGGATGCTAAAGTCCCCATGTTCATGTAAACTAAATCATGAATATAGATATCGCCATTTTCATGAGCCACAGCAAAATTTGGTTTTAATAAATATTGCTTACAATACTCTTTAGAGATGACCGAACCATATTGCAGCATCATCCCCATGGCCGTATTACCATCAACCTTAATGGATTCTCGATTAGCAGTTTCTTGAACTGTATCAAAATCAGTAATCTTTCTAATAGCTTTTATAATTGAGGAAGTTTCATTTCTTTTTTTGGTTCTTTCGGAACGATAAATTATATAGGCATTAACCGTTTTAACATGTCTATTACGAATCAGAGTGGCAATTACTTCATCTTGAATTTGCTCGACCGTGGGCGCCTTTTCTTGATAAACCTTTTCAAGGTTTTCACTAACTTCTCTAGCTAATGCATGAGCCATCTCAAGATTAGGTTCTTTGCCATCTTTTTTGGCCACAGCCGCCGCCGCTTTATAGATTGCAATTGCAATCTTTTCCTCGTTGTATGCTATCACTCTGCCATCTCGCTTAATTATTTGAGTAATCATTGCCTCAGTCACCACCTTATTTTAATATAACGTTATACATAGTATCTTCTTCTTTATTATATAAAGAAGGCCATTTAATGTCAAACTTGCCTATTTAATACTGCGTGACGTATAATATTGTTGAGGTGAAAGCAATGGATCAACAACTAAAAAAGGGCGTTTTAGAAATTTATGTTTTAGCTTTTTTAAAACGCAATGACTCATATGGCTATAAGATCATCCAATTCTTATCGCCTTTAATCAGCGTGAGCGAATCAACTCTATACCCAATTTTAAGAAGATTAAACGCCTTTGGTTATCTTTCAACTTACACTTTGGTTCAAAATGGCCGCGTGCGCAATTATTATCATGTCACGCCTCGTGGTGAGCAAAGATTAATGAACTTTGCCACCGACATTCAAGAAATAGTCCAAACTTATGATTTATTATTAAAACGAGCCAGTAACTAAAAAAAGCCACTTATCGTGGCTTTTTTGAATGTTGATCAGCTGTTTCTGCATTTTTTTTAGCAATTCTTTTTTTCTCTAATCTGTCTTTAATAAAAAGAACTAACTTATAGAAGCCAAAAATAAGCAAACAAATAATAATAAACTCTAGCACTATCTCTCACATCCTATCTATAAAACTGCTATCCAACATAAATTATCAATTTGGTGACCTGTGCGGGGTTCGAACCCGCGCGATGTTGCCTTGAGAGGGCAATGTGTTAGACCGCTTCACCAACAGGCCAACGTGCTATATGATTATAACACCAAAACCAACCGGAATGCTAGATATTTTATGTTATTTAAAAACATTTAATCTTGCTTGGACTTCACTACTACTGAGAATGTTCAAGCAATAGTAAAGATTTGGAGAATTTTTGCGACCAGTGATAATGATCCTGACTATTTCCATGTAATTGGCAATGAGATAGTGGAACTTATCAGGATTGGCCTTTAATTCTTTTTTGTTGCCAGCAAAACCTAAAGCAGCGGCTTGTTCTTTGCAAACATTAAACCACTCTTCTTCACTGAGGGCGGGATTAGAACTTGCACAAAAATTGTTCACTACTTGGTGAATTAAATTTTGGTCATAATCACCAAAGTCTAATCCATCAGCCAAAATTTGTTGATAATAATCCGGATAAAAGAATTTAACTTTCTCAAAGATCTCGGAGAACTTTTCATAATCTTTGCGCGGATTTGGTTTATCTTTTTCAATCTCCATAATTTTAACAAAGTAAGCGTAATCACGCTTAATGAGTTCTTGCAGTTTGCTATCATAAGTTTTAGCCCACTCATACGCTAAAGCGGTCACTTCTGCTCCCGATTTAAGCGCTAAATAATTTTGTGAAATATTGCGAATCTTTTCTAAATCAAATAAAGCTCCATCACTCGAGGTATGTTCAAAACTGAAAATAAAATCTTTTGGGTCGCCCGTTGGATGGGCTAATAACCAAGCTTCAAAATTGGAATTGGCAATGGTATAAAGATAAAGAATCAGGGCTTGTTTTGGACACCCTTCTTGCAAGAAATAGGACACCGCTGATTCAGGGTCTTTTCTTTTCGAAAGTTTACGCTTCTTGCCAGTTTCATCAATTTTCATTATGACTGGAAGATGGGCGTATCTCATTTTGGCAAAACCAATGCGCTCATATAATTCAATATGAATTGGTAAAGAAGGTAACCACTCTTCACCCCGAATAACTAACGTGGTGCGCATAAAGTGATCATCTACTAAATGGGCAAAGTGATAAGTAGGCAGTCCATCACTCTTCATAATGATAATATCTAAATCATTTTCGCTTAAGGCTAAATCACCTCTAACTTCATCGTGAAAAGCGAAGTGGTTAGTATGCGAACCTAGCGACTTAAAACGCAAAATAAAGGATTGCCCGGCTTGAATATTTAGGCGAGCTTGGAGCGGAGAAAGGTTGCGACAACATGCATATTCGCCATAATAACCAGTTCTTTGCTTTTGCGCAATTTGAGTTTCTCTGACTGCATCAAGTTGTTCAGTACTGCAAAAACAAGGATAAGCATAGCCTTTCCTAACCATTTCTTTTAAAACGACATCATAAATATGTTTGCGTTTACTTTGTTTATATGGGCCATATTGCCCTACTTCAGTCTTGTCATCAACATAACCTTCAGTTGGTGCTATGGCAAATTCTGTAAGTTGCGCCGCCACCGTCTTATCGCTACCACTAATCTCGCGTTGTTGATCAGTATCTTCAATTCTTAAATAGAAGATGCCCTTACTATCAAGCGCCACTTTATAATCCATTAAAGCCGTGCATAACGAACCAGTATGTAAAAAACCAGTGGGAGAAGGCGCAAATCTAGTAACTTCTTGCCCACTCGACAAATTTCTAAGAGGGTAACGCTTCTCTAAATCGGCAATGGTTTCGCTGACGTTAGGGAAGATCGCTTCGGCTAGTAATTCCAAATCATTCATACAATCAATATTATTCAGTTAAGCCTAGTTAAATGACTAAATAATATACTCCTCTCTAGGCCAATAATTTCACTTTAACTACTTGTACATTCTAACATTTATTATGGAATAATTCAATTACTCCGCGCCAAACTAAAAGAAGTCTTTCCAGCGTAATGGAAAGACTCACTTTTAACTTTATTTAAAATAATCGTTATAGAGATTGATTGCTAAGTTTAAGTAAGTATTAGCCACTTCCCTAAAATCAAAAGGCATAATAGCATTTAAGCCTGACCCTAGTTTAATTAAGGCCACATTGTGCCATTGTAAACATTGAAAAATTCGCCATAAATAGAATCTTTTTTCTTTTTCCAAAGTATAATCTGCACCCTCATATTCTTTCAATAGACGCAAGCCATCTTCAAGTTTTAAATTGGCAAAACAAGCAAGATCATAAATGTAATCATTGTTGGCAGCAAATTCAAAATCAATTAAGGTAACGGCTTTACCATCATAGATAATATTGGATGGTTGAGGATCGTTATGGGCTGGCACTAATTTTTGAGCTTGTAAAAATGTTTTATGTTGCGACAATTTGGCTTTGATATCCCAATATCTCTCATCGAATTCAAGCCCTGTTTGGTGAGCTTGTGCTTCATACTCATCTAACTTTTTAAAAGGTTGATAATCACTTGCCAAAGTGATAGAACTATTATGCAAAATTTTTAAAACTTTAGCAATTTTAGCATAAGGATATTTACTTAGTTTTTCTAAAGATTTCCCTTCAACAAAAGTGTTAATTTTAACACCAGTTTCACTATTATGATAAATGTTTGTCCTCGAAATTTTCAAAGGCGCAATAGCTTGAAGATTGCGATGCTCGTCTTGTCGATTGACGATGTCATTGCAATTTGGAGTGGGTAAATAAACAACATATTTAACCCCATGGGCAATTAACAAATAAATTACATTATTCATTCCACCCTCTAACAGTCCAATAATACTATACCCATCTAACTTATATTCGGAAAAATCAATGTCGGATAATGCTTTCTCTATTTCATTTATCATAAACCCTCCATTTAATGCCTCACTCCATAATTGTAAATCTTTTTTACAACTTTGTCTATATTTTCAAATAAAAAAGCGAAATAACCGCAACAGTCATTTCGCTCTTTCAAACTTAAGCTAATTTTGCATTGGCCCAGCCATTATCAATCATCCGCTTTGAAGCCTTATTAAATCTAAAGACTTCATCAACTTGACGATTGTAGACAACTTTATAAGCTGCCACTTGATCAGCATAATCTTCAGCGCAAATTTCTTGATAAGCCTTGGCTTTGACAGAACTATAGCCGACAAAGACTGAGTTGGCTTTGGCGCTTTCATCTTCCATCATATGATTGATGAACTTGTAAACTAAATCCAATTTAGTTGATTGCTTGTGAATGACCATGCCATCCAACCAAACATTGGTGCCAATGGTTGGCTTGTAAAAATTCAACTTGCTATTTTCGGCCATCATGTAAGTGGCATCACCTGAATAGACAACCGCCATATCATACCGATTATTGCTAGCGGCCATATCTTCAATTACATCATCACCAACATAAGAAATATTATTACCTAAAACTGCTTTTTGGGTTTTTAACCAAGTTTCAGCCGCATCAACTTCGCTTTGATTGGTCGTGTTCATAGAATAACCAAGTTGTTTCAAAGGAATCATAAAACCATCACGCGATGAATCATAATATCCAACAGTAAAGCGCTTATCTTGCAAAATATCCCATTGCTTAGCGACTAAATCTGCTGCCGAAACTTTAGTAGTATCATAAACGATACCGACACTCCCCCAGAAATAAGGAACCGCATAAGTGGTGAAATCAAAGGGATTAGCGCTAGTTTTCATATCATTGATAATGCTCTTAACTTCATCTTCTATATCATTAATGCCATTATTTCCAATCACTAAATTATTAGAAATCGAGGTGATTTTTGACCAGTCGATAGGTTGTAATAAATCTTCAGCCACCAACTCCTCAACGGCATATTCACTTGGAAAGATAATGTCATAGACCTCGTTCTTTTTCAGTTTTTCGACCGCCGACTCGTTGGAATTAAAAGTTGAATAATTGACACAGACTCCATTCTCTTGTTCAAAGCGTTCAATAACATCGGGATCAATATAAGAACCCCAATTGAAGACATCAATGCTGTCTTTATTGAGGCAGTCCAAAACTTTTCCGGCTCCTTGACAGGCGGTTAGACTAGGCGCAACCATGGTGGTCAATAAAGCTAAGGCGCATACTTTTACAATTTTTTTCATTCTCTTAATTCTCCTTTTTTACTTAATAATTTTCTTTCTTTTTTCTCCGCTAGGCTACCCTTGATGAAGTTAGCAATTACAACAAGCGTAATGAACCCTGTGATAATAGTGGAGAAAGCGTTGATTGAAGGGTCCCTTCTTTTAGTAGTATATAAATAAATAGAAATGTTTTTGATTCCGCCACTAGTGAAATAGGAAATAATGAAATCATCAAATGACATGGTAAAGGCAATCGCCATGGCGGCTACAATCGCCCCTTTTATTTGTGGAACTAAGATCTTCCAAACGGCTTGCCAAGGTGTGGCCCCCAAATCTTGAGCAGCTTCAATGACATTTTGGTCTAAAGCTTTTACCTTGGGATAAACGGTTACAATGACATAGGGCGTACAAAAGGCAATATGGGCCAGCAGCATCGTGGCATATCCGGTTGGAATTTTGAAAGAAACAAATAAGAGCAACATCGCAACCGCTGTCACAATTTCAGGATTGACAATCGGTAAATTGTTAATTTTTAAAATTAAATCTCTTAAAATTCTGCGCGATTTGGATAAAGCAATAGCGGCTATTGTCCCAATAAAAGTTGAGATTAATGTTGCTAAAATGGCAATTAAGAAAGTGTTAATAATCGCTAAAGCAATATCTTTATCCTCTAACATTTTGCTATACCATTTTAATGAAAATCCTGTAAAACTAGTTAGGGATTTAGATTCATTAAAACTAAATAGAATTAAAGGAATAAAGGGAATATAGAGTAAGAACAAAATAAAATAAATATAGGCATTTTTCAGCCACGAGTTCTTTTTAATCATCTGTTTCTCCCCACCTTTACTACTTTTTGATTATCGTCATTTAATTTATCAAACTTATTGGCTAAATAGACTAACAACATAATAATGGCACCCAAAATCAAAGAAATTGCACTGCCATAACCCCAATCACCGCCACCTTTGAAATACATTTCAATTAAGTTACCGATTAAGGCATAATTGTTTTTTGATAAGTATTCGGGAATAACTAAGGTTGTGGCAGTTGGTAATAAGACCATGGTAATCCCGGATAAAACTCCTGGAATTGAAAGCGGCAGAATTATTTTGCTAAAGACTTGGCGAGGTCTAGCCCCCAAGTCAAGACTCGCTTCGATATAACCATGATCAATCTTCATCAATGTCGTGTAGATTGGAATAATCATGAATGGTAGGTAAATATAAACCATACCTATGATAGCCGTAATATCTAAAGCTAAAAAATCAATTGCTGCAATCCCAAACCAGCCCAAAACCATATTCAAACTGCCATATAAGTCAAAGATTTGACGTAACGCATAAACTCTCAGCAACATATTAATCCACATCGGAGCGGTAATTAATAATAACAAAGAATTTCTAGTTTTACGCGAACAGCCAACTAAGAAATAAGCAAATGGGTAGCCGATTGCTAAACAAATCAACGTGGCAATCATGGCTAATTTTAATGATTTCCATAAGGCGACAAGGTTTTCTTTAGCAGCAAAGAATCTGCGAAAGTTTTCGAGACCAAAGATTACTACTCCGGAGGTGGTTTCACTACTTAAGAATGCATACATCGCTATCAGTAAGACTGGCAACAAGATCAAAAGGGTGACAATTGCAAAGTAAGGTAGTGCCATTAATTCGAAACCATCAAACTTAAACTTTCGACGTTGGTGAAATTTTATTCTCTTATCGACTAACATTTTCGTTTATCTCCATAATATGAATATCTTCAGGTCCAAATTTAATGGCTACTTTTTGACCTTCTGGATGATAGTCTGTTGTATGCACTGTATAGATGTGCTTGTCAGTCTTTACATCAATTTCAAAGTGCACGCCTTTGAAGATTACATAATCTATAACTCCATCAAATAAACCCGTCCCCTCTTCGACAATATCAATGTCTTCTGGTCGAATGACTACTTCAACTCTAGCTTTTTTAGCAAATCCACGATCCACACAGACAATTTCTTTACCATCAAATTTGACTAAGTAATCTTGCAGCATAACTCCTTCAATTATGTTTGATTCACCTACAAAGTTAGCCACAAAGTCATTCGCTGGTTCATTGTAAATATCTTCTGGGGTTCCCACTTGTTGAATTATACCCTCTTTCATAACCACAACCTTATCTGACATAGTTAAGGCTTCTTCTTGATCGTGTGTGACGAAAATAAAGGTGATTCCGGTATTTCTTTGAATCTCTTTTAGTTCATATTGCATCTCTTGCCGCAATTTTAAATCTAGGGCTCCTAAAGGTTCATCGAGTAATAAAACTTTAGGTTGATTAATTAATGCTCGAGCAATGGCCACTCTTTGTTGTTGCCCGCCCGATAAAGAGCTGACGCTTCTTTCTTCAAAGCCTTCTAAACCCACTAATTTAAGCATATTAGTGACTTTCTTCTTAATCACGTTTTTGGAGAAGATATGCTCATCTCCACCAACTTTCTTTGAACCCAATTTCCTTTTGATACGCGTCCATAGTTTACTATTATTGATGTTTTTAATATTTAAACCAAAAGCCACATTTTCATAAACATTCATATGGGGAAATAAGGCATATTTTTGGAAGACGGTATTCGATGGTCTTTCATAAGATGGCATGTCTTTGATATCGACCCCATCAAATAGAACTTGACCACTGGTTGGTTGTTCAAAACCCCCAATAATTCTTAAAGTAGTAGTTTTACCGCACCCCGAAGGGCCAAGTAAGGTGACAAATTCATTTTCATTGATTGTCAAATTGATGCCTTTGAGGACTATATTACCGCCATACTCTTTAGTTAAACCAACAATTTCTATTAATGGTTTTTGATTGGTAGTTTTACTCTTGACAATCTTCTTTTGGACTTGATTTACCATATTATTTTCCCCCCTTTAAAATGATGGTGGAGTTGAGACCCACAAAACTTTAGATTTCGCTTTATCAATATTTTTTAGGTGATACTCGCTATTACTACCGTCGATATAGAAAGTCTCACCCTTTTTGACAACCTCTTCTTCGCCATTAGCAAAGACTAGTTTGATTTTACCTTGTAACACTAAGCCAAATTCTTCGCCTTCGTGCGGTTCCATCACAAAGGATTCTCCATTTTCATTTAATTCAATTAGCAAAGGTTCCATTTCTTTACTTTGGGCATCGGGAATAATCCAATTTAAGGTGTAATGTTCTTGCGCATCAGTAAAAAAATCATTAGCGTCATAAACATGACTACCAACTCGTGGTTCTTTAAAAAACTCACTTAACGTGGTACCTAAAGCTTCCAGAATATCAATTAAGGTGGCAATTGAAGGTGAAGTCATATCATTTTCTAATTGCGACAAGAACCCTTTAGTCAGTTCTGTTCGCGATGCCAACTCTTCTAGAGTTAAGCCGTTCTTGATTCTAAGTTGTTTAATATGAGGACCAATTTCCATCTCACTCACCCCTTTTAATGCGTGTTTAGCATTAGTAAACTTTTTATTTAGCATTACAAAATATATTATACAAGTTTACTGTGTAAATGCAATATTTTTATCCAAAAAATACAAAGTATAAAAGGATAATAAAATTTCTCTTGAGCAAAGGGTCTCTACCAATTTCTAAAATCGCTTTGCTACAAAAAAAGTTTTGATATTTTAGGTATCAAAACTTAGCTTTTATTTTGGCGTCCCAAAGAGGAGTTGAACCTCCGACCTACCGCTTAGGAGGCGGTCGCTCTATCCACTGAGCTACTGGGACAAAAAGAAACTACGCCAATAGTTCACTATAATCGTAAATATATTGATCGGCATAAGCCATAATTTCTTCTTTTAAATCTTTGGATAAATCATCATAGATAGCAATCGTATAAGCTCCCGAATTATGGGCGGCTTTAATAGCAAAGACTGCATCATCTATTACAATTGTTTGCTCAGGACTATAGCCTTCTTGTTCCATTATTTGGCTGAAGAATTCCGGATTTTTCTTACTCTTATCGATGATGATTTCATCATAAACTGCCGCAAAATAATCAATTAAATCTAAGCGTGTTAAAGCGGCCCGAGCAATATGTTGAGGAGTACCAGAAGCCAAAACCAACCGATAGCCTTTGTTGCGATACATCTGCAACATCTCTTTAACGTGCGGTTTAGTTTCAATATCAGATAAATAGCGCTCTAACATGTTGCTTCGCCATTTATTGATTAAATCATCTTTTGATGCAACTGTCTCGCCTTTTTCAGCAACATACTTAGCTACTTCATAAGCCGACATTAAATTGAATTTTTTGATAACAATATCGACTCCAGGAACATGGGATTGTGATAACAACTTAATTCCTTCTTCTTTCCAAACTTTCATTGAATCTAGAATAGTACCATCCATATCAAAAATCACCAATTTTTTCATTCTTTAACTCCTTTTAGTACTTTGGGCTTTCTTTTAAAAATCTTATTTCTAAATAAAATCACCATCAAAACAGCAAAAAAGACAATCAGAATTATTAAGGTTAACCCCGGCCTTGTTGGGCCTAAACTCATTAATAACATCAATGGGAAACCAAAAACCATAGCGCCAACTGAACCGGAAACCAAATCATCAGAAGCTGGTGTTTGAAAATCAGGGTCGACTTCTCTTAGTAAAGCGACACCTGTACTTGCAGTCCCCGTCATCATCCCATACATGCCTAAAAATCCAGGCAATTCATAACCTTTATAAAAATGAGGAGCCAGTTTCTTGAGAAAGACGAAAGTGACCACTCCCCCTACTGTAGTAATAATCAATAATGGCGCCCACAAGCGACCTAAGACATCAATATCAATAGCAGCAATGCTCGCGATAATCATAAAATCAAAAACTACTCCAGCAATTCTATTCAACATGAAATTACTTAAATAGGTGCGATGCATAACACCAGTGCTTTTCAATCCAGCAATTGTCTTTCTAGCAACGATGGCAAAAATCGTCCCAAAGATAAAGTTAAAACCCCAAATTAAAGGCCGCAAGGTATTAACACCAAAATCACCAAGTAAACCACTTTCAATCAATAACTTATCAAAGCCAAACATGAAAAGATAAGTAAAACCTAAAACCGCCATCACCACAGCAATCTGAATAGTCAACTTATCCATTGCTTCAACTAAAGGGAGTTCGTCTTTAATTCCTTTCATCTCTGCAAAGTCAACTTCACTAGCCACTTGATTGATCTCTTTAGTTTCTAATTTGCCCTTTTTACGCAAATAATTTAAATATATTACACCACCAATACAGGCCCAAACGAAGCCTAAACTGGCAATCGATAGACCAAATGATTGGCCACCCTCAAAGCCATATTGTAACTGATAGATGCTCCCCCAGTTATTAGCTTGGCCCGGGCCTTGACCAAAGCCCATTGGTAGCAACAGACCAGCAGCAGCAAATAAATCAGGCATTATCGTAATTGCCAAAAGATAGGTAATCAATAAACCAACAATCCCTTGAATAACATAACTACCAACAATGATTAAGCCATTATTAATCCCACTTTGAGCAATGCCCCTAGCTCTAACGCTTTTAGCCCCATAAGCCGTCTTTAACCCTAAAGCGATAAAGCCTAAAGCAATGGAGTGATAAGTAATCTTATCGAGAAAATCAGTGGATAATATAGAATTTAATAAGCCAGTATAACGCAAAATAAGGGTTAAAAATCCAGCAATTACTGCAGTTGGCAACAGCGATTTACGTAAGAAAGGGATTTTTCTCCTTAAGACGTTTGAAGCCAACAAAATAGCACATAAAATTGCAAATTGAATAACTGCGCTCCAGGTATCAAATTCCCAAAAAACCATTCTTCACTCCCGCCCTTCTATTGCTGATTGAATAGTAGATAAATAGATAAGCTAATGCACTTCTTCTAACATTACCATCAATTTCATAATAATCAGTATTAGTATGAAATAATAAATTATTTTTACTTTGAGCAGCCATCGAAATTATTTTCTCCAGTGGAATTATGATTCGATTTTCTTCACTATTAATCTCGATGCGTGAGTTATACAAAGCAATACTGCCCCGACTAACCCACGAAGTTGTTCCCCTAATCTGCCGACATAAGATATCGGCATCTTTAATAATTACTTCTTCATCATTATAAACTGCAAAATCATAATTTGCCACATAATTTTTCTCCAAATCATACCATTGCTTAACGTTATCAATTTTATGTTTACCCTGTAAAAGCGTAAAGGTCAAATCGGTCTCGTAGCGTATTTTATAACCACATTTACTGCAGCTTAAATTATGACCGTTACTAGTTAGAGTAGAAAAACTATGACAATCTGGACACCAAAAAAGGGCTCTTTCGAGATATTCTGCGCGATTTTTACAGTCATAACCGACTTGATCAATGTCTTGAAAAGCGGATACCGCTAATTGATTTTTGATTAAATCCTCTAATTGCTCATCACTCATTGCCAAGTATTCTTCAGGCATGACTATTTGCTTAATCTTACCATAAAATTTGCCTTTTCTAATCTCATTACCCCATCTTGGAGCCACTCCATAGCCACCAATTAGATTATAAATTACCAAAGGTTTATTGATTTTCTTGACTAATTTCGCAATTGGACTAGGAATATACTCTTCACTACCTGAATAAGTAGCATTACCACTTAAAAATAAACCTAAACAACCCCCATTTGAAACCATAGACAACATATTTTTAATAGTTGAAATATCAATAGTATTTTTGGTTTTTGGGATTGGTCCACAAGCAAAAGATAATACCTTGCCGAGCCAATTTCTTTTAATGACGTTGTCAGTTGCAACATAGTAAATATGTTGGCGAAAAGAAGCGGATACCAAAAGAGGATCGATCTGCGTGATATGATTGGAAACTAGTAAAAAAGTTTCATTTTTTAAAGCTGGATATTTTAGGGCTTTATAGCCATATTTTTGTCGCACAAAAAGCACTACAAAAGGTCTAGCTAGATTGATGATTATTTTGTGACGTAGTTTTGGTTTCATATTAATCGCTCCTTATGGTTTCCGTTAACGCAAGCGTTTTACTGCAAATGAGGCAGTTTCCGGATTAAGTAATACAGGTGTGCGGCAGCTTGGCAGTCACTACATTTTTCAACTTTAGCCTGGTTAAATGGTTGCAGTAACAAATAATTCAACTCATCGTAAATTAAAGATTTAATGCATTTGTCACAATAATAGACTTTGTTCACTAGAGCAGTTGGAGATATTTCTTTGGCATTGCGAATATAATTTACCATTTTTTGAGTCGATCTTTTAACTATTTCAAAATGAACTCTTTTTAAAATGGCTTCAAGATTTTCATAAAACTCAGCTAAATTTAGTCTTTCATGAACTAGGTCGGGGAGGAAAAAAACATTAATTTTATGCTCATTAAGGTCTTTGGTACCCACTTTTACAATTACCGGAATCCCCATTTTTACATATCTAGTAAAAGTAACTAAGTGAGTTTCATTTAAGTTTTCATATAAACAATTAACGCCTAATGACAGTAATTTATCTTTTATTTCTAAAGCATAAGCATTAACCCCTGGTTCGCCCCGCTTAATCGGAATTAATCCAATACTATATGGAGTGATGCTCGGCGACATAATTAGTCCCTTTTCATCAATTAGTTCATAACACATGGCTTCCAACACTCGACTAAAGAAGTGGGAAGAGACAACATAATAATTCCCCTTTTTTAGCACTTTACCATTGGCAACCTCAACCACCCCTTCTTGAGTCATTATACCGATAAAATAAGTGTGATTTAACTTTCGCGTAAAAATAACCGGTAAACCCATAATATCTTTACAAACATTCTCAAACAAATCCATCAATTGTAAAATTTCATGATTTGCTGCTGCTAGTGAAGCACTACGACAACTACAGTTTAAGGCTAAATAAGTGCTACCCTCCAATTTACTTTTTGAAGTATAGAAGACTTTTTGATACACCAGCCCACCCAGCGAATGCAAAGACACTAATCTAATTTTGTGATAACCAAAGCCACTTAATTTATGGGTCAAATATTCTTCTATATTATCAAAAATTAAACTCCCATAAGCGGCTAAAATATAGCCTTTAGCGGTCTTATAAATAATTTCGGTTTCTTGTAACAAATCTACTTTATTCATCATTTTGCTCTTTTCCAATTAATTTGTTGACTCGTCGAATTGAATAACTTGATTGTTGCACATTTTCGCCATGCGTTAACAAGTGTCCAGCCATGAAAACAATCCCAATGGACTTCAAGAACTCAGCTAATTCATAATTATCGATACCACGAGCAATTTCTTGATATTTGTATGGCTTAAGCGACTTGCGAACATTGTTAAAAAGAATGCGAACCCGTTCATCGATTAAAACATCCTTAATTAGTGAATCAGACCAGATTAAGTAAGTAAAACTCTTTAAAATTGGGTGAATTATGGTTTCCATCTTCTTGTGTGCAATAATTGCAAGTTTAACTCCTCGTTGCTTCGCTTGTTGGACAAAACCTAAATACTCAGCATGATTTATTAATTCATTATAGTCAACAATTGTAACCACAAAATTTGATATATCAATATTATCAGAGCCTTCCACAACTGCGATTGCTTTAGCTAACATTGAAATTCGACAAAAAACAAAAAGTTTCAATTTTAAGTTTTCTGGTCTTTCATTAAAAACCTCTGGCAAACGCCGAATGGTATTAAGCAAAAAATCTTCCTCAAAGCCATTATCAAAGGCTATTTTATAAGCCGTTTCAAAATTATTAAATTCAGTATTGGTATAATCTATCGAAGCAAAACTGCCCATTTCTTTACCCTGTTTTAATGAAATAATAGGTTCATATTGAGGTGATAAATTATTTTCTTTAATATTCTTTTTTAAGAGTGTTGCTAACCACATATCATTTTGGAAAACCTTATCCAATTCACTATCATAGTGGCAAATATCTAGTTTATTTTGATGCGCCATTACTGAAGCATTATAAGCTTGCCTCATTACCCGTTCAAGATTGATTGAAAACTCGCCAAAATTAGAATAACCCACCGCCGGATTGGTTTCTATTGTCATGCCACCAATACCAACAAAATGCCCCATTTGAGTTATGATTTTTGCTACGAGCAACTGAACATCTTTCCGCGATTTGAGATGGCGGCCATAGACCAAAAATGCATCAAACTTGTACAAACCAGTTACCATATCTTTACCATTATCAAAAATCGCAAATTGGTTCCAAAGAGAAGCTAGATACTTGTCAACTCCTCCTTGATCATATCTTTTTTTCATATAATCATAATGGTTAAAGTTAAATATCACCACTGCACCTGTTGGAATTTTACTTGATTTCAAGATATCATTTATTCTTTGTCTAAAGCCAAAAGCACTGACGTTACTTGCTTTATTTATTTGTTGAACACTACCTCTTTGAAGCCAAGAACCTTGAAAGAAAATCACGCCCTTGGATTGATTTTTGGATAACAGTTCTACTCTAATTAAACCCGCTTGGGTGGCTCCATAAGGAATAATATTGATTAATAACGGTTTAGTGGTATTGGCGTTAGTTTCATTCGTAATGCTTTTGAGCCATTCTTTCCATTCTTGACGACCACTATCCGAAACAAACATTTCTTCAAATTTTTGCTTATTGTAAGTTACTGAAGGTAGAACATTACCTCTAAAGATAAAAGTATAGGCTTGATTGCGCAAATCTACTTTAATTACAAAACGCCTTGTATTCGAGGATCTGACATCACT
>CAYIYS010000003.1:0-32466 GCA_964367975.1 uncultured Eubacteriales bacterium
GAAATAAGGTGGTACCGCGTAATTTACGTCCTTAGATGTTTTTCTGAGGACTTTTTATTTGTTTAGGAGGCATAAATATATGTTAAAAATGAAATTAAAAGATGGCAAGATTATTGAAGTAGAAGAGGGCAAATCTTTAGCGGATATTTGTCTAGCTTTATCGCCATCGCTACGCAAGAAAACTCTAGTGGCAAAAGTCAATGGAATATTAATGGATTTATCTAATAAGGTTAAGGCTGATGCTGATTTGGAATTTGTGACCTTAGAAAGTCCTGAGGCTTATGAAGTGTTAAACCACTCCTGTGCTCACCTTTTAGCGCAAGCCATCAAAAGACTTTATCCAAAAGTCTTATTTTGGGTCGGACCTGCGATTGAAGAAGGCTTCTATTATGACATGGATTTACAAGGCGAAACTTTAAGTGAAGCAGATCTTGACCGCATCGAAAAAGAAATGGTCAAGATAGTCAAAGAGGGCGAACCAATCGTTCATAAAATTTTAGCTAAAAAAGCAGCGTTAGAGGTTTTCAAAGACAACCCTTATAAAGTTGAATTAATTGAAAATTTGGCTGAAGATGAAGTTATCTCGACATACGCTCAAGGTGAATTCATTGATTTATGTCGCGGTCCCCATGTGGATAATGTTAAAGAATTAAAGCATTTTAAGCTCTTAAAGGCTTCGGGAGCTTACTATAAAGGTGACTCTAAGAATAAAATGTTGCAAAGAGTCTATGGTATTTGTTTTGCCACTAAAGAGCAATTAGATCAACACCTTTTCATGCTAGAAGAAGCTAAGAAAAGAGATCATAAAAAGTTGGGCAGAGAAATGGAACTATTTATGATTAGTGAATATGGGCCAGGCTTCCCATTCTGGCTGCCAAATGGAGTAACTTTGAGAAATGAACTCGAGAACTTCTGGTATCAAGAACATGCCAAAGAAGGTTATCAATTTATCAAAACCCCAATTATGCTTTCACAAGAACTTTGGGAAGTCTCAGGACACTGGTTTAATTATCGGGAAAACATGTATACTAGCGAAATTGAAGATCGTTTATTTGCAATTAAGCCGATGAACTGCCCAGGTTGTATGTTAATTTACAAAAATACTTTACACTCTTATAAAGAATTACCACTCAGACTTGGTGAATTAGGAATTGTCCATCGCCATGAAGCTAGTGGAGCCTTAAATGGCTTGTTTAGAGTTAGAAACTTCACTCAAGATGATGCTCACCTCTTCATGACAGAAGATCAAATTGAAGGAGAAATTGTTAGATTATTAGCTTTTATTGATAGAATGTATAGTGTCTTTGATTTGACTTATCGCATTGAATTGTCAACTCGACCAGCAGATAAATATATTGGTGAAATTGCGGTTTGGGACAAAGCTGAAGCTGCTTTGGCAGCGGCTTGTAAGGCGGCTGGCAAAGATTATAAAATTAATCAAGGTGACGGAGCTTTCTATGGTCCAAAACTTGACTTAAAGATTAAAGATTCTATTGGCAGAGAATGGCAATGTGGAACCATTCAGCTGGACATGAATTTACCAGAAAGATTTGATTTAACTTATGTTGATGCTGATGGTGGTAAGAAACGTCCAATTATGATTCATCGGGTGATCTATGGCTCAATTGAAAGATTTATTGGTATCTTGATTGAAAACTATGCTGGAAACTTCCCACTTTGGTTGTCGCCAATTCAAGTCGAAGTATTACCAGTTAATCTCGAGGCCCATGGTGAATACTCTCATAAATTAAAAGCTAGATTAATTGCGGATGGCATTCGTGCCACTATTGATGATAGAAATGAAAAGCTTGGTTATCGTATGAGAAATTCGCAACTCAAAAAATGTTCATACATTATCGTTGTTGGTAATAACGAAATGGCATCAGATTTAGTCACTTATCGTAGACATGGTGAGCAAGAACAAGTAACTGTTAAATACGCTGAGTTTATCAAAATGTTAAAGGATGAAATTGCTGCCAAGAAATAAATTGGCGAAAAACAAGAGCGTTTTATAAAGAAAACCCCCAAAGTTGCGCCCAAACAACTAAGGGGGTTTTTCTTGTAAGCATTATCATATAGATTATTTATAGTTATTCGTATATAATAATGCATTGTGAAAGGGATGATATGAATGAGTTATTCGAGTTTTCTAGAGAAGCGTAAACCCTTGGCTAAAGCCTTGGTTAGCGAACTGAGAAAAGACTTTGAATATGTCTCCATTTTAGGTCAAGATGTCAGTGGTGAAGAAGTAACGGCTAATCGTGCTGCCACTTCAGTCAATGAAACATTTGATTCAGATAGGGGATTTGTTATCAAGGTTTATAATGGCAAAGGATATGCTGAATATTCTTGCAATGATTTAAGTGAAGATCCAAAATCTTTTGTGAAAAAGATTAAAAATGAAATTACATTATCTGCTAAATTAAGTGAAAAGATGGTTAAAGTTGTCAAAATGGAAGATGAACCACATGTTGAGCGCTTTGTGCGCGAAGACAAAGGTAGAGCCTATTCATCTTCGGAAAAAGTTAATTTTTGCCAAGCGTACAAAGATAAGATATTAGCAGCAGATAGCAGAGTTGTAAATGCTATTGCTCGAGTCGGCCAAGTTTGTGTTTCTAAGATGTTTATTACTGAACACAAAGAGTTAGAACAATTCTATACTTGGACCAACTGCGTCTTCGCCGCTGTTATGCGAGAAGGCGAAAAGATTGTTTTTACGACCGAGGGTAGTTGCTCTGACAATATGGAAAAAGCTATTGCTGAAATTAAAGGAAAGATTCCTCTAATCATTCAAAAGTGTCAAAATCTTTTGAGTGCTAAACATATTAAACCAGGTCTTTATGATTGTGTTATTTGCCCAGATATTACTGGACTTATTGCCCATGAAGCTTTTGGTCATGGTGTTGAAATGGACCAATTTGTTAAACATAGAGCCTTAGCTCAACAATATGTTGGTGAATATGTTGCTAGCCCAATTGTGACAATGCATGATGGTGCTAGTGCTGCTGCCAGTGTGGCTTCTTATTTCTTTGATGATGATGGAGTTTTAGCTCATGATACAGTCATTATTAAAGATGGCATTTTACAAACAGGGATTTCTGATTGCTTGTCGGCAATGGAATTAGGAAGCGAACCGACTGGCAATGGTAGAAGAGAATCTTATAAGAGAAAAACTTATACTAGAATGACTAATACTTTCTTTGCTGGTGGCAAGGATAGTGTTGAAGATATGATAAAATCTATCAAACATGGTTATATGATCAGTATTGGTAGCAATGGTATGGAAGATCCAAAGAACTGGAACATTCAATGCGTAGCTGATTGTGGGCAAGAGATTGTTGATGGTAAATTAACCAACAACTTTGTTTCCCCAGTCGTGATGTCAGGTTATGTTCCTGACTTGTTGAAGTCAATTAGCATGGTTTCACCAGAGGTAAAAGTCTTTGGTTCAGGTCTTTGTGGTAAAGGCTACAAAGAATGGGTTAGAGTTAGTGATGGCGGACCATACTTGAAAGCAAAGGTGAAGTTAGGATGATTGAACGCATTAAAAAAGGCTTGGCTAGTTTTAGCCAAGTTAGTGATTATAAAATTATTCATCACAGTAAAAAGAGTCATGAACTATTCTATGTCTTCAAAAGACTTGAAACATCGCGAGCAACTAGCCTAGAAGATTATCAAATCACAGTCTATGTTGATGATCAAGAATTTAGAGGTTGTTCAACAATTGCTATTGATGCAGCAATGAGTGATGAAGAAATTCATTCGCGTATTGAAAAAGCAGTTTATCGGGCCTCATTTATTAAAGATGTTCGCTATGAACTGCCAGCGCCATCAAACAAACCACAAGAGAAGATGGAATCTAATATGGCTGAACATTCTTTAGCTGAATGGATTGAAAAGGTCTCGGAAGCGGTTTTTGCTGCTGATACTGCTAAAGACTGTTGGTTAGCCGCGACTGAAATATTCCTTTATGATGAAGATTTTGAAGTTATTAATTCCAAAGGTATTAATGAGAAATATCATAAATATAGCGGTATGATCGAAACAATTCCAACTTCCACTAAAAGCAAGGAAGAGTTTGAGATTTATGAAAATAGTGAATTTGGTAATATTGATTTAAAGGCTATTACTCATCGAGTAAAAGAAGTTCTCCAAGTTGCCAAAGATCGCGCTCAAGCAGTGGCTCTACCTAAAGGTGTAAATTGTAAAGTTATTTTAGCCGCGCATGATATTAGTGGCTTCTATGGTTATTTTGCTAATCAACTTGACTATGCCTCAGTTTTTCAAAAAATGTCAACCTTTGAACTTGGTAAATCATGCCAAGGAGAGAAGATTGAAGGCGATAAAATTAGTGTCAGTGTAGTTCCAGTCATTAAGGAATGCGTTAGAAGTGCACCAATTGATCAAGACGGCATCGTCTTAAGTGAAGTCAAACTTGTTGAGCAAGGTGTTGCCAAACAATATCACGGGGCCTCGCGCTGGGGACAATACTTAAAAATTGCTAACCCAACCGGTTCATGTCCAATTGTGGTGGTCGCAGCTGGTTCCAAATCAGTGGCCGAAATGCATCAAGAACCTTACCTTGAATGTGTTTTATTCTCAGGCTTACAAGTTGATGCCTTCTCCGGTTATATCGGGGGCGAAGTTAGATTAGGCTACTACTTTGATGGTCATCAAGTCATTCCTGTCACTGGCTTTACAATTTCAGGAAACTTAGCTGAAGTTAAAGCAAATATGCGATTATCAAAAGAGATTATTAAACAAAAAAATTGTGTGGGTCCATCCCATATTGAAATCAAAAAGATGGGAATTGCATAATTTGCTTTATCTAGTTGACGTTGAGACAATTAAGTGTTATTATTAATAAGCAAAAACGAATATGTGGAAAGAAGAGGCACCCGCTTCTCACCTGATTGCCAATGGCTTTGGGTCGATGCTACAACTATTAATAGTATTTTTAACGGGTGCGATTTCGCACTCGTTTTTCTTTTAAAAATGGAGGTGTCGCTTATACCAGCATTCGATAATCCTAATACCAGGATGCCTGTTAAGGAAACAACTGACTTAGTCAACAAATTGATTCGCTTTCCCGAAGTGTTAGTAATTGATCAAAATGGCGTGTCGCAAGGAGTTATGTCTAGAAGAGATGCTCTATATTTAGCTGAACAAGCTGAATTGGACTTGCTTTGTGTCGCTCCTATGGCCAAACCGCCGGTTTGCAAGATTGTAGATTATGGCAAGTATCGGTTCGAACAACAAAAGAAGAGCAAAGAGATGAAGAAAAATCAAAAAGTCATTGAAAATAAAGAGGTTCGTTTTACGCCACAAACTGATCTTCATGACCTAGAGGTTAAGGCTAAGGCAACTATTAAATGGCTGCAAGATGATTGTAAAGTCAAAGTAACGGTTCGGTTTAGGGGTCGTCAATTATCGCACATTGAGGTTGGGGAAGAGACAATGCGTCAATTCCTGGCTTTAGTTGCTGAGTATTCAAATGTCGACAAACAACCAGTCATGGAAGGAAGACAATTATTTGCGATTCTATCACCAAAGAAGAAATAGTTTTTTACAGGGGGACAAAAATTATGCCAAAAATGAAAACTAAAAAGGCTGCTGCTAAAAGAATTAAAGTAACAGGGAGCGGCAATTACAAAAGAAAACATGCTTATCGTCAACACATTGCTCATGGTCTTACCAAAAAGCAAAGACGTCATCTAGCAAAACCAGGACAAGTTCATACCACTGATATCAAGCGGATTAAGAACTTATTCCAAGGTTAATAAGGAGGGTAAAGAATTATGGCAAGAGTAAAAGGTGGCTATGTAGCCCACCGTCATCACAAAAAAGTCTTAAAATTATCACGGGGTTATTTTGGCTCCAAGCATCGAATTTATAAAACGGCGAATGAGCAAGTCTTAAAATCGCGAGCTTATGCCTATAGAGATCGTAGAAATAAAAAGAGAGATTTTAGAAAATTGTGGATTACGCGGGTTAATGCCGCTTGTAATTTAAATGGAATTTCTTATTCCAAGTTCATGTATGGCTTAAAAATTGAAGGTATTGAAATTAATCGTAAGATGCTTTCTGAATTGGCAATTCATGATGAAAAGGCTTTTGCAGACTTAGTAGAAACATCCAAGAAAGCGATTGCTAGTGCTAAGAAACCACAACCAAAAGTGGCTGAAGAAAAGCCTTTAAAGGTTAAGGTTAGTGAAAAGGAAAATGGTGCTCTCGAAATTGCCATCGAACCTTTAAAGAAAAAGAAAGCCCCTGCTAAGAAAACTGTTGTTAAAACAGAAAAGCCGGTTGAAAAGAAACCAGTTGAAAAGAAACCGGTTGAAAAAAAGGCTCCAGTTAAAAAGGCACCGGTCGAAAAGTCACCAACTCCTAAGGCAGAAAAAAAGCCAAGTGCCAAGAAGCCAGAAAATAAGTAAAAAACTTTAACGCCCACGCGGGCGTTTTTGTTTGTCTTACTACAATAATTAGGAAAAATTGTAAACGCTAGTGATTTTTTGAATTTAAAATGTTATAATACAGGTGATAGTGAAGAGATTGATGCGATAACTCCGATTTTGTTCACTGTGGTACGACAATTATTCTGGTGAATAAGGCTAAAAAACTAGCGTTAAGTCGAAATCAAATCATATCTTCTATCAAAAATAAAGGGAAAAGGGGATTAGAAATGAGAAAAATTGTCAATTTAGTTGCAGCCTCATTATTAGTGTTTGGCTGTATCGCCGGAACTACTGCGTGTGGTGGTCAAGAAAAAACACCTGAAATCGCATTAGTCACTGACGTTGGAAACATCGATGATAAGTCATTCAACCAAGGAACATGGGAAGGCGTTAAAGAATACGCTGAAACCAACAAGATTGGTTATGCTTATTACAGACCATCCGAAGACTCAACAGCGGCTCGTGTCGAAACAATTAAAACGGCTATCGACAAAGGTGCCAAAATGGTTGTTTGCCCAGGTTATTTGTTTGAAACAGCAATCTTTGAAATTCAAGATCAATACCCAAGTGTTAATTTTTTACTTCTAGATGGCCAACCAAATAATGGTGATTATTCAAATATGATTTACAAAACCGGCGCAAATGTCCATAACATTCTTTATAAAGAAGAACAAGCAGGGTATTTTGCAGGTTATGCTGCAGTTAAAGACGGTTATACAAAACTCGGCTTCCTTGGTGGAATGTCAGTTCCAGCCGTTATTAGATATGGTTATGGTTATGTTCAAGGTGCAGAAGATGCAGCTGAAGACATGGGCTTAGCTAATGGTGCTATTACTATGAAGTACAATTATGCTGGTTCTTTTTCTCCATCTGAAGATTTAAGAATCAAGATGGATGGTTGGTATACTGCCGGCACTGAAGTAGTCTTCTCCAGTGGTGGAGGAATTTACCTCTCAGTTACAGGTTCTGCTGAAGCTGCTAATAAGAAAGTTATTGGTGTTGACGTTGACCAAGTCGCAGAATCGAATACAATTATTTCATCTGCTATGAAGGAATTAGCCACATCAACAAAATTAGCCTTAACATCTTTCTATGGAAATGGCCAAAAATGGGATGCTGAACATGCTGGAAAAACAGTCACTTTAGGAGCTGCTGAAGGCTGTGTTGGCTTACCAACAGTTGCAACTTCTTGGAAGTTTACAAACTACAAAGTCGCAGATTATGAAGCTTTATTCAATAAAGTAGTCGCTGGTACAATTGTAATTGATGACAGTTCTGATCCAGCTGTTTATCCACAAACAGTCAAAGTTGTCGTTGATTATAATGCTTAGTTGTCAAAATTAAATAAATATCAATAATAAGTGATTCAACTTGTAAGCCATCACGGTGCAGTGATGGCTTACATATTAATAATATTCAAAGCTCGTTTGAATGCTATTAGTATGTAAAAAGTTGGTGGAGGTAAAACATGGAACAAAATAATGTAGTTGAAATGTTAAACATTACCAAAGAATTCCCTGGTATTATTGCTAATGATGATATCACTTTAAAATTAAGAAAAGGCGAGATTCATGCGCTGCTAGGTGAAAATGGAGCTGGCAAATCAACATTAATGAGTGTCCTTTTTGGTTTGTATCAACCAGAAAAAGGTATTATTAAGAAGAATGGTGAGATTGTTCACATCAAAGATCCTAACGATGCCAATAAATTAGGAATTGGCATGGTTCACCAACACTTTAAATTAGTTGAAGTTTTTACAGTTTTAGAAAACATCATTTTAGGAGTTGAACCAATTAATAAGTTTGGTTTTTTGCAAAAAGACATTGCTAAAAAGAAAATTAAGGAATTAAGTAGCAAATATAAGTTTAATATTGATCCTGATGCTAAAATTGAAGATATTACAGTGGGAATGCAACAAAGAGTCGAAATCTTAAAAATGTTGTATCGTGAAAATGAAATTTTAATCTTTGATGAACCGACCGCTGTTTTGACTCCACAAGAGATTGAAGAATTAATGCAGATCATGCGAGATTTAACTAAAGAAGGCAAGTCAATTCTTTTTATCACCCATAAATTAAATGAGATTATGGAGGTTGCCGACCGGGTAACTGTCTTAAGAAAAGGTAAACACGTTGGCACTGTAGATGTTAAAAAGACCACCAAACAAGAATTATCAAATATGATGGTGGGCAGACCAGTTGAATTAGTAGTTGATAAAGAAATAGCCAAACCAAAAGACAACATTCTAACCATCACTAACTTCTCAGTTTTCAAAAAAAATGCCAAGAAAGATGCGGTTAAAGCCGTTTCTTTCACAGTTCAAGCGGGCGAAATTGTTTGTATAGCGGGTATTGATGGCAATGGTCAAACCGAACTAGTTTATGGCTTGACTGGTATTGAAAAAAATAGTGGCGGCACAATCACTATGTTAGGTAAAGACATAACTAACGCTAGTGTGCGTGAGCGCTCGAAAGCGGGTATTTCTCACATTGCTGAAGATAGACATAAATATGGATTGATTCTTGATTATTCTTTAGAAGATAATTTAATTATGCAAAAATATTGGGAACCAGTCTTTCAAAAAAGAGGATTTATTGATCGCAAGGCTACCCGTAAATATGCTGAACAATTAATCACTCAATATGATATTAGAGCTGGGCAAGGGGCTGACACAATGGCAAGAAGTATGTCAGGTGGAAATCAACAAAAAGCTATTGTGGCCAGAGAGATTGAAAAACAACATAAATTATTAATTGCCGTTCAACCGACTCGCGGTCTAGATGTAGGGGCCATTGAATATATTCATAAACAATTAATTGCTGATCGTGATAGAGGTAATGGAGTTCTTTTGGTTTCTTTAGAATTAGATGAAGTTATGAATGTCTCCGATCGAATACTTGTCATGTATGAAGGCGAAATTGTTGGTGAGTTAGATCCTAAACAAACAACGCTGGAAGAATTAGGTCTTTATATGGCCGGTGCCAAGCGAAATGTCAAGGAGGCAAACTAAAAATGAAAAAAAATAAAATTGCTTCTCCTTTTTTAACAAAGTTAGGTGAATCGAAAGCATTTGTTTCGATTGCTTCTTCCATTTTATCTATTCTAATAGGTTTAATTTTAGGGCTAATTATCTTGATTTTTCTAGATGCTAGTCATGCTTTTAGTGGATTTTTCAATATGTTGACATCAGGCTTATCTAGCATTAGTAAAATTAGTAAAGTATTATACACGGCAGCACCTTTAGTTATGACTGGTTTAGCGGTAGCTTTTGCTTTTAAAACCGGTTTATTTAATATTGGAGCTGCTGGTCAATACTTATTGGGAATGTTTGCGGCTTTGTATTGTGCAATTGTCTTAAAACTACCATGGCCAGTTTGTATTTTAGCAGCTGGTCTTGCTGGGGCTTTATGGGGATCTTTTCCGGGTATTTTCAAAGCTTTATTAAATGTCAACGAGGTCATCACGTCCATCATGTTTAACTGGATTGGCGTCTTTGTGGTAAATTTATTAGTTGCTAACACTCCAGCATTGCTGGCTTCAACCTATGGTGGAGCAGATTCTTCTAGAACTGCCACAATTGGTTATATTAATCCAGGGGCATTGTTACCAAATCTAGGATTAGATCATATCTCTAATTATTTAAATATCGGTATTTTATTAGCGATTTTATTTGGTGTCATTATTTATATTATTTTGCATAAAACCACTTTTGGCTACGAATTAATGGCCTGTGGTCATAATCGGAGTGCTAGTAAATATGCTGGTATCAACGAGAAGAAAAATATAATTCTTGCAATGGTTATTTCCGGAGCTTTAGCTGGTATTGGTGGGGCAATTGCTATTTTATCTGGCACTACAACTTATCAAATCTCTAAGGTTTTGCCAGCCAATGGCTTTAATGGTATTTCGGTTGCATTACTTGCTTCATCTCATCCATTAGGAGCCATTGCATCTGCCTTATTCATTTCTTATATTCAAGTTGGCGGCGATGCTATGCAACCAGAGTTTGCTAAAGAAAATATCGACGTTATTATTGCGGTTATCATTTACTTAAGTGCCTTTAGTTTATTAATGAAAGGTGTCATAGCCAAATTCTTTGCCAAGAAAGAAAAAGAAGAGCAAAGAGCGCCTATACAGGCTGAAATCGAAACTAAGGAGGAAAAATAAATGAATATATTAGGTGATATTTTATCGCTTACTATCGTGTTTGCGGTACCCTTATTATTAGTTGCGCTTGCTGGTATGTTTTCAGAGCGAAGCGGAACCATCAATATCGCGCTGGAAGGTATTATGATTATCGGCGCCCTTAGTGGATTCCTCTTATTAAGAGCGATGGATAAGGCTGGGACATTAGCGGTCTCCGCACCTCAATTATGTGTTTTGATTGCGGTGATATTTGCCGGAATATGTGGAGCTATTTATGCTTTCTTATTAGCCTTTGCTTCTATTAGATTAAAAGCCAACCAAACCATTGGTGGTACGGCTTTAAATATTTTGGCGCCGGCCTTAGCAATTATTATTACCTGGGCAGTTCAAGGACAAGGCCAAACTACGATTCGAATTCCGCGCTGGGTGGCCATGACCACCTTGGCCCCAGATGCTGGATTTTTAGCTAGGGTATTTTTGAAAAATTGCTACTTAACCACGATTATCGCGGTTGTTATCTTTATTGTGGCTACTATATTACTTTATAAAACTCGCTTTGGCTTACGATTGAGGGCTTGTGGCGAACATCCCCAAGCTGCTGATAGTGTGGGCATTAATGTTTATAAGATGCGTTATATTGGCGTGTTGATTTCTGGATTTTTAGCTGGTATTGGCGGCGTGGCCTTTGTAGTGGCGGCTGGTACCGGGTTTAGTGGCGAAGTGGCTGGCTATGGCTTCTTAGCTTTAGCCGTTATGATTTTTGGTAATTGGCAGCCGGTCAAAATATTGGGTGCAGCTTTGATTTTTGCTTTTTGTAAAGCTTTATCCGGGATGGCTACCTCTATTCCGTTTATGCCTAAATTTGCGAATGTTAGGGAGTCAGGTTATATCTATTTAATGGTTCCTTATATCGTAACAATGGTTATTTTGGCCTTTACTTCCTCGAAATCAAGGGCACCAAAGGCGGAAGGTATTCCATATGACAAAGGAGAAAGGTAGCGCAAGCTACTTTTTTTTGCTATCATATATGCCATATACTATACTTATAATGGGGTAATATATGAAAAGGTTTTGTTATTTAGACGATTACAATACAATTGAAATCCAAGTCAAAAGGGGGGCCACTTTTTTGCCTCCTTTTACTTTACACAGTAACTCTCATTCGATAGCATTGAGGATTGTTCATCAATATGAAGATCAGATCCATCATTTTTATGGAATCAGTTTTGATTATGAAATAGAAATTGGTCAGGAATATTATATTAGCGATAAAACGGGCAAGAAAGAAATATTGCAATATCGATTCATCACTAAAACAAAGCGTTTTGACACCGATTTTGCTTATGATGGCGAGTTAGGGCCTATTTATGATAAAGAATCAACGCTCTTCAAATTATGGGCGCCAACGGCCGCAAAAGTGGCTCTTTTGCTTAATGGAGAAACTCATGAGATGGAAAGAAAGGGTCAAGGAGTCTATTCTATCGTAATTAATGGTGATTTAGACTGTGCTATCTATAACTATTTGGTCACGGTAAATGGCGTAACCAATTTAGTTATTGATCCTTATGCTAAGTCGTGCACTCCAAATGCAACGAGTTCAATAGTAATAGATAAGAATAAGGCTCGTTTGCCAAAACAATATGCTTTAAAACCGCTTCGACCAGCTGATTATTTGATTTATGAATTATCTGTCTATGATTATTCAAATAACCCTTGGTTCGTTAATAAAGGCAAGTATTTAGCTTTTGAAGAAAAAGCGGTCAATGATTATATGGATAAGATTGGATTAGATTATATCAAATCGCTCGGTGTCTCTCATCTTCAATTAATGCCAATTTTGGATTTCGCAACAAAGGATGAAATGCAACCGCATAAACTTTATAACTGGGGATATGATCCAGTTCAATACTTTGTTAGTGAAGGCAGTTATCTAAATGATTTAGATAATCCATATAGTCGTATTAATGAAGTTGTAGCAATGGTAGATGCCATTCACAGTCATGGGATGCGAGTCGTTTTAGACGTTGTCTATAATCACGTCTACGAATTTGAAACAAATTGTCTTAATCAGATAGTTCCATACTATTATTTTGTGTATAAAGATCGAGTAAAAAGTAATGGTTCAATGTGTGGAAATGACCTAGATACACCCAAATATATGGTGTTTTCGCTGATTAGTAACAGTGTTAAGTATTTAGTTGAAACATTTTGTATAGATGGTCTAAGAATGGACTTAATGGGCATAATTAGTATTCAATTAGTAGAAAATATAGCAAAGATTGGTAGAAATATAGTTAAAGACTTTGCCATCTATGGCGAAGGTTGGCATAATTCAACCTTGATTGATGATTTAATAAAGACAACCTTTGAGAAAGCAAAACAAATTCCCACGATTGGTTTTTTTAATGACTATTTTAGAGATAACATAATGGGATCGTCATCTTATTGTGCTTCGACTTATGGCTATGCTTTAGGTGATGTAGCAAAGACTTATTATGCAATTGATGTACTTAAAGGGCATCACGATATCCACTTTGACAACCCTTTACAAAGTATTAATTACTTAGAATGTCATGATGGTATGACTCTTTCTGATAAAATAGTTAAAGAATCTGGAAAAGTTGATAAAAATAAAATATTATTAGCTATGGCAATGTTAATTCTAGCGCAGGGTATCCCTTTTATTCACATGGGACAAGAATTCATGAGGAGTAAAAACATGCAAGATAATACTTATTTAGGTAAAAATAACGTTAATTTTATTGACTGGAATCTTATTAGCAAAAACAAAGATATTGTCGATAAAATCAGACAAATCATTAGTTTTAGACAATCACATCCAGAGCTATTCTTTGCTTCCTTTAAACAAATAGAGAAAAATGTCAAAATTGAGGAATTTTATTCTTCGATAGTCTATTATGTTGGAGATTATGTTTTCTATTTTAATGGTAACAATCACGAAATGATTTATCCAAATGTTAAAGGGCCTGATATAATTTTAAGTAACAATGCTAGTATTAATTGTAAGAATTGTTTAAAATTGGAAGCATCTAGTTTTGCCATTGTAAAAGTATAGGAGAATGAAAGATGAAAAGTATTGAAGAATTTTTGTTAGGTAATTGTGCAGATTCATATCATTACTTTGGTGCACATTCCAATGGGAATGGCATCATCTTTAGAGTCTATGCTCCGCATGCTAAACGTGTTGAAGTTATCGGTGATTTTAATGCTTGGGATGGCTCAAGGCATGTCATGAAAAAAGTGGAATGGCAAGGAGTTTTTGAACTTTATGTGCCAAACTTGAAAGAATATGAGATGTATAAATATCGCATAACGGGTTATGGTAATAAAGTAATTGATAAAACTGACCCTTATGGCTTTTTTAGTGAAGACAAAGCGGGTGGAGCATCCAAAGTATTTACACTAGATGGCTACTGTTGGCATGATCTGGAATACATGGCTAACAAGAAGAGTGATTATAATAAACCTATAAATATTTATGAAATGCATATTGCTGGTTGGCAGCATAAAAGTGATGGCAGTGTTTTTTCTTATGCAGAATTGGCTCCCATCTTAACTAAATACTTAAAAGATCACAATTTCACTCATGTTGAATTTCTCCCTTTAATGGAACACCCTTTAGATAAATCTTGGGGTTATCAAGTAACGGGTTATTATTCGATTACTAGTCGCTATGGAAATCCTCATCAATTGATGTATTTAATTGATTACTTACATCAAAACAATATCGGTGTTATCTTTGATTTTGTGGGAGTTCACTTTGTAACTGATGAGCATGGATTAGCTAAGTTTGATGGAACATATTTATATGAATATAGTGATGCTAGAAGAAGAAATAACGCATGGGGCACTTATAATTTTGATTATGGTAAAGGTCAAACTAGCAGTTTCTTGCTTTCTTGTGTCAATTTTTATTTCGATTATTACCATATTGATGGGATTAGATTTGATGCCGTTAGCAACATTATTTACTATAACGGGGATAGTCATAAGGGTGAGAATAGTGAAGGAATTAAGTTTCTTAAACGCCTCAATACTACAATTCACAAACTTCATCCATCGGCTTTGACAATTGCTGAAGATTCCAGTGCCTACCAAGGTGTCACCACCAGTGTTAAAAACAATGGATTAGGGTTTGATTACAAATGGGATTTAGGGTGGATGCATGATACTTTGGAATATTATGAAATGGATCCAATTTATCGCAAATACCATCACAATCTGATTACTTTTTCAATGGCCTATTTCTATTCAGAGAAATTTATCCTTGAACTATCCCATGATGAAGTGGTTCACGGAAAGAAGAATATAGTTGATAAAATGTGGGGTGATTATGAGCAAAAATTCCAGCAATTGCGTAATCTTTATACCTATATGTATATGCATCCAGGCAAGAAGTTGAATTTTATGGGTAATGAACTAGCACATTTTCGCGAATTTGATGAAGCCAAACAATTAGATTGGTTCTTGTTAGATTATCCAATGCATCAACAATTTGCCAAATTCTATACCGATTTAGCGCATTTATATATCTCTTCACCTACTTTATATGAAGGGGAGTATGATTATCGACGCTTCAAATATTTGATGGGAGATAACGCCAATCAAAGTATCATCTACTTTATTAGATATCATCAAGATTCAATTTATTGCATAGTAGTTAACCTAACGGGAAACTCCTATAGCGATTATCTAATCGGCGTTACACGTAGCGGTAAGTATCAAGAAGTATTCAATAGTGACAATAAGGCCTATGGCGGAGCAGGCGATATCAATGGGGCGGCATTCATTTTCTCTTTCAAAGAGGGGAATCATGGCTGTTCGCAATCCATCAAAATAAAAATAGCTTCCTTTGCAGCTATAGTCTTAGAATATAAAGGAAAGTAGGTGTGTTATGTTTAGTAACAAAGAAATATTTTGCTCAACATTTGAAGCAGAAATTGAAAAGACTTTTGGCCGTTCAATTGCTGATGCTCATATCGATGAAATCTATGAAGTCTTAGGTAAGATGATCAAGGAACATTGTGCTTATGATTGGAAAAGAGCCAAAGATATGGCCAATAAAGAGGGTGAGCGCCAAGTTATCTATTTCTCCATGGAGTTTTTATTGGGCAAAATGATGACGACAAATCTCAAAAATTTAGGTATATATGAGGTGGTGGAAGCGGGCTTAAAAGAGTTTAACATCAACTTACAAGCTATTATCGATTTAGAAAGTGATGCCGGTTTAGGTAATGGTGGATTAGGTCGATTAGCGGCTTGTTATATGGATTCTTTAGCTTCGTTAGGCTATCTTGGTCATGGCAACTCCATTCGCTATGAATATGGCTTTTTTAAACAAGTTATTAGTAACAATGCCCAAACAGAAGTTCCCGATCAATGGTTAAGACTTGGCAATGTTTGGGAAGTCAAAAAACCCTATCGCAAAATTGATATTGAGTTTTATGGCCATGTGGTTAGTGAGTATCGCCAAGGGCGCATTCATTATCATCTTGAAGGAGCCGAGCACATTAATGCAGTTCCTTATGATATGCCGATGATTGGTTATTTAAATGGGCAAGTCAATACATTAAGACTCTGGTCAGCTGAACCTAGTAATGAAATACTCCCTAAGAATAAAGATTTTTATACGTATCTAGATGAAGTTAAGCAATTATGCTATGGCTTGTATCCTGATGATTCAACCGAAGCTGGCAAATTATTGCGTCTCAAACAACAATACTTCTTTGTTTCGGCTGGAATTCAAGCCAGTGTCAAACTCTATCTGCGAATGCGTGATCACCAAAATCTTGATGATTTTGCCAAAGCCATGGTCTTCCAACTTAATGATACTCATCCAGTGTTAGGAATTCCTGAATTCATGCGGATTTTACTTGATGAATATGATTATGAGTGGGATCAAGCTTGGGATATAGTTTCACATACTTTTGCTTATACCAACCACACCATCATGCAAGAAGCATTGGAGAAGTGGCCACTGAATTATTTGCAAACTCTCTTACCAAGAATTTATACCATTATTGAAGAAATAAATCGCCGTTTTATTCAAAAAGTTCGTGATAAATTCCATGATGAAAATTTAGTCAATTCAGTTAGTATTATTAAAGATGGTTTAGTGCATATGACGCGATTAGCTATAGTCGGTAGTTACTCAGTTAATGGAGTGGCTTATTTGCATGGTGAAATTTTGAAAAATCAAGTGCTTGCTAACTTTTATCGCATCTATCCTGAGAAGTTTACCTATGTCACCAATGGCATAACACAACGGCGCTTCTTGGCCTATTGTAATCCTCAACTCAAGCAACTGCTTGATGAAACAATTGGTGAAGAGTGGCTGAAACAACCGGCTCAACTGCAACGTTTGTTAGCTTATGTTGATGATAAAAAAGTGCAAGAAAAATTTTTGCAAGTTAAGCGGCAAAGAAAGCAAATTTTAGCCGATTATATAAAGCAACATAATGGGATAGAAGTGGATGTTAATTCAATTTTTGATATTCAAGTCAAGCGTTTGCATGCTTACAAACGCCAATTGTTGAATATTTTGCATATTATTGCTTTATATCAATATATCTTGGCCCATCCTGAATATAGGATGTATCCACGAACTTTCATCTTTGGAGCCAAAGCAGCTCCTTCCTATGTTTTTGCTAAAAAAGTAATTGAGTTAATCAATTGTGTGGCTAGTGTTGTTAATGCTGATTTACGAGTAAATAAACTATTTAAAGTTGTCTTTATCGAAAATTATGATGTTACCAAGGCTGAAATTATTGTGCCAGCTTGTGATGTTTCTGAACAAATTTCAACTGCAGGCAAAGAAGCCAGCGGCACCGGTAATATGAAAATGATGATGAATGGTGCCTTAACGTTTGGGACTTACGATGGGGCTAATGTTGAAATTAGTAACTTAGTTGGTCAAGATTATTGCCTATTGTTTGGCATGACTGAAGCGGAGGTTAGAAAATTAAGGCTTTCAGGTAAATACCACGCTGGTGATTATTATGCTAATGATAAAGTCTTGAAAAAAGCTTTAGATACTTTATTAGATGGCACTTTCCATAAAGATAAAAATCATTTTTTATCAGTCTTTAACGAGATTATGCTCAAAAATGATGAATACTATGTCTTAGCTGATTTCAAAGCCTATGTCGAGGCCTTTATGACAGTCGATGCCAAATATCTTGATCAAGAATACTGGGCTAAAATGTGTTTAATCAACATTGCAAAATCGGCTTATTTTTCGTCCGATCGAGCCATTCAAGAATATGTTGATAAAATCTGGCATTTAAATAAAGTGAGGTAATGAAAATGAGACAATATGATATGCATGAATTTTTTAACTGGCAAGGTCAATTAGATGCTAATATTCACACTTTGCATCAAGTCAGTTATGAAACCACCTGGCGCAAACGAATTTTGGCTTTCTTAATTGAATTAGGGGAGTTTGCTAATGAGACTAGATGTTTCAAGTTTTGGTCCTTTAAAGGTCCGGCCGCTAAAGAGGTCATTCTTGAAGAATATATTGATGGTTTACATTTCATTATGTCGCTAGGAATCTATCTGCATTTTGATGCGACTAAACCGGTCGAAGTTCACGCTTACCAAGCTACTTCATTAAGCGATGCTTTGTTGGATGTTTATCAAAAAGGCGCCAACTTAGTTGATAATATGAATATTGGTTATTACAGCAATGTTTTGGCAGCTTTTTTAGGTTTGAGTGCTTTATTAAATTTTAGTTATGAAGACTTGCAAAAAGCCTATCAAGCGAAGTTAAAAATTAACTATCAACGTCAAGTTAATAAATATTAATAAAGTGTAACCGCTTACTAGATTACAAGTTGCTAATTATTATGTATAATTTAAGTTATGAAAAATGGAGGATTATTTATGGATCATAAAGAAAGAATTAAGTTTATAAAAGAGTTTACTGAAGTTGAAGGTATTTCGGGGCATGAAAAACATGCTTCAAGATGCTTCAAAAAATATGTCGAAGGTTATTGTGATGAAATTCAATATGATAATTTAGGTTCAATTATTGCGAGCCAAAAAGGCAGTAGTGAAGGCCCAAAAATCATGATTGCTGGTCACATTGATGAAGTTGGTTTCATGGTTTCTAAAATTGAAGATGATGGCTATTTAAGATTACATCCAGTCGGTGGTTGGTGGCCACATGTTCTTTTGTCTCAAAGATTAGCCGTGGAAACAAGAGAGGGGAAGAGATTTGTCGGTATCATTGGTTCGACTGCTCCCCATGTTTTACCTGCTGAACAAAGAGCTAAAGTTATGGAAATGAAGCAACTCTATCTTGATATTGGCTGTAAATCCAAAAAAGAAGTAGAAAAACTAGGGATTCAACCTGGCGATCCATTGACACCAGTGGCTGAATTCTTCCAAATGGCTGATCCACAATATTGGGCTGGCAAAGCTTTTGATGATCGACTAGGCGCCGCTGTTGGGATTGAGGTTTTGCACAATTTAAAAGGACAAGCCCATCCTAATACAATCTTTGCTTGCGGAACTGTTCAAGAAGAGGTTGGCTGCCGCGGGGCTGGAACAGCTACTTATTTAGTTAAACCTGATATTGGTTTTGCCCTTGATGTGACGATTGCTGGCGATGTTCCCGGGTTTTCGACTGATGCCAAACTCGGCAAAGGTGTTTCGATTTCCTTTGGCGATGGCAGTGTCATTGGTCATAAAGAATTAATTTATACATTAGTCGAAATCTGTAAAGAAAAGAAGATTCCTTATACTTTTGATATCTTAGCTGCGGGTGGCACTGATTCAGGTAGAATCCATCAATTTGGTGAAGGGGTTGTCAATTGCACTCTCTCCATTCCAGCTCGTTACATTCATGCCCATTATGGTGTGGTTCATGAAGTTGATTATCTAGCTGCCATTGATTTACTGACTGAATTTTGCAAACGTTGCGATGGTCAGATGGTTAAGGCTTTACAAGAGAGCAAGAGATAATTACAATAAAGATGCTCTAGCAGCGTCTTTTTTGTTTGTGGGGGAATAGTCAATGAAATATATGAGAAGTCTTAGCGCTTGCACTTGGCAAAACTATCGAGGTTAATATGAAAGTTAATTATCATACACATACATATTTATGTAATCATGCTGTCGGCGAACCCGCCGACTACATTTTAAGTGCTATCAATGCGGGGTTTAGCATCATTGGCATCAGCGATCATGGTCCTTTAGTCAAGGGCATGCTGAGCCAAGAAGACATGACATCTTTGTGGCTAAATAGACATATGAATTATCAACAATTCAAGGATATTTATCTTCCTGCTGTTTTGCAATGTCAAAAAGATTATGCCGATAAGATTAAAATCTATCGGGGACTCGAGATTGAATATATTAAAGGTCATGATGACTATTATCGCCAATTGAAAAGTCAACTTGAATACTTGTGTTTAGGCGCCCACACTTATGAATTTGAAGGTAAGTATCTGAATCCTTATGAACCAACCACCACTAATCTGACGGTCGAAGGTTACGTTTCGACAATTGAACAAGCTCTGGAGACTGGCTTATTTGATATTTTAGTGCATCCGGATTTATTTATGTTTAGTTATGTTTCTAAAAACGGAATTCTGCATGAATGGGATGACAAGTGTAGTGAAGTGGCTCATCGCATTATTCAGTCCGCCATTAAAAATGATGTGATCATCGAAGTTAATTGTGGGTGCGTCTATTTAGGCAAAAACAAATATAATGAATATAACTATCCCCGCAGTGAGTTTTGGGAAATAGCTAAGTTATATCCCAAAGTTAAAATCATTATTGGTCGAGATGCGCACAATCCTAACGCTTTTAATGATGAAATCACCAAAAGCATTGAAGAATTTGTCGAGCAACACCAGATTCCGGTAATTGTTGATTATGATATAGGAGCAAAAATATGTACAAAATAGTTTTACTTGATTTAGATAACACCATTTTAGATTTTTCACAAGCTGAGTCTTATGCCTTTTTGGTGACTTTAAATGAGTATGGAATTGAATATAATGCTGCTCTTTTTGCTAAATATCTTCAATTAAATGAGTACTACTGGCAACAAAGTGAATTAGGTAAGATGAGTGTTGAAGAAGTTTGTGTTAAGCGTTTTGTCGATTTATTAGCTATTCAATATCCCCAAATTGATTATGTCAAATTAAATGAAGATTATCTTCAACACCTGGGGGATAAAGTTTTCTTTATTGAACATTCGCTAGATATGTTGGTTTATTTAAGAAGCAAAGGTTACAAACTATACATTGTTTCAAATGGAGTAGTAAGTGTTCAAGAAAAAAGGATGAATATTTGCAATTTATTAGATTATGTAGATGGCAGTGTCTATTCCGGCGAAATTGGCTATCATAAACCAACTCCCCAATTCTTTGAATGTGCCTTAAAAAAGTTTGGTTTAGAAAATATAAATAAACCAGAGATTGTGTTAATTGGCGATTCCTTAACCTCGGATATTCAAGGGGCCAACAACTTTGGCATTGATTGCATTTGGTATAATGCTAAACATAAACCTAACAATAAGGGAGTAAGGGTTACTTACGAAATTGACAATCTTTTTGATGTGATAAACATCTTATAATGAGACAAAATAGAGACAAAGATGGGACTATTTACTAGTCCCTTTTTGTTATAGTTTATTTGTAAGGAGAATATTGCTATGATTCACATCTTAATGGCTGGGCAGATTGTCGCTGCGCAAAAATATCAAGAACAGATCGTTGTGATGGTCAAAACTTTAGATTGTCATAATAAGTTCATATTGTTAGAAATGTTGTTTCCGGTTTACCATCAGCGTATCTTGACTTTCTTTTTATCTCAACCGTTGGTTGGGTTAATTGTGGATTTAGAAGTAATGGATAGTGCCATTGGTTTTACAATCCATAATCTAACGCCCATCAATGATGTTTCGCTTCAGCATTTTATCAAAGAATGTTTGCAAAAAGAAAGTGTGAAGAAGCACAGATTGTGTTAAAATAAGAAATGATTTAGGAGTGATTAATGATGGGCAGTATTGATTTACAAGGCATTACTTATCCTTGTGTTGTTACTAGAAAACACATCAAAAACCTTAATATGCGAGTTAGACAAGGAACCATCTTAATCAGTGTTCCTTTTTTGACTAGCCAAAGTGCGATTGTTCATTTTATTAACAGTCATGAAAAATGGCTAATTAAAGCCTTAAATAGTGAAAATACACCACCATTAATAATAGCGGATGGCTCAATAATTAAGGTGTTGGGGCAACCCTATCACATTGTTTTGGCTGATCATAGTTATCTAGCTAATGACCACATTTATTTGTCCTCGGCTGACTTAAAAGTTGATTTGCTTGCTCAAACTAGTGAAATATTAATTCCTTATGCCATGGAAAAACTACATTTTTACTTTGATGTTATGTATAATGAAAGTGTCTTTCCTAAAATAAAATTTAAACATCTACGCTCGAAATATGGTTATTATAGTCGCCAAAAGCATGAAATAGTGCTAAGTCTGTCTTTAGCCTTATTGGCTGAAGAGTTAGTCGAATACGTTATTGTTCATGAACTATGCCATCTGAAAGAGTATAACCATCAAAAAGGCTTTTATGCGCAAATGGTTAAGTATTTACCTAATTACAAGACACTACAAAGAAGACTAAAGAAGGAGGGCCGACTTTTATGAAAGAGATTACCTCATTAACTAATGAATCAGTTAAATTTTATGTTAGTTTAAACCATAAAAAGGATCGTGATGCGGCCAAACTTTTCTTAATTGATGGTGATCATCTAGTTTTAGAAGCCGCCAAATATGGCTTACTTCAAACGGTGTTATTTGTTGATGAATTGCCAGCAAGCCTGAGGTCTTTTCCGGATTTAGTAAAAGTCACTACTAAGATTGCTCAGAAGATATCAAATGTCGAAGATCCCAAGAATATCATTGGAATTTGTCGTTATAAAAATGATGAGATTAAAGCAGAATATCAAAAATTTATTGCGCTGGATGGAGTTCAAGATCCAGGTAATGGTGGCACTATTTTGCGGAGTGCATTGGCCTTTAATTATGATTGTATGTTATTAAGTGAAGATAGTTTTGATATTTACAATTCTAAGTTTATCCGTGCGACGATGGGAGCTTTTTTTGCCCTGGCTTTAATTCGAGGCGATTTGCTCAATAACATTGCTAAACTTCAAGCTCAAGACTATCAAGTAATTATTGCCGATCTTGCTGATAGTGCATTACCACTGCAAGCATTCAAACCCAAACAAAAACACATTATTGTGGTCGGAAATGAAGGTAATGGACTGTCTAACAAAGTCAAATCCTTAGCTAATAGTATCGTAAAAATTGAGATAAATCCGCGTCTTGATTCACTAAATGTTGGCGTGGCTGCCTCCATCTTAATGTATCATTTTTCAATTAATAAATAGTAGTTGTGATTTTTCCTGGCTTTGAGTATAATTGAGATGTAAATCGTTGAAGAGGACTAGTAGTTAGTAACAACCTAGACAGAAAACTAAACATCATGCTGAGAGTTTAGATAGTGTTTACTAATGAATTCACCTTGAAGAGCAACTAATCATTGCCGTCAGACCGCGTTAAGGTAATTAAGAGCATAGATTATTCTATGAATTAGGATGGTACCGCGAGAACTTCGTTCCTGAAATGGGACGTTTTTTTATATTTAGAAAGGATGATATAAATGGATAAGATTGTCGATTTACAAAAAGCCAAGACTGAAATTGCTGCTTGTAATGATTTGAATAACCTCAATCAATTAAGAATCAATTACCTTGGCAAAAAAAGCGCCTTAAATCAAGCGATGTCAACTGTTGGCAAAATGTCGCCTGAAGAAAGAGCATCTTTTGGTAAATTAGTGAATGAAGTGAAAAATGAACTTAATACTGTGCTTGAAGAGCAAAGAGTCAAGTTAGAGAATATCAAACTCAATGAAAGACTAAAAAATGAGTCAATTGATATTACATTACCTGGTACAGACTTTAATAGTGGCTCGAAAGGAATTCTAGGTCAAATCACTGATGAAATTAGTGACATTGGCATCGGAATGGGCTTTGCTATTGCTGAAGGTCCTGAAGTAGAAACTGATTTGTATAATTTTGAGATGTTGAACTTACCTAAAGGACATCCAGCTCGTGATATGCAAGATACTTTCTATATTGATGATGCTTTACTTTTAAGATCACAAACATCACCAGTTCAAGTTCGCTCGATGTTAAAAGCCAAGGGAGTCGGACCGGTCAAGATCCTTTGCCCGGGCCGAGTATATCGGCGCGATAATGATGATGCTACTCATACCCATGAATTTACTCAAATAGAAGGCTTAGTGGTGGATAAAAACATAACTATGGCTGATTTAAAAGGTATGTTATTGCTTTTAGCCAGAAAGATGTTTGGTGAGAAAAGAAATATTAGATTGAGATCTTCTTATTTCCCATTTACTGAACCATCAGTGGAAGTTGATGTTTCTTGCTTTAAGTGTAATGGTAAGGGTTGTGAATTGTGTGGCAATACCGGTTGGATTGAAATCCTCGGTGCCGGGATGGTTCACCCTAATGTTTTAAGAATGTCAGGATTTGATCCTGAAGTCTATACTGGTTATGCTTTCGGAGTTGGAGTCGAAAGAATAGCGATGCTGCGTTATGGTATGAATGATTTAAGACCAATTTATTCCAACGATGTTAGAGTTTTGAATCAATTCAAGAAGGAAAGGTAGGAGCAGATTATGAAAATTAGTTTAAAGTATTTGAATAGTTATATTGATATTTCCACTCTTCCTTTAAAGACCCTGGTTGATACTATCACAGTTTCAGCAGTTGAGATTGAAGAAACTGAGAAGTTAGCTAGTGGCGATCATTTAGTTATCGGTTATGTTGAAGAATGTCTACTTCATCCTGATAGTAATCACTTGCATGTTTGTCAAGTTAATATTGGCACGGGAATAGTTTCGATTGTTTGTGGTGCCCCGAATGTGGCTAAAGGCCAAAAAGTTATTGTGGCTTTACCAGGAGCTAATTTACCCGCCAAAGGCCTAGTTATTCAAAAAGGCGTTATCAGAGGAGTACCAAGTGAAGGAATGATTTGCTCATTACTCGAACTTGGAGTTGATGATAAATACTTAAATGAAGAGCAAAAAGCGGGCATTGAAGTATTAGATCATGAGGCTCCAGTCGGAAATAGTAATCCGCTAGCTTATTTAGGTCTTGATGATACACTTCTTGTTTTAAAACCTACGCCTAATCGCGGAGACGTCTTGTCAATGCTCTCATTTGTTTATGAAGCTAGTGCGGTCTTAAATAAACCGCTCAAAAAAGACTTTGAAAAACCAAGTTTACCAAAACTAGAAAAACCGACATATACAGTTAAGACTATAACTGCTAAGTGTCCCCGGATTGCTCTTAGAGCAGTTCATGGCGTTAAGACAAAGCCATCACCAAAATGGTTAAAAGAAGTTTTAATTGGAATGGGAGTCAGATCGATCAACAACATCGTTGATATTGGTAATTTTGTCATGTTGTTACTAGGGCAACCATTGCATATGTATGATGCTGACAAACTGGTTTGCCATGATTTTGTGGTAAAAGAGGGCTTTAGTGGCGATTTTGTCGCTCTCGATGAATCAGTTTATCAACTCACCCCCGATGATATTTTAATCACAGACGGCGACCAAATTGGTTGTTTAGCCGGTGTTATGGGGTCTAATGGTACTAAGGTTGATGACAAGACTACTAACTTAGTTATTGAAGCGGCCGAGTTCAATCCTATTCAAATTAGAACTACGGCTAGAAGACTTGACCTTTTAAGTGAAGCAGCTACTAGATTCATCAGAGGTATTGATTATACAAGATGCCAAGATGCACTTGATTTAGCGGCTGAGATGTTAATAAAACTAGCTGATGCGAGTAGTGTCGAAGAGATCATCTCGGCTGGAGATTTCACGCTCAAGAACACAACTATTGATTTACCTTTAAGCAAAATCAATAAAGTCTTAGGAACTAATATCACTCTAGTTGAAGTCAAAGCTGTCTTTGATAGATTACGCTTTAGTTATACTAGCCAAGGTGAAGTCTTAACAGTTAAGGTTCCTTCTTATCGCAGCGATATCACCATCCCCGAAGATTTAATTGAAGAAGTCATTAGAATCAGCGGCTTTGATCGAATTAAAGAAAATTATCCGGTTGACAGTGTCAATGGAGCCTATAGCCCTAGACAACATAAACGCAGATTAATTCGAGAACATTTAGTGGCTAACGGGTTGCATGAAGCCTTAACCTATACGCTAGAAAATAAGAAATATAATGAAGATTTTAAGTTGATGAACTGCAACAAAAAAGCCGAACCAATCCATGTCCTTCAACCTTTAACAGAAGATAAAGAATATTTGCGCCAAAGTCTTATTCCAGCCTTATTAAGAACAGTTAACTATAACAATTCTAGAGGCAATGAAGATGTAAATTTATGCGAACTATCTATGATGTATTATAACCATGATCAAGAACATGAACATCTAGCAATAGTGCTGACAGGAGCACTGAAAAACGTCAAATGGCAAAAACCAAATGCTTCTGATTTTTACACCATAAAGGGACTTGCAACAAGCGTGCTCGACCTACTAGGAATTGAAGATACTAGATATTCTTTAGAAAAAGTCGAAGAAGGCAATCCTAACTTGCATTCTGGCCGCTCGGCATATCTAGTAAGCGGCAAGAAAGTCTTTGGTTACATTGGTGAAATTCACCCATTAATGGAAAAGAAGTATGAAGTCAAAAAATGTGTGGTTTGTGAAATCGATTTAGACTTCCTTTTCTCACTTCAAACATCCAAACTTAAATTTGTAACTCCTAGCATCTATCCGACTGTCAGCAGAGATATCGCTCTAGTAGTTAAGAAGGATGTCGCCTGCGGAGATTTAATCAAAATCATCAAGAAGAATGGTAAGCAAATTGTCAGCAAAGCCGAAGTATTTGATGTTTATCAAGGCGACAACCTTGAAGCAGGGTATAAATCAGTGGCTATTAACATCGCTTATTCTGATTCAACTAAAACTTTAAAAGAAGAGGATGTAGTCAGTGTCCATTCTGGTATTGTTAAAGCCTTAGAGAAAGCCTTTGATGCTAAACTAAGATCTTAATTAATTCTTTAATAGAGTAGGTATAAAGAGCAATCTCATACCTACTTTTTCCTAACTCAAATAGTTAATTAGAGTTAACTAATAAATAATAATAATGTAAATATTTAGTTATTAATGAATTAATTTGTAACAAAAAATCAAAGTGTTAAAGTTAAGGTAAAGATAAAAGGAGGAAACAAGTCTGAAAACTTATGTGAAAAATCGCCTCAATGGTGAGTGTTTTTGCGTGAATTGGTTTTCAAGCGACTTGTTATTCTCAAGATTATTACTTATTCTCTATATAAGGTGTCAGCCATTCAAGTATGATGACACATAAATAAACAATAATAGTACAACGACTATCGACAATTAAAGAGAACAATCTTTGGAAGCAGGGTTATTCTGCAGCCAACGAAAATGAGTATAATGTTTCAATCGCTCAACAAGCGGTAATCAATGGGGCCAAATCTTCCTTTCCTCCATATTGCTCTTTTATGCGCATTCTTATGTAGTTTGTTCAATATAGTTGTGCTCCAAAGGAGTATTAGATAATTATACCTTTGAAGAAGTATATTATAATGCCAGAGGTAAGAACTGACTGGTAATTGTTTGTCTCAGGTTGTTTATCATTTTTGCTGGAGTGGTTGTCTTAAGATATTTGAGTAAATTGAAGATTAGAAGTGAAATATCCAAACTCTTTGTGGTTTTTGTCCTGGGAATTTTGTTTGGCTTATTAATCTTATATACCTTTTCGAAGTCCTTAAACATGGCATCTTTGATATGCCTAGCAACTCATCTATCAATGGATATACTTTGTTTCTGATTCTTTTCATTATTTTTGTAGTCGCTTTCGTTATTACGGGGATTAGAATGCTTGTAATGTTCAAAAAGAATAGGCAACAGTTTCTATAGGAAGAAAAACGGAATAAAACTGTCAATAATAAACTGGAAGGACCAAAAGAATAAGAACTTATTCTTATTTATGTGTTTTTATCTGCCAATTTAAGATATAATGGTGTAGACAATAAATTAGTATCAATGATCGGGCAGGTAATATATGAGGAAAAAAAGTAAAATCAAATATAGTTCAATCGGTGAAGTTAATGAAATGGAAAGATATCAAGTTGAGACGCAACCATATCGCCAAATGACAATCTTAAAACCCATTATCTGGGGCATTTCTTTTACAGAGACCTATAAAAGACATCTTAAAATCAATAAGATTAATATGGAAGGGTTGAAGAGACCTTATCTTTTGTTGTCTACTCATCACGCTTTTGTTGACTTTAAAGTTACTACTAGAGCCATCTTTCCACATCGAGCTTCTTATGTAGTAGCGCTTGATGGATTTATCAATCGAGAAGGGTTATTAAAGCATGCCGGTGGTATCATCAAAAGAAAGTTTACTAATGATTTAGTTTTAGTCAAACAAATCAAGAATATCATTGAAAAGAATCATGATATTTGTGTTATTTATCCCGAAGCTAGATATAGTTTAGTTGGGACCAATGCCATTTTACCCGATTCTTTAGGGAAATTATGCAAATTCTTACAAGTTCCAGTGGTTGTTTTGAATATACATGGCGATTACTTATCTTCGCCAGTTTGGAATTTATACAAAAAAAATAATCGCATTGAAGCTGATATGACGCAAGTGGTAAACCAACAAGAAATCCAAAATTTAACGGTCACAGAAATAAATGATAGAATCAATAAAGCCTTCATTTATGATGAGTATAAGTGGCAAAAGGATCACAATATCAGCATTGATCATCCTAAACGTGCTAATGGGTTGCATCTACCTTTGTATAAATGTCCAGTTTGTGGCTGTGAAACGCAAATGGAAGGTCAAGATATTTTCTTAACTTGTCACAACTGTAATTCTAAATGGGAAATGACAGAACTTGGTGAACTTAAAGGTGTCGCTGGTACTCCGACCAAATTCTCTCACATTCCTGATTGGTATGAATGGGAAAGAAGTGAAGTTAGGCAAAGTATCGATGATGGAACATATAAGTATGAGGGCCAAGCCTATGTTGATTCATTACCTAATGCTAGTGGCTATTATCGTTTAGGTGTGGCTAATGTCAAACATGATATTAATGGTTTTGAAATACGAGCCAAATGGGACAAAGATGAGTTTATTCTTAAGAAGGACCCCTTATCTACCTACTCCATTCATATTGAATACCAATATTTAAAAAAGGGAAATTGTTTCTCTTTATCGACTTTAAATGATACCTATTACTTATTCCCAGTCAATCAAGCAGATAGTGTAACTAAGTTGCACTTTGCAGCTGAAGAAATCTATAAAAAATTAAACAAGCAAAAAGGAGCCTAGCTCCTTTTATTTTTCATAACTTGATTTGACATGGTCAGTATCATAAGCCACATTATCGACTTTAGCATAAACTTGTTTTTTAGTAGTATCAAATTTGATATAACTTCTAGTATTGGTGAAAGTCAGCATATTAGTGGCTGGAATAAGCGGGATTTCCACTTTATCAACAATAGTATCTTTTTCATTGATTGTATTGATAAAGGTGACTGTTAATAAGTTATTGTCAAATGTTACGCTGTAATCAAGGGATGAAGTAATAGGAGAGTTTTCATCAAGCTCGATTTTTTGCAGATTGCTGTTAAACATTTCAATTAGTGAAGCACCTAGTGTTTCATATTTATTGTCAAACATGGTGATAGTTGCTCCAGTTTGATTATCATAACCATAAAAATCTAGGAAAGCTCCATTTGGAACATCCTTCTTTTGGGTTAGCTCATTGGTACAATAAGTGGTGGCAGAAGAAGTTCGGCAAATCTTAGCGAGATATGAACTGTAATCTTTGCCGACTAAGTATTTTTCAAGACTAGTAACTTGGCGGGCCCAGTTTTTATAAACTAGGGTTTCATCTTGCGCGATAGCATCGCGATTTAAGGCGTATTTGCTGCCCAAGAGTTTCTTGCTTAGCACGACTTTCTCGCCAGCCCCTCTAACAAATTGATAGATATCAGATTCATCATCAGTAAGGGGATCGAGAATAGCAATAGCTGCCGGACGTTCTGGTTTGGTAGTGGCTGACATTCCATAGAAAGGAATCAGTAAAGAATCCATTTTAACATCTAAGATTTTTTGCTCATTGCTGAGTATTGCGCTAGCAACAGTCACATTAACTCCGCCATCAATGATCGTGACAGTTATGCCACTGGCTTTATAATTGCCTGTGTAATTATCAGATTGACCACAAGCTACTAAACTAGAAAGTGATGCTAGTAGTGTTAAAGTAGTAATGATTTTTTTCATGACAATTACCTCCTAAACTTTTTTACTGTTATCCTTGAATTCGGTAACGATTGAAACAGTATTGTTTCTAACCACACAGATGGTTTTATCCGCCAGTCCGGTGATATCGGACATTTTTTCAGGTGGAGCAGAGACAATCGCTTGTAAGCCGAATTGCCTTAGTAACTTAATCGATTCACTAATTCTTTCAGAGTCCATCTTTGAGAAAGCTTCATCGAAGATAATTAGTCTAATCGAGTTAAACTTGCCATTAGCGATTTTGACACGATAAGCTTGAGCGAATGATGCTAGAACTGAAATATAGAATGGAGTTTGGGTTTCGCCACCAGACTTTTTGAGTAAATTTCGTGATAGAGATAGTTTATTCCCATATTTATTGGTGACAATTAAATCAAAGAATAAGTAAGAACGATAATCAGTGAATTTGGAAATATTCTTTTCAAGTTCGCTGCGAACATCATTTTCTAGACTCATATCAACAAAAGTTATTTGTCTGAATAAATCTTCAATAACTTCACTATATTTAACTTGGAAAGCCGTCGAAGTGATATCATGGCCTGTTAATAACATTGGATCATTAATCATTTCATAATATTTCTTGTATTCAGTTCTTGGGGTAACAATGAAGTGGTATTTATCATCGCCAAAGTAAGAAGATTCCAAAGCATCATTTAAGTTATCAATTTGATTAATAACCGTATCAAAGTTGGATTTGAGTTTGGCTAAGAAGTCATTCTTGAATTGATTCATGGCGTTTTCTTTAGCGGCAATAATCTTGGACTTGTATTCGACTAGTTTGGTATTATTTAAATCATCGTATTGAGCAGAATAATAATTATTATCTACTGCATTGGCATCATTATTTAAGTTATATTCAGTATTATACTTAATCCGTAATTCAATTAATGAAGACCATTTTGAGGAAATACGCGAAGTTATAGAACCAATTGAGTTTCGAATATTTTGCAAGTAAACACCTAAATCTTTATTTTCTAATGAAGCTTGCATGAAAGCAGGTTCGCCAACTTCAATAATCCAATTTCTTTCAAATTGGTGTTTAATGATGTCTTTGCACTTAGTAACAGCCAGGTTTGCACTTGGAATTTTTTCTTCATTAATCGTTTTTAAAGCCAGGTTATGCTCAATTATTTCTTTATTAAGTCCAACTTTTTCGGTTTCTAAATCAATGATGTCTTGCTCACACTTGGCGATGCCTTTTTCGACACTTTCTAGATAGTTGTCATTGAAAGAGGCTAACAGGGCAGTTAATTCTTCTTTTTGGCCATGTAAACGAGGTAGCACACTAGCTGAATTTAAAACTAATTCGGCTTGCGCTATTTCATTGGTATTGAAACTTTCAAGATGGTTAAAAGAATCTAAAAGAGTAGCGATGCTTTTTTGTTCTTGATATTCGACTTGGGAATTGGTGTAGATTTCAATCTTATATTTTAATTGATCAGTTGCTGATTTTGAACCAATGAAAGGCGTGGTGTTAGCTAGATTCATTTGTCTAGCAACATAACCTTGGTATAACATACCACTTCTAGTAATACTGCGGGTTTGCTTTCTGATATTTTCGATTCTCTCACATTTAATTAATGAGCCCATCAAGTTGGTAATGTATTTTTTAACCACTTCATTGTTAGTGATAATCTCTTCAACAATGGAGTTTGGTTGGCTGGTAACTTCTAATTTAGCAATTTTTTCAGTATCGAGAATTCCAAATTCGGAGAAGCGATATTGTTTCTTGAGACGATCGTAGATAGCAATTGCACTATCAACATATTCAGGCTCAACAATTAAGTAAAAACGTTGGGTGAATAAATATTTTTCGATTACCATGCGCCAGGAATCATCTTTGATATCCATTAAGTCAGCTAAGAAGTTGACTTCAATATGTTTGCCATTTTCTTTCGCTAAGTTTTCTTCCATTACTTCTTTGAACTTTAATAAGGTTGGATTATAGGCTTTTTTTCCGCTCTTTAAGACTTCAATCTCATTCGATAAAGTAGTTAATTGACTTTCAAGTTCAAACTTAGTCGAACGAACTTTGAATCCTTCATTTGACAAAATAGTGAGATAATCTACTACTTGTTTTTGGAAGTTATTTAAAAATGAAGTCGAAATGGTTTTTTCTTTAGCGTTGAGCGCTAGTTCTTTAATAAATTTATTAGTAGCAATAATCAAAGCTTCTGATAAAGCAGTTCGATGATTTAATAATTCTTTAGCAGCATTAGTCCAAATAAAGACATAATGCGCTAAACTATCTTGTAGTTTCGAAACACTACTTTCTAATTTGGTAATGGTTTCATTAACTGCAGTTAATTTTTCATCATAAACCGCTTTTTGTTTGAAAACATCACTACTAAACTTTTCTTTGATTAAAGAATCCCTTTCTTTCTTAAGGGTCGAGATTTGGGCTTCACATT
>CAYIYS010000004.1:0-32451 GCA_964367975.1 uncultured Eubacteriales bacterium
TTTGTTGATTTTTAATAAAGATAGTTACTGTACCAAGCAATCATTAAATAAATTTGGGATGCTAGAAAGAATTTAGATGAAAAGTTAAGCGATTCCAAAGGGTATCTTTTAGAAATTGAATTTGACATCATTTTCATGATAGATATATTCTAAAATAATCCAGTTTTAAAAAGATTTATGTTCCAATATTTGATACCTCGTGTTTAAGTAAATATGAATCAATAAAATACATAAAAACTTGTTAAAAATTGATAATTTTCAACAAGTTTTTCTTTCTTTTTGTGTTGAGTTGCCTATTTTGATACAATTACACACCCCTAAATTGACCTTTTTGTTTTTATTATATCATATTGTCGAATTAAATGTCGAATTAAATGTCGAATTAATTTAACCTGTATTACACGTGCGTAACGCCTTTTATACAAGAGAAAATTATAACTTCAAAAGATTAAATTATACTTAACATTTAGTCTACTTTTTATTAAAAATGTTACACCATCTTATAGTAATCATGTAAATTATAAGGCAATAGTTAAATTGTAGAAAAATCGTTAAATTGTAATGGAGCCTTTTCTAAAACAGTTAATAATTGATTTTTTTTTGCTTATTTTATATGAAAAATAAACATTTATATCCTAAAAACAACAAAAAAGTCCAATACCTTAAGGTAATGGACCTATTTACCTTCAATGGTGGGGACAAAGGGATTCGAACCCTCATGTGTTACCACTACCTCCTGAAGGTAGCGCGTATACCAATTTCGCCATGTCCCCAGTGCCCAATTATTATAGCACAGTTTACTGACTAGTGTATTATAATACTTCAGTTATGTTTTAAGGTGATAAAAAGTAGCAAATCAAAGACTAGGCCAGTAGGGCAATCGCTAAAGTGTTAGCAGAAGAAAACGTTTAACAATTGAAATAGTTTGATAACAAGAATAGAATAAAATCATATTGGTAAAAAGGGAGTGTTAATTATGCCATGTACAACTATATTGGTGGGAAAAAAGGCCAGTTATGATGGCTCCACAATGATTGCTAGGAATGATGATGGTTTTTTTGATGTAAAAAAGTTAGTAGTCGTCAAACCTCAAGAACAAAAGAATAAATATACAAGTAAGATTGCTCATTTGACCATTGACTTACCAGATAATCCGCTAGCTTATACCGCCTGTCCCAGTGTTGATTTAAAGCACGGCATTTGGGCCGCTTGTGGTATCAATGCTAAAAATGTAGCAATGACAGCTACTGAAACAATTACCTCAAATCCTCGAGTTTTAGGAGCCGACCCTTATGTTAATTATGTCAAAGCCAAGAGTAAAAAAGCGAAAGATATCATAGGTGGCATTGGTGAAGAAGATTTGGTAGTCATTACGCTACCTTACATCAATTCAGCCAAAGAGGGAGTTATTAGACTCGGCCAATTACTAGAAAAGTATGGGACCTATGAACCTAATGGTGTTGCTTTTTCTGATAAAAATGAGATTTGGTGGTTAGAATCCATCGGTGGTCATAATTGGATTGCGCGCCGTGTTAAAGATGAAGAGTATGTCATTATGCCAAATCAATTTGGTCTTGATCACTTTGATTTTGCTGATGCTTATGGGGCCCAAAAAGAAAATATGTGCTCTAAAGGGCTCAAAGACTTAGTTGAAAAGCATCATCTAGATTTGAACAATGATACTGATTTTAATCCTAGATTAGCTTTTGGAAGTCATTCGGATATGGATCATATCTATAACACCCCAAGAGCTTGGTATATGGCTCGCTATTTCAATCCTAGAACTTATCAATGGGATGGTGCTAACGCTGATTTTACGCCGGAAAGTGATGATATTCCTTGGTCTTTAATTCCTGAAAGAAAGATTACGATTGAAGAAGTTAAATATATCTTATCTTCTAACTTTCAAGGAACTCCTTATAATCCTTATAGCAATGTCAAACACAAAGAAAAAGGGATGTATCGGACTATTGGTATTTCGCGAACTGGCTGTATGGCTATTTTGCAAATTAGAGATTATGTTCCAGAGAAAATTGCTGCCATTGAGTGGATTTGTTTTGGTTCCAATGCCTTTAATGCCATAGTACCTTTATATAGCAATGTAGCTTCAATGCCAGACTATGTTAGCAAGGTATCTTTAGATGTTGATACAAATAACTTCTATTGGTCGAGTCGGGTGATTGGTGCTTTAGCTGATGCCCATTATCCAACTTGCATCATGTTGGTCGAAAGATATCAAAATGCAGTAGCAAACGAGGGTCATAAACTGATTAATGAACATGATGAAAAGATGATAAGTTCTAACGATTATTCATTGATTAGCCAAGCCAATGAAGCACTTGCTCAAATGGCCAAACAAAAGACCCAAGAAGCCCTTAATAAAGTGCTCTTAGATGCATCTTCTCATATGAAAAATGGCTTTAATAGAGGCGACAATTAATTAATATTTTTAAAACATCACTCAAAGATTGGGTGGTGTTTTTTAGACCATTCTGACTGATTGATAATCTTTGTCGGAAATTTAAGGGTACATGTTAAGCTAAAATAGTGTGAATAATTGCCAACTCAAGTAGCGAATAATGTTATAATAAAATAGTTAAAGAACTTTTATCTTTAATCTAACAAGTTATAAAATATTTGGCTAATAAAGAGCAGAAAGAGGTAATTATGGAATTTGCAGAAGTTATGTTAAAACGGCGAAGTATCAGAAAATTTACTACTCAACCAGTTAGTGATGAATTAGTTACTAAATTATTACACTATGGAATGGCAGGGCCTAGTGCCTGTAACCGCTGTCCCTGGGAGTTTTACGTTATCACTAGCCCTTTGGTTAGAAAACAGTTACGCAAAGGGATTATCGAAGGCAATTACGACTCACCTTTGATAATTATTGTGGCCGGTAATGAAAAAAAGGCTTTACCCCTGCAACTAAAAGAATATTGGATCCAAGATTGTAGTGCGGCCATCGAAAATATTCTCTTGGGCGCCACTGATTTAGGCTTAGGTACTTGTTGGTGTGGGATATCACCTCAAAAAATGAAGATCAAAAAAGTTCAAGAAATCCTAACATTACCAGAACACATCGTACCTTTAGGCATGATTCATGTCGGTTATCCTAGTCAAAAGGTCGAACCACGTGATCAATATAATGAAGCTAAAATTCATTACATTAAATAGAAAAAATTATGCAATATATTTTAGATTTTATCCAACGTTTCCCTTCTTGTAATGAACAAGATTTAGTGAAAGTTTTATATCAAAGAGTTTTTGGGGCTGCCCATCTGTTAGAAGATCGGGTGGCTGCTTTTCAGTCTTTGCAAAAGGAATGGAAGGGCAGGACAAATACCCAGATAAAAGAAGATTTCATCCAAATCAGTGATGATATGTTGTGGGTGAATTTGCGGGCAGTTAATGATTTAGATGCTTTCTTTGCCCACTTTGTTAGTAGTGCAGAGCAAACTAAAGGTAGTCAGGCAGATTATGCTAAACTAATCGAACAACTCATTCAACTGATTCAAGAACGAGATTTGCCTTATGATGTTTCTGCCATTGCTGCTATGGCAGCAACAAGGCATACTTATCACCACTCTTTAGATTTTGCTAATAAATATCAACCCCATTATCGCCTACTGTTGAAAAAATTTGTTAGGTGACAAACTTAAAACAACGTTCGATGGAGGTCTGGATAATCGTTCTCAATCCGTCTATAAGGTTAAACTAGCGCTTTAAGTGTAACCTTTTTGTATATTAAGAGTAGGGCACTAAATATTATCAATGCCCTTTTTAATTAAGCGGTTGCGTTTACTTTGTCACTTAACAATTTTATGATTTTCCAATAAAGTAATAGCATTATCTTTTATTTTAAGATAAAATTAAAGGGTATTGTTTGAGGAGGATTATTTATGAATAAAGTCGTAATTTTCTCTGACTCCACATGCGATTTATCCAGTGAGTTAATTACAGCTCATGATATCCAGATAGTGCCCTTATATATCACTATTGGGGAAAAGTCATATAAAGATGGAGTGGAGATTACTACCTTGCAAATGTTTGAGAAAGTCAGTAATAATGAGGGCTTTCCTAAAAGTTCGGCTTCGACTCCCGTTGATTTTTATTTAGCTTTTAAACCTTACGTTGACCAAGGTTATGATATTATCTATACTGGTATTTCTGCAAAGATGTCATCTTGTTTACAAAACGCCAAACTTGCGGCTGATGAATTTGATGAAGAACAAAGGAAACATATTTACTTAGTCGATAGTGGTGAATTATCCACGGGGATTGGGTTGCTACTATTAAAGACCTGTAAATGGAGAGATCAAGGTTTTCCAGCCGGAGAAATAATTTTGAAGATGGAAGAACTCATTCCCCATATTCGGGCTCAATTTGTCATTGATACTTTGGACTATCTCCATAAAGGTGGGCGTTGCTCTTCGTTAACTCAATTATTTGGGACAACTTTCAAAATTCACCCACAAATCAAAGTGGAGGACGGCCGTATGATTGTTGGTAAAAAAACCATGGGTTCAACTGCCAGAGCAATTAAGTTTATGGTTGATGAATTTTTAGAACTTTTTGATGACATCGATCATGAATTTGTTTTTATCACGCACTGCGAAGCACCAGAATCAGCAGCGGCTATTTGTAAGCAAATTGCTGAAGTGGCTCCCGAAATTGAAAATTTTTATGAAACCAAGGCCGGAGTAGTGATTTCCTCACATTGTGGACCGGGGTGTATTGGTATTCTTTACATCATGCGTTAATTATAATTTTGCCAAGACTCAAAAAAAAATTATAAAAAAAGAAAGCAATTGCTTTCTTTTTTAGTGTCTTCTACCGATTAAAAATTCACTCAGTTTAATAGCTTCAGCAATACAAAGATCCATATTCATATATTTGTATTGAGCTAATCTACCTAGTAGGAAAAGATTGGGATATTTTTGTGCTTCTTTGACATAATTTTGATATATTTTTAGGTTAGATTCAATTTCAATTGGATAATAAGGGATATCTTCACGTTCAACATCATAACTTCTAGAAAACTCTTTACAAATAACTGTTTTACTAGGATGCTGTGGGCAAGTAAATTTGGTAAACTCAGTGATTCTAGTAAATTTTTCGCTGTTAGGATAGTTGACTACAGCCGCTTCTTGATAAGAGCTGACAGAGACTTTCTCAAACCAGAAATCTAAGGTTCGATATTGCAGTTGACCATACTTATAGGCAAAGAGGGCATCTAAACAACCAGTGAAGATAATAAAATCTTTAGTTGGTTTTCCGTTAAATAAGACTTGTCGAGTTTTCTCATTAAACTTAATTAGAGAAGTGGCATCACTATCAAGATGAATTGTAATATTTTTACGATTAACCATGTTGGTGAGCAAAGCGGTGAATCCTTCTTTTGGCATCATTTGGAAAGTATCTTTAAAGTAATTATCTTGATATGACACTGAAACTGGCACTCTTTGCATAACATTTTCTCCTAAAACTTCGGGTTCTAGTTCCCATTGCTTTAAGGTATAGTTATGGAAAACATTTTGATAAACAAAAGTGGCAAAATTTTGAATGGTTTTATCAGTATTCTTTTTTAATTGCATAATTGGAACTCGTTGATTGAGTCCATATTCATTAATTAAAATGTCTTTAATATAATCAGCTTCATCTTTGGGATAAAGCATGGCTAGTGAAGTTAAATTAAAGGGAATGGGCACTTTTTGGTCGTTGATAACCCCTAAAACCTTATGCTCGTAATTGACCCATTCTGTATAACCACTTAAGAAATCAATTACCTCTTGGTTGGAAGTGTGAAAAATATGAGGACCATATTTTTGAATCAGGATATCATCTTCATCTTTGAAGTCATAGACATTACCTCCAATAGATCCTCTTTTTTCATAGACATCAACGCAATAGTTGGCTTTGGCAAAAATTCGAGCAGCAACTAGTCCGCTTAGTCCCGCTCCCACAATAATGACATGTCTATTTTCTGGCATAATAAATCTCCTCCATAAAATTTAACAAATCAGTTGTAGCGTTAGGGCGCGCAATATAACGCACACTCTTTTTCATGCTTTTGATTTTATCAACATTGTTTGAGAGTAATTTAACAGCTGCGATGGTGTTTTCGATATTTTTAGCATTAATGATACAGCCGAGTTTTTCAAGATAGACCCCATTATCATATTCTTGGAAGGGTGCTATTGTTGGACAGATGATTGGCAATCCCATGTTGAAAGCCTCGGTAATCCCGACACCTCCAAGTTTGCCAATCATAACATCACTAACGGCCATCAATTCATGAACATTATTAACATAACCATAATTAATAATGTTTTTAATCCCATTTTTCGCGATGAAGGCATTTATTTTATCTTTTGCATCTTTGTTTAGGCCATTGACAACAATTATTTGGACTTTCAAATTATTTTTTTCAATATTTTCAATAAGTTCAATTGTTTGGCCGAAACCAACAGCGCCACTAATCATTAAAATAGTGAACAGCTCGGGTTTAATACCAATAGCTTGCGCTAATCTAGTTCGATCATGTTTGATGGAAAATTTAGGATCAACCGTGATACCAAAGGGTAAGAATTGAGTTTTTTGAAACTTCATCTTAAGTAAAGTTGGTTCCACTTCATGGCAAGGAGTGAGAATATAATCAATTTTCGCGGCAGTTTCAGTATAAGGATGAGTTACATAATCAGAGACAATATAAAAAGTCGGCACTTTAATGTAACCATTTTCTTTTAGTTTAGCGACAACATTAGCAGTATAGACATGAGTACAGTAAATCATGTCGGGTTGATATTCTTGAATTGTCTTAAGCAGGCGATTATTAGCCTTTTTACTACTAGTCATGTAACTAAACGCAGTTAATTTACTAGGAAATTTAGTCACATCACGATTTTGCATTTTAACATATGTTTTATGACACCACTTAGGAAAGTGTTGAAGAAAAAAGAAATAGAATGGTTGGGCAAAGAAGGCCCGAAGTGGACAAACGTCTTTGAAATAGTCGAGCATTTGGGTCTCGTGATCGTGGGCTTGGGCGGCATTAATTAAGGCTTTGCCCATGGCGTTATGACCTTCACCAGCTGTAACACTTAGGATTAAAATACGCACTATCTTCACTTCCTTATTGCATATTATAGCATGCTAAAGACTTGAATTAAATAAAATAAAAATCTTGGTAATTCCAAGATTAATAATGGTGGACACTGACGGGATCGAACCGCCGACCTTCTGTACGTCAAACAGATGCTCTCCCAGCTGAGCTAAGTGTCCGCTGCATTGATTATTTTAATGGTTTAGATGGTAAAAAGCAAGCAGATAAAATGGAAAGCCAGCAAATTGTTAAAAAAAAGATAATATTTATACAAAATGGTGCACCGATTAGCTATAATAAAAATGTATTCAAATGAATTTTGTCCGAATGAGGTGGTTTATTTCAATGAACACAATATACGAAGAAGTAATTCAACTTTTAAATGAAGAAGGGGTAAAAATTGAAGATTTGGCCTTGATTGCTTATGATCTTCAAAAACCTTATATCTCAGATATTACGCTGCAAGATGCTATCGATTGCGTCGCCAGCGTCTTGATTAAACGCGAAGTCGTATTCGCAGTTATGGTGGCGATTGAATTAGATCGCTCTGCTCGCGAAAAGAGGATGCAAAACAAAACTTTACAAGAGGCTCTAGAAAATGATGAAGGATTATTTGGAGTTGATGAAGTTTTAGCTTATTCTATTTGCAATATCTATGGGTCAATTGCTTTGACCAATTTTGGTTATATTGATAAGACTAAACCTGGTATTGTTGGTGTCTTGAATGATAATCATGAAAGATGCAATGTTTTTTTAGATGATATTTGTGGTGCGATTGCGGCCAGTGCGGCCTCACGCTTTGCGCATCGTTATAAAAAGTAAGGGTAGTAAAAAAGGGAGTGGGTTCAATGTTGTTAGAAATAATTATACCAACTAGTTTATGGTATATTGATGTAGTAATAACTTTTATTTTGTATGCTTTAGTAATCTGGGGTTTTAATAAATTAATTCATAGAAAGATTTTGATTCCCTTTTTCGCTATCTTATTTGTTTGTAAAACTCTGACTAGTTTGCTGGGCTTAGAATTAACAGCAAATTTATTTGATTTGGCCGCCATTGGAACAGTCGTTGGTTATACCTCCCTTTATTCACAAGAAATTAGGCGTAAACTCTTGTCAAGGAAGAGAAGAACTAATCAAAATAATCAATTCTCAGAAGTTTTACAGCAACAAATTAATGATGCTGTGATGTATTTATCGGCTAATCGTATTGGGGCCATTATCACCTTTGAGATGCATGACAATCTTGATCACTATATCCAAGGTGGAGATATCATTAATGCGCCAGTTAATAGTGCTTTAATTAAAACAATCTTTTATGAAGGCACCGCTTTACATGATGGGGCCATTATTATTAGGGATAATACCATTTGTGCAGCTAGCGTTTATTTCACGCCGAGTGTTAAACCTTTGGTTGGCAAATATGGTTCTCGCCATCGGGCGGCTTTAGGCATCAGTGAAGTGACAGATGCCGTAACCGTCGTTGTTTCAGAAGAAACTGGGAGAATCACTTTTACTAGACGCGGAGAAATGATTCCAACTGCCCGCGATAACTTCCTCAAACAATTACAAGAATTCTTGGGGGAATAGCATAAAATCCACTCGGTTGAGTGGATTTTTTTGGGGCGCTAAAATTTAACCACAGTAAGCCAGAAGCAAGCTCACCAATTTTTTATTCATTATTTTCACCACAAAGATATTATAGATTTATAAAAATAAAAAACCACTCCATTTACTAGAGTGGTTGTTAGAAATTATTTATTTGATTTCAGCAGGTAAGATTGAACGGTTTAAGGCAAGATAATTACTAGGATTATATTGATCATTTCCGCCTTCGATAGATAGAGGCTCACAATAACCTTGGTTTGCTACACATGTATTATAACTTTCTTGCATTCCGCTGTAGGTTTCAAAATATCTATTTCCCCAGTCAACGAAGTATTCTACCCCATCAAGGATTGTTCTACTTACAACGTGTCCGGCGGCTCTTTGACCAAGGGATTGAATTCCTTCAGCACCCATCAACACATCCCAGGCAGCTGCGCGAGCACCGCAATCACCACGCTTGTTAACTAATATTGAATAAGCTGTGTCGTATTTTTGATATTGGTTTCTTTGGTCTTTAGGTAGGTGGGCACCTAATTGTGAAGGTGGATAATCGTCACATGATAATTCGGCGTAATATGCTTTAGCTATTTCTAGTTGACTCATGCCTTCTTTTATCTTTCCACTGCTATGCATTTTGGTTTTTATCTTTTCGGCCGCATCATAACAGGAGGTCATTTCAACATAGGCTTGTTCATCTGGATATAAATTGTTCTTAACGTTTAATTTATAGAGATAATAATCTTCACTTGCACCATTTAATTGAATATACTTTAAAGAGTATTCTTGGTTTAGATAATAACCGCCATAAAGCGAAATGAGTGATGTTCGCATATAGGCCAGATTTTCCACTTTGGCATATTTTTTCTCATCTTCTTCAATCAAGATATAACCAGTATAATTTCCTCTTAACCAATTGTGGGCATAATTCAGGGCGAAGTCTTTTTCATTTTTTATTTTGTCAACATAATTTATTCCAACTAGGGAATGATATTTGGCGTTAGTTAAGTTTTCGACATGATATTGAGTTAAGGCTCTTTGCTCCCATTCTTTGATAGATTCCACCGGTTTATTTTTGAATGAGTCGATTAACGTTAGTTGGGAGGAATCAAGCTTTGTGAAATCGTAAATGTATTTATTGCCAGCGGCATTTAAGGATAAAATGTTTTCGTATATCATTGAAGAAAGCATAGAAGCAGATAGACTAATATCTCCTTGGACAACACTTCCGTCGGTTACTTGTTCATAAGATCCGCTGGTATTATTTTGCATAAATCCTTTGTAACCACCGAAAAGATAATTATCGGCCGTAGGTGAAGGTAAATCCTTAAGGTTTATTGTCTTGCCTATTTCAAAAGGAATAATCATCTTTTTTTCTCCATTTGCAAACGATCCATAAGTGGTTTCGAGGGTTATGTTGCAACTATTCACGATTGGATTAGACGAAGATGTTGGAGTACTGGAAGATTGATTTTCGTTTGTTCCTCCACATCCAACTAATAATAAACACACTGAAAATGATAATATGATAGTTTTCTTCACTTTTTCTCACCTCTGCCTTCTATCTTAACACCCCAATTAATGATTGGCACTTTATTTTAAAATTTGGCAAATAACAACACATAAATGTGCGTTTTTTTAACAATAAAAAAAAGGCTTTAAGATGTGGGGATTATCTCCCGGTCTCTTAAAGCCTATTCCTTGCCTCTGCTTATTTTTTGATAGTTTCAACAATCGCTGTTAGTGTTCCGGCGACATTTTGCAAGTCGGATGGGACAATAATCTTAGTGGCTTGACCATTGGCAACTTTTTCCATCGTTTTATAACTTTCAAGTGCTAGATATTCCTTGCTCGGTCTTGCTTCATTGATGTATTGGATTGCTGCCGCTTGAGCTTCATACATTGTCCGAATAGCAATTGCTTTACCTTCGGCTTCGGTAATAGCCGCTTCTTTGGCTGCTTGAGCTCTGAGAATGGTTGATTCTTTAACTCCCTCAGCTGTCAAGATAGCCGCTTTCTTTTCACCTTCAGCCCGTAAAATCGATTCTCTTCTTTCCCGTTCGGCGCGCATTTGCTTTTCCATGGCTTCTTGAATGTCACGAGGTGGCAGAATGTTTTTAACTTCAACCCGGTTGACTTTAATGCCCCATGGGTCTGTCGCTTCATCGAGAATTTCTCTCATCTTGGTATTGATAGTATCACGAGAAGTTAGAGTTTCATCTAGTTCAAGTTCACCAATAATATTACGTAGAGTAGTAGCGGTTAAGTTTTCAATAGCATTTATAGGTCTTTCTACTCCATAAACGTATAACTTAGAATCTGTAATAGAAAAATAAACAACAGTATCAATTTGCATAGTGACGTTATCTTTAGTAATTACTGGTTGAGGTTTGAAGTCAGCGACTCTTTCTTTTAAAGAAACAGTAGCGGAGACGCGATCAATGATAGGAATTACAAAGCAAACGCCAGTATGAGCGACCCGATGGAAACTACCCAGTCTTTCAATAACTAAAGCTGTTGATTGACGCACAATGCGAACAGACAAGGCTGAGATGATGACCAATAGGGCCACAATGACAATTAAAACAATAACAAATGTTGGCATGAATAAATCCCCCTTTTTTACGATTATTCAACAATGAATTTGTTGCCTTCAACAGCAACAATTTTTACTTTATCTCCAGGATGTAGAACTTTATCTTGGTTAGTAATAGCGGTCCAAATTAGACCAGAATACTTGACTTCACCAGCCTTTTTTATAGAAACAGACTTGGTAACTATCACAAATTGGCCAATAGCAGCATCAATGTTAGTTTTGGTTTGTTTATTTTTGAGAAAATATTTTCTAGCAATTTTACCAACGCTAAACAAAAGCACTCCTGAGACAACCACAAAAAGTAAGAGTTGTAACCAAAGTGGTAAGCCGACTAAATTTATAATTAAGGCTACGATAGCTCCACAACAAAACCAGATCGAAGTTAAGTTAGGAGTTGCTAATTCAATAAAGATGGTAGCAAGGATTATTACCACCCAAATGATGGTCATATAAGTTTCGGGTGTGGATGCAAATAACATATTTCTTACCTCCTTTTATAATTATAACATACGAGAAGGATAATAATAGCATTTTATGCAGTGTTTTTTTCATGTATTTTTGTTGATAATAATGTTAGAATATAAAGGGGAGGAAGTCTAATAATGGAGAATGTAAAAAAAATAATTGAGCAACTGACTTTGCAAGAAAAGGTTGGGCTCTTATCTGGCAAAAATGCTTGGTCCACTTTGGATATCGAACGACTAAAGATACCAAATATTCATCTCAATGATGGACCCCATGGTTTAAGAAAACCTGTCGATGAAACTAGTCCTTTAGATAAAGACGAAATTATTCCAGCTACTTGCTTCCCACCGGCAGCAACTGCGGCTTGTAGTTTTAATCGTCAGATTATTGAAAAAATGGGGCAAGCAATTGCGTCTGAATGTTTAAAAGAAAATGTGCAAATTTTGCTGGGACCGGGGATTAATATCAAAAGAAGTCCTTTAGGTGGTCGGAACTTTGAATACTATAGTGAAGATCCTTATTTAGCGGGCGAGATGGGTATTAGTTTTGTTAAAGGCGTTCAAAGCCAAGGCGTGGGCGCTTGTCTCAAACACTTTGCGGTTAATTCCCAAGAGAGTTATCGCTTTTCCTATAATGCTTTAGTAGATCAAAGAGCTTTACGCGAAATCTATCTCGAAGCGTTTCGAAAAGTGGTTCAAGAAGCAAAACCTTATACTATCATGGCTTCTTATAACAAGATTAACGGCGAATATGGCTGTGAGAATAAAGAGTTATTAACAACTATTTTGCGTGATGAATGGGGCTTTAAAGGGCTTGTTGTCTCTGATTGGGGCGGCGTTAATGAGCGCGTTAAAGGCTTGCAAGCTGGGTTGGATTTAGAAATGCCTTCCAGTCATTCCTATAATGATAATGAAGTTTTACAAGCAGTTAATAATCAAACACTAGATATTAAAGTTGTCGATAAAACCGTCTTAAGATTACTAGAACTTATTAATTTAGTTAAAGACTCAAAACCAGTTGACTTTAACCAAAATCACAATCACCAAGTCGCCTATGAGGTGGCCAAAGAATCTTTTGTGTTGCTAAAAAATGATGGCATTTTACCATTAAGTGTTAAGGATGATTTTATTGTGGTTGGTGATTTAGCTAGCAAGCCACACATTCAAGGGCTTGGTAGTTCTAAAGTTCATCCCTTCGTGGTTAATACGCCTTTATCTGAATTACAACAAAAGAAAAAAGAACTAGCTTTCTATTCGGGTTATTCTGCCAATGAAGTGGACAATATTGCTTTGCGAGGTCAAGCCATTGCGGCTGTCAGAAATGCTAAAATAGTGGTCTTATTTGTTGGCTTAACTGATGAATATGAAGCGGAAGGTGTTGATCGTAAGACTTTAGCCTTGCCAGAAAATCAACTCCAACTGTTAGAAGGTATTACCAAAGTCAATCAAAATGTAATTGTGGTCTTACAAGGTGGCTCGGTCATGGATCTAGGTTTTGAACCTCAATGTCGCGCTATTTTGCAGACATTTTTAATGGGACAGGCTGGCGGTAGGGCGGTGGCCGAGATGTTACTAGGTGAAGTTTCGCCGAGTGGTAAACTAGCTGAAACCATCCCTATGAATTTGCACGATACGCCTTGCTATAAATATTTCACTGGTGGGATTCATAATGTTTATTATGCTGAATCTATTTATGTTGGTTATCGCTATTATGATAGTTACAAACTTAAAGTTAGATATCCATTTGGACACGGCTTATCCTATAGTACTTTTGCTTTCAAAAATGAAAGATTACTCCAAAATAATGAGACATTTGTTTATGAATGTGATATTACTAACACCGGTCAATATGTGGCCAGTGAGGTTATTCAAGTTTATATTAGAAACAAATCAAAGAAAGACTTCTATGCTTATCAAGAGTTAAAAGGTTTTGAAAAAGTTCAGCTTAATATTGCGGAAACAAAACATGTTAGTATTGTGATTCCAATTAAAGAGATGAAATATTACGATGTTAATTCGCAGCAATTTGAAGTAGAGACGGGTGATTATGAAATCGCCATTGGAACTTCATCAAGAGATATTTATCGCGTTTACCCGGTCAGTGTCAAAGGTAGTATTGAGCGGCTAAGACAAGAAGGAAATAATTGTTACTCTAAAAAAATTGAATTCAATGATAATGACTTTAGAAAGTTGCTCGGGTTAGTGATTTTACCACCGACGACTTTGGCTAATGATAGGCCCTATCATCTAAATACCACTTTTAAAGAGGTTGAAGGGACATTAATTGGCAAGTTTTTATATAAAACGGCTAGTCAAAAAACTAGTGGTGAAGAATCAATCTTAGGCGCCCGAGCTAATAAAGAAATGTTAGATTTCATTGTTATGCGTTGGATTGGTATGATGGGAGGAGAATCCTTTACCATGGAACAAGCTAAAGGAGTGGTTGATCTGCTCAATCACAAGTTTGTACGGGGCTTAAGAAGTTTAAATAATAAAAAAGGAGTTGAACTCAATGGCAAAAAGTAGACAAAGATGGTATAAAGATGCGGCAATATATCAAATCTATCCTCGTAGTTTCAAAGATTCAAATAATGATGGGATTGGTGATTTAAAAGGGATTATCTCCAAATTAGATTATTTGGAGTATTTAGGCATCGATGCTGTTTGGTTGGGACCAGTTTACAAATCTCCTAATGATGATAATGGTTATGATATCTCAGATTATCGTCAAATTATGGAAGAATTTGGTACGCTTGATGATTGGAAAGAATTAATTGCCGGCTTACATCAACGCAACATCAAATTGATGATGGACTTAGTTGTCAATCATACTTCAGATGAACACACTTGGTTTAAACAAGCCAGGGCTGATGTTAAATCCCCTTATCGTGATTATTATTTCTTTCGTAGAGGGAAAAAAGTTAAGTTTAGGAAAAAACTCAAAAAACCTAATAACTGGACTTCCTTTTTCGGCGGTTCGGCTTGGGAATATAATGAAGCCACTGATGATTACTATTTACACTTATTTAGCAAAAAGCAACCAGATTTGAACTTCAATAATCCAAAAGTAATTCAAGAAGTCAAGAGTATCATGGAATACTGGCTAAAATTAGGTGTTGATGGGTTTAGATGCGATGTCATCAATATCTTATCAAAATATCGCGGCCTATTAAATGGCAAGGGTCACATTGCTTTAGTGGGTAAAGAGTATTATCTCAATGGACCACGAATTCATGATTTATTACATGAATTCAATAAAGATGTGCTCGCTAAATATAATGCTTACACCGTGGGTGAGGGCGTTATGATGACGCTTGATATAGCCCCTTCATATACGCGTGAAGATCGTCAGGAATTAGACTCAATTTTCTTCTTTGAACATATGGATGTTGATAATCATTTCGGGATTAAGTATTTGCGGCGTAAATTCAAGCTGTCACGCTTTAAAAATGTCTTCTTTAGATGGCAAAAAGGCATGTACAACGTTGGGTGGAACTCATTGTATTTAGAAAATCATGATCAACCACGTTGTGTCGGTAGATTTGGCACTTCTAAAGAACCGCAATATCGTGAATTAGGAGCTAAGATGTTAGCGACTATGATGTATTTCCAACAAGGAACAGCTTATGTCTATCAGGGTCAAGAAATTGGCATGACTAGTGGAGATTTTACGAGTGTTGACCAATTAAGAGACCGCGAAGCGTTGAACATGTTAGATTATGCTCCAAAACTTGGTGTCCCAAAGTTTTACATCAAAAAATCGGTTTTGCAAAAGGGCAGAGATAATGCTCGCACACCAATGCAATGGGATACTAGTCAAAATGCTGGGTTTAGTGAGGCCCAACCTTGGATTGGGGTCAATCCAAATTATTTAACAATTAACGTTGAAGCGGCTAAACAAGATCCTAATTCAATCTTACAATACTATCGTAAATTGCTAAAGATTAGAAAAGGCAATCCAATTGTCTTAGAAGGAAAGTATGAAGAATATTATCGCGAGAGCGAAACAATCTATGTTTATGCTAGAATTTTAAAAACTGAAGCCATCGTGGTTATCGCTAATTTTACCAATACAAATCAACCATTTAATTTGATGGCAGAATTTAAAGACAAGAAAAATGAATGTTTGATTGCTAACTATCCGGGTGAACATCAATTAGAAGATTTGACTTTAAGACCATACGAAGCCATGGCTTTCCATGTTGATTTGGAGAAATAATTATGATATTAAAAGAATTTCAGTTGGAAATTATTCGCTTTATCCAACAAGTAAGCTCGCCATTTCTAGATACTCTTAGTGAATATATCACCATGCTAGGGGAAGAAACTTTGGCGATTGCCTTGATTGCTTTATTTTATTATGCCATCAATAAAGAAACTGGCAAGAAGTTGGTCTTTATTATTCTATCGTCTAACCTAGTTAATGGTGTTATTAAAAACTTAGTTAAGTGTCCTCGCCCAATCGGGGAGGAAGGGATTCGTACTCTGCGCGAAGAAACCGCAACTGGTTATTCATTTCCTAGTGGTCACACCCAAGGAGCGGCGACGCTCTTTCCGGGTATTGCTTTGCAATTAAAAAAGCGTTGGCCTTTAATCGTGGCGATTATTATCATTGTCTTGGTGGCGTTATCGCGCTTATATTTAGGAGTTCACTATCCTTTAGATGTTTTAGTTGGTGGGCTTTTAGGTATTGGACTAGCAATACTAGGTAATTACTTATACGATCGAGTCGGAAACTCTAAGTTGCTCTTCTTAATAGTCTTGGCTGTGATGTTACCATTTGGCATTGTTTTCTTAATTGATAACAATCCATTAACTTTTGATTTTTTCAAAATATATGGTTTATTTCTGGGCGCCTTTTTGGCCTTTCTATTTGAAGAAAGATTTGTCCAATTTGAGACTAAAGTGCCGCTTTGGAAGAAAATTATTCGATTAGTGCTGGGCTTAGCCATTATTATTGGTGTCAAGAGTGGTCTGAAAATTGTCTTACCAGATCTTAGTTACTTCCATCTCTTGCGCTATTTAATTACGGCCTTTGTTGGCCTAGGTTTATTTCCTTGGGTTTTTAAAAAGCTGCAATTCTAAACTAGACGTTTTTGCTTTCAACTTTTTTGCATGGGATTTTACCAAAAGTTGTCAATAGTCTAACTTTTAGTGGGGTACCGCTTTGATTTATCCTTTAGTGATAAAGTTATTTCATAAATGGACATTTTAGTCTTGTTATGCTAAGATTAGAATACATAATTAAGAAAGGGCAGTTTTGCCTAAATAGTAGTATGTTGTAGCAAAGAGGGTTTGGCTCTTTCACGCCTCTATGTCGAAATAGAGACGTTTTTATTAGGAGGGATAGTTTATGGAAGTAAAATTCTATAACAGCATGTCGAATTCAATCGAAGTTTTTAAACCCATCGTGCCTCAAAAAGTCAGTCTTTACTATTGTGGACCGACTGTCTATGGTTATGCTCATATTGGTAATTTACGTCCGGTTGTGACTTTTGATATCATGCGTCGGATGTTTGAATATTTAGGTTATCAGGTCACTCTAGTTAGTAATATTACGGATGTTGATGATAAAATAATTAAAAAAGCTCTTGAGGAACACAAAAGCGAGCAAAGTGTGGCTGAGTTTTATACAAAAAGTTATTTTGATTGCTGCCAAAAGGTTAATGCTAAAAAGCCAGATGCCACCCCTCACGTAGTTGAAAACATGGCGGCTATGATTAAGTTTATTCAAGCTCTTGAAGCTAAGGGCTATGCCTATAATGTCGATGGAGATGTCTTTTTTGCGGTCGAACAAGCTGAGCATTATGGTCAACTCGGTAATTTTGATTTAGAAGATTTACGCAGTGGTGCTAGAGTTGAAGAGAATAGTAAGAAACGCAATCCTTTGGATTTCGCTTTATGGAAGAAAACTAATCTAGGCATTCAATGGGATTCACCTTGGGGCAAAGGTCGCCCTGGCTGGCACACCGAATGTGTAGTGATGATTAATAGTGTTTTTAAAACGAGTTTGATTGATATTCATGGTGGTGGTTTTGATTTGAAATTTCCCCATCATGAAAATGAAATCGCCCAATCACGGGCTTGTTGTCACACGCCTTTAGCCAATTATTGGGTTCATAATGGCTTTGTGGATATCAATAATGAAAAAATGTCCAAATCTTTAGGAAATGTTATTTTAGCTAAAGATATGTTGGCTAGTATTGGTGGCAATGCCACTCGATTACTCTTAATTTCATCCCACTATCGGGCACCCTTAAATATTAGTGAAGAAGTCATTAAAACAGCCATTAGTGAAAGTGAAAAACTAGAAAATAGTTTGAAAGCCGCCAAAATCAAACTTGATTTGCATAAGACTCAAGTCCAACTAGTTGAGTCCAATGAGTTAGTGACCCAACTTGTGAGTTATTTGGCTGCTGATTTGAATACCTCGAATGCTTTGTCACTAGTTTATGAAACTTTAAAAACCTTGAACATTGAGGTGCGCCAAAATGACTGGGAAAAGAGTGCAGCTAGTTATGCTACTTTGCGTAAAATGTTAGATATTTTAGGTCTAGTTTATCCAGAAGTAAACCTTACTAATGAGGATAAAGAAATTTTCCAACAATGGAATGAATATAAAGCTCAAAAAGACTTTGAAAAGGCTGATCAAGTTCGCGCCAGACTGGCCGCTAAAGGGTTAATCTAATTATGTATATTTATGGTAAGAATTCGGTCAAAATGCATTTAGCTACCAAGAGTCCGATTAAGAAAATTATCTTGCAAGATAATTTCAAAGATCAGGATATTTTAGCCAAGCTTCCTCTTGGAGTGGAAGTAGTAAAAATGAATGGCAAAAGTATTGAAAAACTCTTAAAAGAAAAAGCCTTACACCAAGGGGTAATTCTTGAAATAGAGGATTATCGATACTTGAGTCTAAAAGAGTTAATCGCCTCTTTAGAGGGTCTGCATAATCCCTTATTATTAATCCTTGATGGAGTTCAAGATCCCCATAATCTAGGGGCCATTATTCGAACTTGTGATGCGATGGGGGTGGTTGGAATTATCTTGCCAACAAATCGCAGTGTCAGCGTCACCTCTACGGTTATAAAAGTGTCAACCGGGGCGATTGATCATGTTTCGATTGCCATGGTTACTAACTTGACTAGAACAATTCAAGAACTCAAAAAAATTGGTTTCTGGATTGTCGGTGCTGAAGCTTTTGAAGCACAAGATTATCGAAGTGTTGACTATTCGATGCCAGTAGCGGTAGTAATGGGCAGCGAAGGGTCGGGCATTTCAAGGCTTGTTCTTGAACAATGTGATTTCAAGGTAAAATTACCGATGGTTGGTCATGTCAACTCCTTAAATGTTTCAGTGGCAACCGCGGTCCTACTTTACCAAATATATAACAATCGAAATCCACTTAAATAGGAGGGATAATGTGATCTATAATGCTTTTAATGACTCGGAGCTAGTCTATATGGCTAGAACGGGAGATGTAAAAGCAGTAGCATTATTAGAAATAAAATATAAACCCATCATTAAAGCCTGGATCAAAGAAATACTAGTGCGTTATCATACATTTTCAAATGATTTGCCGGCTTTATTACAAAAAGAGTTATTGACGCTGCGCAAAAGTCTGATTTGTTATCGTTATGAAAAAGGGATCTTCTATTCCTATGTTAAAGTGATTATTCGCAATGATATTTTGGAATATAACCGTAAGCAAAAAACCACTAACCAAGTTGCTTTCTTATCACTTAATGAGAAAATAAGCGCTGGTGGCGAAGAGGAATTTGTGACTTGTCTTGAGTCACGCGATTTAGTTTCTTCACCCGAACGCTTATATGTGTTGCAAGAGGGGTATAACTATTTATTGGGGCAACCCTTTTTTCGGCAAGGAGATTTGCAAGTGCTGCAATTAACCTATCAAGGTTACTCACAAAAAGAAATTGCCAATTTGCTAAACATCACACCCAAACAAGTTGAAAATATTTTGGGTAGAATTAAAAGAAATATCGTTAAACAAAAAGGAGTTTCCTGAATCGTAGAGATTGACTAGAGGCGGCATCTATGCTAAAGTAATCTAGCGAAGGTGGTTTTATTATGCGCGAAAAAATCATGTTAGTCTGCACAAACTGCTTATCTAGGAACTATTCTACGACCAAACAAAAGTATGGTTCTAAAGAAAGATTCGAAATTGTGAAGTATTGCCCAAAGTGCAAAAAACACACCTTGCATAAAGAAAGTAAGTAAAGGAGTGAAGAAGATGAAGAAAGTTAAATCATTTTTAGCCGGTATTGCTAAAGAAGCCCGCCGAATTCGCTGGGTAAAAGGTGCAGAAATGTCTAAACTTTTAGGCACTGTTTTAACCTACGCCTTCTTCTTTGCTATTGCATTAGTCGTCTTTGACTGGTTAGTGATTAGATTACTTCAAGCGATTAACTTTGTTTAATTGAGGTGAGAGAATATGGATAAAACAAAAATTGGCGAAAAACAATGGTATGTCGTTAATACTTATTCAGGCCATGAACAAAAAGTCAAAGAGAATTTAGAAAAACGGATCGAAACTATGGATATGCAAGACTATGTCTTCACAGTTCTGGTTACCGAAGAAGAGATTCCCGTCTTAAAAGATGGGTTACCAACTTTTGATAAACAAACTAAAGAACCTAAAATTAAGAAAAAGAATATATATCCAGGTTATGTTTTCGTTGAAATGATTATGACCGATGAAGCTTGGTTTATGATCAGAAATACACCGGGAGTTACCGGATTCGTTGGTTCTTCAGGTAAAGGCACTAAGCCATTTCCTGTTCCAAAAGAACAAATGGATACTGTTTTGAAAAAAGCCGGTATTGTCAATAAAGACATGTACACGGAATATATGATTGGGACTGAAGTAACTGTTCTGCATGGCCCATTAGCCGGCAGCGGTGGTACTATTGAAAGTGTGGATATCGAACATGGTACTGTGATGGTCTCTGCTACTTTCTTCGGTCGAGTTCAACAAGTTGAGTTGTCTTTCCAAGACATTGAAAAAGTATTCTAAAATTAGGCTCTGCGGAGCCTTTTTTGTTAAACGATTGAATTATTTGCTATTTTATGAATAAAATATTGCTAAATAGCTATGAGTTTGCTATTATATTAAAGCACGTGAGTGCAAGATTGCGTAGAGTGGGAAGACATTTGTCTGTTATTACCACGACACGGACAAAACAAATAGGAGGTGTGTCGCGTGAGTGCAAAAATCGCAAAAGTCGTTAAGTTAGAGATTCCAGGAGGCCAAGCCAAACCAGGATCAGCCCTAGCTTCGGCCGGCATTAATATGCCAAAATTCTGCCAAGAGTTTAATGACAAAACTAGAGCACAAATGGGTCAAGTAGTTCCAGTAATTATTACCGCTTATGAAGATAAGACATTTAGTTTTGTAATTAAAACAACTCCAGCTGCAGTTTTATTAAAAGAGGCTGCTAAAATTCAAAAAGCTTCTGGAACCCCTAATACGGTGAAGGTAGCAACCATTTCAGCTGAAGATGTGAGAAAAATTGCTGAATACAAAATGCCAGACTTAAATGCTAACGATATTGAAGCAGCAATGCGGATTATTGAAGGCACTGCCCGTAATATGGGTATTGTAGTCGAAGGCATGGCAAAAAAATAAGCAACTAGGTTACCATCATTTTGTGGGAGGAAAATTCCGCAATAACCACAGAGGAGGATTTTAGAATGAAAAAGAAAGGTAAACAATTAGTAAAAGCTACCGAGAAGATTGAAAAGGGCAAAATCTATTCAACTTCCGAAGCCGTTCAAGTATTGAAAGAGACAAAGTTCGCCAAGTTTGATGAAACAATTACTGTTTCCTTTAACTTAGGCATTGATACAAAACAAGCCGATCAACAAATCAGAGGAGCAATGGTTCTACCAAATGGAACCGGCAAATCTAAAACCGTCTTAGCCATCACTAGTCATGTTGATGAAGCTAAAGAAGCAGGGGCCGATTTTGTGGGTGGCAAAGAGATGTTAGAAAAAATTAAAAATGAAAACTGGTTTGGTTTCGATGTGATCGTGGCCACTCCTGATATGATGGGTGAATTAGGCCGTTTAGGTAAATTACTTGGTCCTAAAGGTTTAATGCCTAACCCAAAAACTGGCACGGTTTCTCCAGATATCAAAAAAGCTATCAATGAAATCAAAGCCGGAAAAGTTGAATATAGAGCTGATAAAGAAGGCAATGTTCATGTTATTTGTGGCAAGATGAGTTTTGATGATGCTAAGTTAATGGAAAACATTGATGCAGTTGTCAAACAAATTGTCAAAATTAAACCAGCCTCAGTCAAAGGCATCTATATTAAAAATTGTGTCTTATCTTCCACGATGGGACCAGCTATTAGACTTAGCTATGACATCAAAAAAGATGTTGTTGCCGAATAATAGTTGCAAAAGATTGTCAAGTAGATTAAAATAAAAAAGTCATCAATATACCGTAGACAGCAACGACCAAGAGGTTTAATAAAGTTGCCGAGGTGTGTTAGTAAGTATATTTATTATGCTCAACTAAACCCACACCTCCAAGTGTGGGTTTTATTTTTATACAGTATATTGATTACTAGATAAAAGTAAGGAGGAAACTAGTGAATGAAAAAGGAAACAATTGCTGCTAAGCAAACGGTTATCGATAAAGTAAGTGAAGACTTCAAAAACGCTTCCAGTGTTACTTTAATTGAATTCCGTGGCTTAACTGTTCATGAAACTGAAGAGTTGCGTCATCTTTTACGTAAAGAAGATGCCATTTTAAAAGTTTACAAGAACACATTGGTTGATCGAGCAGTAGATACTCTAGGATACGCTGAACTGAAAAAAGATTTAGTTGGTCCTAATGCTTTAATCTTCTCTCACAAAGATGAAATTGCTGGTCCAAGAATCGCATCTAAATTTGCCAAGGGGCATACTAATTTAGTAGTAAAAAGCGGTGTCTTAGAAGGAAAATTCATCTCAGCCGAAGAAATGAAAACGATTGCAACTTTACCGGGCAGAGAGGGCTTAATCTCGATGTTCTTAAGTTGCCTACAATCACCAATCAGAGGCTTTGCTTGTGCAGTTAAAGCAATTGCTGACAAAGAATCTGAAGCTACTGCCGCTTAATTAAACAAATAAATGGAGGAAAATATTTATGGCAAAATTACAAGCAAGCGAAATTATCGCAAGTCTTAAAGAAATGACAATTGTCCAACTCAATGATTTAGTCAAAGCTATCGAAGAAGAATTTGGTGTTACCGCCGCCGCCCCAGTTGCTGCTGCTCCAGTTGCTGATGATGCAGGTGCTGCCGCTGCCGGACCAACTGAATTTACAGTCATCTTAAAAAACTGTGGCCAAAACAAAGTCGCAGTCATCAAAGCAGTTCAAGCTATTACAGGCTTAGGCTTAATTGATGCCAAAAAATTAGTCGATACTGCACCATGCACCATCAAGGAAAAGCTACCAGTTGCTGAAGCAGAAGAAGCTAAAAAGAAACTTGTCGATGCTGGTGGAGAAGTTGAATTAAAGTAATTCAATTCGCCTACAATAAATAATAAACCTGCTTTGCAGCAGGTTTTTATGCTTATTAAAGGAGCGGAGATTTATGCCACAATATTTTGATAATGATCCCAATCTAAAAAGTGAACGCAAAGTAATATATTATAAAATTAAAGAACACAATTTCTCTTTATTTTCGGATAAGGGAGTTTTTGCTAAAGACGGATTAGATCGGGGGACTTTAACCTTAATTGAGGGTGGACTGAATGATGGCTTAACTGGTCGTGTGCTCGATATTGGTTGTGGACTAGGGGTAGTTGGTGTTACGCTAGCTGCCTTGCAACCTGATTTATTTGTGACCATGAGTGATGTCAATAAACGAGCTTTGACACTAGCCCAATTGAATGTGGAAAAGTATCAACTTAATAATGTTGAGATCATTGAAAGTGACTTGTATACCAACATCAAGCAATCCTTTGCTGTCATTTTAGCAAACCCCCCGATTAGAGCCGGGAAAAATGTTGTTTATGGTGTTTTTTCTGGGGCATATGACCATTTAAACATGGGAGGAAAACTTTTAGTTGTGATTCGCAAATCCCATGGAGCTCCAAGCGCCAAAAATAAATTAACTGAAATATTCGGTAATTGTGAGATTATTAAGCGAAATAAAGGATATTATTTACTCAAATGTGTAAAAAACTCAAAATAATCGTTTAATTGTTAAAAATGTCTTGCAAATAAGATAAATATTTGCTAAACTATAAAATTGCCTATATATAGCGTTTTTTGATACGCAAAAAAGCTACACATAGTGTAAAATTGACAAATAAATAAGGAAATAAGGGGTGACTGCTAGTGGCTATTGAACAATCAAGTTTAAGAAACAAGAAGTTGAAATGCCAAAATTATTCGAAAGTTAGCGGGACGCTGGATTTACCAAATCTCGTTGCCATCCAAACGGACTCTTACAAGGATTTCGTCGAAAGAGGGATTGATGAAGTTTTTCGAGATATCTATCCTATCTACAGTCCAAACAAATTGTTAGAGTTATCTTATGTTAGGTGTTGGTTCGAGGAACCAAAGAAAACAATCGATGATTGTAAAGAAAGAGATCTTACTTATTCTGTTCCTTTGAAAGTAGAATTAAGATTGACCAAAATTGACAAAGATACAGGCGAGAGAATCGTTCTTGGAGAAAAACAAGAAGATAAGGTTAAAAAAGACAAGAAAGATTCGGATCTAGAAGGGGTCTTTATGGGCGACTTTCCAAAAATGACTCCAAGTGGAACTTTTGTCATTAATGGTGCCGAAAGAGTTATCGTCTCCCAAATAGTTCGTTCGCCAGGTGCATATTATGGCAAGGAAAAAGATAAAACCGGAAAAAACCTTTATTCGGGTGAAGTAATTCCAACTCGCGGGACTTGGATTCAATATGAGACAGATGCTAAAGAAATAATGTATGTTAGAGTTGACAGGACCCGGAAGGTTCCTGCCACTGTTTTGTTGCGGGCTTTAGGCGTTAGCGATGAAATAATGAAAAATTTGTTTGGCGACAATCCATTTTTAAAGAACACCTTAGCAAAGGATAGTACTCATTCCGTTGTTGACGCTATGCTAGAAATTCATAGCAAGGTCAGACAAGGAGAAAAAACCAATGAAGAGGGTGCTCGCACAGTAATCAAACAAAAGTTCTTTGACCCAAGACGCTATGACTTGGGACGTGCAGGACGGTTTAAGTTTAGAAGGAAACTCGGACTTTATAATCGTTTAGTCAATCACTATTTAGCTGAACCTTTAGCTGATGTCAATGGCGAAGTTATCTTCAACAAGGGCGATTTTATTGATGAAGAAAAGATTCGTCAATTAAAAGAACTGGGTGTCTTTGAACTAGGTGCTTGTGCATACTCTTTAGGTGATGACATCACTTTAGATGATGCTAACACAGTTCAAATGATCAGGGTTTATCGTAATGCGGAAATGACCGAAGACAATATCTCAATCATTGTAGGTACTGATTTAAGAATTGATAAAAAACATATTACCGTTCCTGATATTGTCGCATCCTTTAGTTATTTCCTCAATTTAACTGAGGGAATCGGCGATGTTGATGACATTGATCACCTTGGGAATCGTCGCATCAGAACAATTGGTGAATTATTACAAAACCAATTTAGAATCGGTTTATCCAGAATGGAAAGAACGGTCTCAGATAAGATGTCAACGACCGAAACTTCCACTCTGACACCCAAGAATTTAACCAATATTCGCCCTTTAACAGCGGCGATTAAAGAATTCTTTTCCTCTTCCCAATTATCCCAATTCATGGATCAAACTAATCCTTTAGCTGAATTAACTAATAAGCGCAGAATTTCGGCTCTAGGTATTGGTGGGTTATCACGAGAAAGAGCAGCCATGGCGGTGCGTGATGTTCACGATTCTCACTATGGTAGAATTTGTCCAATTGAAACACCAGAAGGACCAAACATTGGTCTAATTAATAACCTATCTTCTTACGCCAGAATTGATTGCTATGGCTTTATTGAAACTCCATACCGGAGAGTTAAGAAAGTTCATACTACCGATGCTAATGGCCAAGAAATTATAGAATATGTCGTGCTTGATGGTGAAAAAGGTGTTGATTATTTATCAGCCGATGATGAAAACAACTTTGTTATCGCCCAAGCCAACATCAAGTTAAACTATTATGCTAAAGATGAGCCAGGAGCTCAACCTTTAACTGAAGAAGAAATTAAACAAGATAATGCTAAAATCAATCAAGGTTTACCTTCGCGAGTAGTTAAGAAAGTAATTGCTGAACAAAAAGTAATTGCTCGAAGAAGAGGGGAAACCACGATTGTTGATAAAGAAGAAGTTAATTATATCGACGTCTCACCTAAACAAATTGTTTCGGTGGCCGCCGCTTGTATTCCTTTCTTGGAAAATGATGATGCTAAGCGGGCTTTGATGGGAGCTAACATGCAACGACAAGCGATTCCACTCCTCCAACCTCAATGCCCATATGTTGGGACTGGAATGGAAGCGCGAATTGCTCAAGATTCTGGCTCAGCTGTTTTATGCAGTGAGGCTGGAACTGTTAAGTATGTCGATGCTCTTAGAATTTCAGTCGAAAATGATGAAGGACTAGTCAAGGATTATAAACTGCATAAATTTGTGCGTTCTAACCAAGGGACTTGTATCAATACCCGTCCAATTGTCGAAATTGGCCAAAGAGTCAAGGCCAACGAAATCATTGCGGATGGTCCAGGTATGGAAAATGGTGAATTGGCACTTGGTCAAAACGTAACTGTCGCCTTTATGACCTGGCAAGGTTATAACTACGAAGATGCGGTCATCATGTCCGAAAGAATGGTTAAAGATGATGTTTATACTTCAATTCACATTGTTAAATATGATATTGAATGTCGGGATACTAAATTAGGACCTGAAGAAATCACCAGAGATATCAGTAATGTTTCAAATGAGTCGAAAGCTCATCTTGATGCTAGAGGTATCGTTGTGCCAGGTTCAGAAGTTAAAGAAGGAGATATCTTAGTTGGTAAAATTACCCCAAAAGGTCAAACCGAACCATCACCAGAAGAAAAACTTTTGATGGCTATTTTCGGTGAAAAGATTAAAGATGGCAAAGATAATTCCTTAAGAGTTCCTCATGGAGGCGCTGGTATTGTGCTTGATGTTGAGGTCTTCTCACGCAATGATAAAGATGGTGAAGATTTAGCACCAGAAGTTAATGAGGCTGTTCACGTCTATGTTGCGCAAAAGCGTAAAATTGCTGAGGGCGATAAGATGGCAGGGCGCCATGGTAACAAAGGTGTTATTTCCAAAATTGTACCAATCGAAGATATGCCATATATGGAAGATGGTACGCCAATTGATATTATGTTAAATCCTCAAGGTGTTCCAAGCCGGATGAATATCGGCCAAGTGCTCGAACTGCATTTAGGCATGGCCGCTAAAAAACTTGGAATGAGAGTCGCTACTCCAGTTTTTGATGGAGTTACCAACCAAGAATTAACTGAATTAATGGCTAAAGCCGAGATGGATCCAGATGGTAAGAAAGTCTTGTATGATGGTCGAACTGGGGAACAATTCGAACAAAGAATTGCCGTGGGGGTCATGTACATGATTAAGTTATCACACATGGTTGATGACAAGATTCACGCTCGTTCAACCGGACCATATTCATTAGTAACGCAACAACCATTAGGAGGTAAAGCTCAAAATGGTGGTCAACGTTTCGGTGAAATGGAAGTTTGGGCTCTTGAAGCATATGGGGCAGCCCATACCTTACAAGAAATCTTAACGATTAAATCAGATGATATGTTGGGACGGGCCGAGACCTATAAAGCTATTATTGATGGTCAACCAATCCCACAACCGGGAATGCCAGAAGCTTTCCGGGTCTTACAAAAAGAATTACAAGCCTTATCCATTGATGTTGAATTACAAGATAAAGATGGTAATGAACTTTCGACTAAAGATATGGTTAAACAAAATGAAATGGCCGTTCGCACTATTAACGCTTCATTTAGAGATTCCGCGTCAGAGTTTAAAATTGATTTAGGCGCTGGCAGCGATGATGAATAGGAGGGGACAGTTATGTATGATGTTACAAAATTAGCCGCCATCAAAATCGGTCTTGCATCTCCTGAAAAAATTAGAGAATGGTCCCATGGTGAAGTAACCAAACCTGAGACTATTAACTATCGTTCGCAAAAACCTGAGCGCGATGGACTCTTTTGTGAAAAGATTTTCGGTCCGACTAAGGACTTTGAATGTTTCTGTGGCAAGTATAAAAAGCCAAGATATCAAGGCTTAATTTGTGAAAAATGTGGAGTAGAAATTACCACTAAAAATGTCAGAAGAGAACGGATGGGCCATATTGAACTAGCTACTCCGGTCACGCATATTTGGTATGTTAAAGGTATTCCTTCCCGCATTGCTCAAGTCCTAGATATTACACCTAAAGAACTAGAAGAAGTTGTTTACTTCGTTTCTCATATTTGTGTGAATACTGGTAATTGTGAATTATTAACCTATCGTGAGGTTTTCAATGAACAATCTGCCAAGAAATGTTTTGCTTCGATTATCCAAAATATTAAAGAACAAAAGGATAAGAAAGGTTATTATGTTAAATGTGAGGCATTAATTCGCCGAATTAGTGAACAAGGTGATGAGGTAGAGGAAAGTATTTACCCTGACTTATTGACAGCAATTACTAATATCAAAGTTGATTATGATTTAAGTGCTATTTTAACCAGTGATGTTAATTTCAATAAACTTGTACTTGGTATCAAAGAAACTGAAAATAAAGATTTCTTAGTGATGAAACTACAAGAAATTATGTCAGCAGTTGATGAAACGGGTGAGTTAACTCGTTGCTCTAACTTAATTGATCGAATTAAAATTCAAAATGAACCACTCGATTTCTTGACATATTCTAAATTTATCTCAGATAATACAGGCGCCGAATTTTCAATTGGGGCCGAAGCTATCCAAAGATTGTTAAAAGAAGTCGATATTAATGCTGAGTTTGAAAAAGTTCAAAAGGAATTAAAAGAAACCCAAGGGGCCAAGAACCAAAAACGCCAAAAATTAATCAAACGTTTAGAGGTCTTGGAAGCTTTTAAACAATCCACCAATCAACCAGAGTGGATGGTTTTGGAAGTTTTACCAGTTATTCCACCTGAATTAAGACCAATGTTACCACTAGATGGTGGCCGTTATGCCACTAGTGATTTAAATGAATTATATCGTCGAGTTATTACTCGTAATACTCGATTGAAAAGACTCCTCGAGATTCACGCCCCTTCCGTCATCTTAATGAATGAAAAGCGGATGGTTCAAGAAGCAGTTGATGCTTTAATTGATAATGGGCGCCGCGGTAAAGCGGTTTGTGGAGTGGCTGGTCGGCCATTAAAATCATTGTCGCATACCTTAAAAGGTAAGCAAGGACGTTTTAGACAAAACTTATTAGGTAAACGGGTTGACTATTCAGGTCGTTCCGTTATTGCGGTCGGTCCATCTCTTAAGATGTATCAATGTGGTGTTCCACGGGAAATGGCTGTTCAATTATTTAAACCTTTCATTGCTTCTAAAATGGTCAAAGAAGGTATAGTCACAGTCGCTAAGCAAGCTAATCGCAAGATTGATTCTGGTGACCCAATGGCCATGAGGATTGTTGAAGAATTAGTTAAGGAACATCCAGTTTTACTAAATCGAGCACCAACACTCCATAGACTTGGTATTCAAGCCTTTGAAGTTAAACTAGTGGAGGGTAAAGCTATTCGGCTTCACCCATTAGTAACAACCGCTTTCAATGCGGACTTTGATGGTGACCAAATGGCGATTCACGTTCCATTGTCAGATGAAGCGATTGAAGAAGCCCGCCAACTGATGTTAGGTTCCAAAAACATATTAGGTCCTAAAGATGGGAAACCAATTGTTACTCCATCCCAAGATATGTTGCTAGGTAACTACTATTTAACTATTGAAAATACAATTGAAGATTTCTTAAAACAAGCTGAGAAATATCGCCAAACTAATAACCAAGTAAAAGCTTTAGAGTTTGAAAACTATGCGCGGACTGAAGGCAAAGTTTATAACGATTATGCCGAAGTTATTTTCGCTTTAGAAAATCGCGATATTCACTTACATAGTCGAATTGCAGTTAGAGGTAAAGGATTGCATAAGGTCGGCTTTACTGCTGAACAAAATGAAAGTTATTTAGCCACTAGTGTTGGTAAATTGATTTTCAATCAAATGTTCCCAGATAATTTCCCATACTTAATTGTTAACCAAGCCGAAAACTATGATGCAACTCCGGATAGATTTTTCATTCGCAAGGGTGAAAACATCAAAGAAAGAATTGCTGCGATGGGAACGAATCCACCATTCAAGAAGAAAGATTTAGGTAAGATTATCAACGAAACTTTCTCTAAGTGTGGTAAGGAAGATACTGCCATCATGCTTGATATGTTAAAAGATCAAGGCTTTAAATATTCGACTGAATCAGCTACGACTGTTTCAATCGCTGATATTCCAATTTATTCGGAAAAGAAAGCAACGATTGACAAGGCTGATAAGAAAGTTATGGAATACTTTGATATGTATGAAAGAGGTTTATTAACTGACAGTGAAAGACATAAACTAGTTTGTACAGTTTGGAAAGAAGCGGCCGGTAGATCAATGGGTGCTGGTATCACTAGCCAATTGAGAGCCGATCCAACCAATCCAATCTTCATGATGTCAGACTCTGGAGCCAGAGGTAGTGAATCGAACTTCATTCAACTTTGTGGCATGAGAGGAATCATGGAAAATCCATCGGGTGATGAAATCGAAGTACCAATTAGATCATCATTTAGAGAAGGGTTAACCGTCTCTGAATATTTCATTTCTTCCCATGGTGCTCGAAAAGGCGGAGCAGATACTGCTTTGAAAACAGCAGAATCGGGCTACTTGACTCGAAGACTAGTTGATGTGGCTCAAGATGTTGTGGTTAGAGAAGATGACTGTGGCACGGATCACGGCACTATCGTTAAAGAAATTTATGATGAAAAAGAGAATAAAGTTATTGAACCATTTATTAATAGAATCATTGGTCGTTATCCATTACGCGATGTCTATACACCAGATGGTCAACAAATGCTCTGTTCGCATGATGAGATGATTGATGAAGCCAAGGCTAAAGCCATTGTGGCTGCCGATATCGAAGAACTAGAAATTAGAACAATATTTGGTTGCCAAACTAAAGATGGAGTTTGCAAGAAGTGTTATGGACGTAACATGGCGACTGGTTTACAAGTTGAAAAAGGTGAAGCAGTTGGTGTTATGGCTGCCCAATCTATTGGTGAACCTGGTACTCAATTAACGATGAAGAACTTCCACACGGGCGGTGTCGCTGGTGGCGAAGATATTACTAACGGTTTACCTCGGGTCCAAGAATTATTTGAAGCGCGTAACCCTAAAGGTGAAGCTATTATTTCAGAGATTGCGGGTAATGTTGAGTCAGTTACCAAAGATGATAATGGTCGTTACACCATTCGCATCAAGAATGAACTTGATGAAAGAGAATACATGACGCCTTTCGAAGCTAGAGTCTTAGTTAAGAAAGAAGATAAAGTCGAAAATGGCCAAAAGATTACTGAAGGAGCCATTAATCCTAAACACTTACTTGAAGTCAGTGATGTCTCGCGAGTTCAAAACTATATCTTAACCGAAGTCTTAAAGGTTTACAGCGCTAACGGGAGTGATATCTCAGATAAGCACTTGGAAATCATGATTAGACAAATGTTTAAACGCTTGTTAGTTATTGAGGGTGGCGATACAGGATTATTGCCTGGAACTAAGGTTGATTTCTTCAAATTTACCGAAGTTAACCAAAAAGCCTTCTTAGAAGGAAGACATCCAGCAGTTGCTCGTCCGCTAGTCTTAGGTATTTCTAAGGCCGCTCTCGAAACTGATTCCTTCTTAGCTGCTGCTTCATTCCAAGAAACTACTAAAGTTTTGACGAATGCTGCTACTAATGGTAAGATTGATTATCTCCATGGCTTAAAAGAAAATGTGCTAGTTGGACGGATGATTCCAGCTGGAACAGGTGTCAAAGAAATTACAGTCACTCATCGTTATGAAGATTGCTATAAGCAAACAGAAGATGAGGCTTATGAGTCGGAATTAAATAGTCCAGTCGAAAATAGTTAAGCTCAAGGCGCCCTTGATTGGGCGCCTTTATATTAGTATTATTAGATAACAATGTTGAGCACTTAATATTGTTGGGCGTAGTCTATTATTTAACTATCTTAAAATAAGAGTCTCTTGTTAGCGAAAAACATATTGACAATAAGCGCTTACATGACTAAAATATATTGTGCCGCGCCTTTGGGCGTGCCAATATCATCGTGGGGTCTCTTCATGAGACCATAAAAAATTATTAAAAAATAAACGCCTGGTATTGTGTGTATAAAAGAAAGATGAAAGGAGAAGCAAAGAATGCCAACAATTAGTCAACTAGTTCGTCAAAGTAGAAGTAAAGTGACTTTTAAGTCAAAATCTCCAGCTCTAGGAAAGGGCTGGGACTCACTCAAAAAGAGAGAGACTGCTAATCCAGCCCCTCAAAAAAGAGGAGTTTGCACCCGTGTCGGTACAATGACACCTAAGAAACCAAA
>CAYIYS010000005.1:0-30235 GCA_964367975.1 uncultured Eubacteriales bacterium
AACTTTATCTTTATACAAATTGATAGATAAAACAAAGCACAAGAATATATTTCCCAAATTTAAATTTATTCCAAATATTGTTTCCAAGATAAAAATGCCTATTCTTGTTTTGGTTCTGATACTTATTGTCCCAAGTTTTTTAGCCCAAAACAAAAATGAATTTACTTATGGCAGCCAAAACAATCTTGTTGCAACAAGTCGAAGTGGTATTGATGCCCAAGCAATTAGTGATGAGTTTGGTGAATCAACCACGATTGTTTTATTGCTACCTAAAGGCGAATTAGCCAAAGAAGAAGAGTTGCTTGCTGAAATTTCTAATCTGAATCATGTGGAATCTATTATGTCTTATTCGACTGTTGTTGGTAATACGATACCTAGCGAGTTTTTAGATCAAGAAATAGTAAATCAGTTTTATTCTGCAAATTATAGTCGGGTAATAATAAATACAAATACCAAAGAAGAGGGGGAAATTGCTTTTGAGCTTGTCACAGATGTTCAAAGTTTATCCCAAAAATATTATGGTGATGATTATTACTCTTTAGGCCAAAGCGTCAATCTATATGACATGAAAAATGTAGTTACTAAAGACAATACTACTGTTAACATAATTGCGATTATAGCAATACTATTAGTACTGATTGTTACGTTCAAATCATTTAAACTTTCAATAATCTTACTCTTAACAATAGAATCTGCAATCTGGATAAATTTAGCTGTCCCATATTTTTCGGGTACTCCGCTTTGTTATATTGGCTTTTTAGTAATTAATACCGTCCAACTTGGGGCAACCGTGGATTATGCAATTTTGCTGACTGACCATTATGTTGATAATCGCAAAACATTTGATAAAAAAGAAGCGCTAAAAAATGCCCTTAATGAAACATTTAGTTCAATTTTAATTTCGGCCACCATTTTAGCGTTGGCAGGATTAACGTTATGGATGACCTCTTCAAACCCAATAGTATCAGAACTTGGAATGCTTTTAGCAAGAGGTACAATTTTGTCAATGGTATTAGTAGTGGCCTTTTTACCAGCACTACTGCCTATCTTTGAAAAGAAAAAACTTAGTAAAAACCAAGACAAGGTAATAAAGGAGGAATAAGTATGAAAAAAGCATTTTTATTATTCGCAGTGCTATTAACAACATTTTTTTCAATTGGTTCAGGAGTAAATAATTTAGATAAGCAAGCAGAAAATCTAGCAAATAATGAAACAGTTGAGCAAAGCGTCGTAAAAAGTAAAGAAGAAGTTATTTATGCCAATCTAAATTATGCTGGAGATGTTGCTAATATTTATGTCGTAAATATATTTGATGTTAGCAAGGGTGGAATGATTAGTGATTATGGTAATTACTCATCATTAAAAAATCTAACTAATACCAATGATATTAGTTATGAAAATAATAACATAAAAGTCAGCAGTGACTCTGGGAATTTTTACTATCAAGGGGATTTAATTGTTAAAGAGTTACCTTGGAATTTAAGTATTAAATATTTATTAGATGGAGCCGCGATAACGCCACAACAACTATCGGGTAGTAGTGGTCATTTAGTGATAGAGTTAACAAGTAGTAAAAATGAAACAATAAATTCTTTTTTCTATGATAATTATTTATTGCAAATATCTTTCACTTTGAGTGTCTTAAAGGCCACCAATATTGTTTCTAATAGTGGGATTGTTGCTAATTCAGGGAAAAATAAATTAATTAATTGTACTGTTATGCCTAAAAACAATGCCAATATAGTAATAGAGGCGGATGTTAATAATTTTTCTATGGCCGGGATTGATATTGCTGCAATTCCTATGTCAATGGATATTGAAATACCAAACACCACTAACATTAAAGATGAGTTTAATGAATTAATAGAAGCTGTTGAAGACTTTTCTGAAGGTGTTGATCAAATGAGTGAGGCATCCGATAATATGAAGCAAGGCATCTATGGCTTATTAAATGGCTCTGTTGATTTTTCGCAAGGTTTAAATGCTCTCGCAAGTAATTTTAATACGATTTTAAATGGTTCAAGTGAGATGAAAAACGGCTTAAATACTTTGGCTGGTTCAGTTACTGGATTAGGAAGTATGCTTGATCTTAGTTCAATAGAAGCATTGCTGACGGGATTAACTACAATTGCTGGTGGACTTACTACAATGTCTGCGGGATTAACAAGTTTAAAGGACGGTTTTAATTTAGCATATACTGCTTTAGATGCAAGTATAGATGCAATTCCAGAATGCGATATATCAGAAAGTGAACTGGAAATTTTGCTCGCAAGTAACCCTACTTCTGCCGAATTGATTGGTAAATTAAGTAGTTTTTATAGTAATGCTTGTACTGTGAAAGGAACATATACAAGTGTTGAGCCAGCTTTTGCAGCAATTGGTCCAGGATTAGATGAGGTAATATACAATTTAGGAGAAATAATTGCCTCATTAAATTTTCTAGCCACTAATGTTGAAAACGCTTTTGGAGATGAAGATTATGGAGCAATGCTATCTTTACTAGAAACTTCAATAGCTACAATCGCTAATAATTATAATTTATTTCACCAAGGGTTAGGGGCCTACTATGCTGGATTAAATCAATTGGTAGGTGGCTATTCTGATTTTAATTCAGGCTTAAGTGAGTTATATTTAGGTAATGTTGAATTTTATAATGGAATGCTAGAATTAAATGATGGCGTCTTACAATTACTTGAAGGCGTCGAAATTTTACCACAAAAAATGCAAGAAAAGATTGATGAGTTAGTGAGTGAATATAATAAAGAAGATTTAGAATATATTTCATTTGTTAATCAAGAAAACGAGAATGTTAAATCTGTTCAATTTGTGCTAAAGAGTGCCAAAATAGAAGAAAAAGTTATTGTTAGACCAGATGATGAAGAGAAAGATAAAGATAATAAAGATACGTTTTGGAGTAGATTGATAGCTCTTTTCAAGTTAAATAGTTAAGCATAAGTATTTGAGTCTAGAAATTTATATGCTAAGATTATTTTGTACTAGCAAAGGAGATAATTGTAAATGAATAAAGATAAATTAAAAATAATAGGTTTAAATGGGAGCCTACGCCAAAAGTCCTATAATAGAGCAGCCTTAAGATTTGCCCAAAAAAATATGCCAGAAAATAGTGAACTTGAAATATTGGATTTATCAAAGTTACCATTTTTTAATGAAGATGTTGAGGCCCAGGGAGTGCCGAGTGTTGTTAGTGAATTTATAGATAAACTTTTGCAAGCAGATGGCTTTTTGATTTCTACACCTGAGTACAATTACTCCATTCCGCCAGTTTTAAAAAATGCTATCGATTGGGCTTCAAGAGATGAAAGGATGCCATTTAAAGATAAATGGGTGGCCTTAATGAGTGCAAGTATGGGGTGGTTAGGAGGGGCGAGAGCTCAATACCATTTCCGTCAAGTTGGGGTTTTTCTAGAAATGAGATTTTTAAATAAACCTGAAGTGTTCATCGGCAATGCCCACACCAAGTTTGATGATGGCGGGGAGTTGACTGATGAATTTACTCAAAAGGTGATTTTTAAATTAGTCAACACTTTAATAAATAATATTAATAAGCAATAATTTTATCCCCTTTTATTTAAGGGGATTTTTTTATGGAGAGGAAAGCAAAAGAAAGTAAAGAAGGGGACAAATCAAGAAATGTTAGCTGGTTAATAGCCAAGAAGTAGTTAGTCTAGTCAGGTTGGCGCTTAGTTAGTAGCAGAAACCCCCTTTCTTTTTTCTTTGATTTAGGCTTAATCTTAATCATTTTGAGTTGACTGTTTGCAACTGGCAAGTAAGAAATCGATATATTTATTACTATTGATTTGCTATAATAAAAGAGGTGTAAAGGGAGATGTTAGATAATGAATAACAAAATTTCAACCAGAACCAAGCACACCTATGGCTGGGGTTGTATCGGCAGAGACATGTGTTACAACATCGTAAACACAGGATTTTTACTCTTCTTAACTGATGCAATTGGTCTGACGGCGGTGGCTTTGGCGACAGTCAACTTTATTATGATGTTCGCGCGTATTTGGGATGCCATTAATGATCCGATGATGGGGACCATTGTAGATAACACCAAATCCAAATGGGGCAAATTCAAACCTTGGATTTTAATTGGAGCAATATCCAATGCAATTGTTGTTATTCTTATGTTTATGAACTTTAAGACTGAACCGAATATTCAGGCTGTTATCTATGGTGCTTTATATATTTTGTGGGGGATGACTTTTACGATGAACGACATTTCGTATTGGTCAATGTTGCCTTCTTTAACTACTGATCCAATCGAAAGAAGTAAGGTTGGTACAATTACCAATATTGCTGCCTCAATTGGGCAATTCACCGTTATCGCCGCTCTATCACCAGTGACTAATTTAATTTCTAACGCTTTAGCTGCTGGTTCAACACAGATTTCAACTAGAGGCGAAAACTTAGCTACCGCTTTTTTCATTTGTGCAATAGTGGTTGCTGTGATCTTTGTGCTTTGTCAGTTAATGACCGTTTTCGGAGTTAAAGAAGCCAAAACTGTTGTTACTGGAGCCGAGCATAAGCATACTGGATTAAAAGAAATGTTTAAGATCATTAAAGGTAATGATCAACTTTTAATCTTATTAGTGGTCTATGTTCTTTTCAATGTTGGTTATTTCACTACTACTGGAATGGGCATGTATTATTTCAATTTCGCCATGGCCGATTATGGGGTTGGGAGCAAGTTTATGATTTTTTCAATCATCTTAGCCGTCTCAACTATTGCCACTATGGCTTTTTATCCAACTTTATCTAGAAGGTTTACCAAGAAAAAATTGTTTACAATTGGCATTATCTGTGTCCTGGTTGGTTATGTTGGATTGTTCTCGGCTGGCATAATTTTGCCTCTCAACATGATTATTTTAGGTGTTGCAGGTGCCATCCTATTCTTTGGTTCTTCCACTATTTCAATGCTGATTATCATGATGTTTGCTGATACGGTGGAATATGGACAATGGAAGATTGGCACTAGAAATGAAAGTATCAACTATTCATTAAGACCTTTCGGTGTTAAATTGGCATCGGCTGTCAGTGGCTTTATAGTAGGCCAAACGCTTATTATTTCAAAATTGAATCTCACTTCAAATGAACTAGGACAACTTGATCAATCAAATCCTCAATATATGACTTTTGTGGGTAATATTTTAGCCGGAATTGAACCTAGTCAGATAATGATTATGCGTTTATCAATGACTATTTTACCAATTATTCTAATTCTCATTGCTTATATTTTCTTTATGAAGAAATTTGATTTAGATAAAGACAGATATGCACTTATTTTAAAAGAACTAGAAGAAAGAGAAACAAAGAAATTAGCAGAAAAATGAAGTAAGTAAGGGAAGCAGCTGCTTCCCTTTGAATTCTTTTTCTCCAAAATAAAGATTTAACCACTTATATAAGTAGAGGTGGGTAGGAGGGGCAAAATTGGCTCTAAAGATAGGGCAACTTATTAACAGTGATGATTCGCTGTTAAATAGGATTGCTAATAACGATGAACAAGCACTATTTATGTTGTACCAACGCTATCAAAAGCCAATATTTTTGTATGCTCTTTCTCTGCTCAAAGATTATCAATTGGCAGAAGATGCAGCTCATGATGCTTTCATCGCTATCAATAAATATGCAGCGAGTTATCAAGCGGGAAGTAATAGTAAAGCTTGGATTTTCACGATTACTAGAAATGCCGCTTATAAGATTATCAAGGGCCGAAGTAATGAGATTGCTATGGAAAACGAAAAAATGGATTTCATTATCAATCAACAAAATTACACTGCCTCCACTAATCCAGAATTTGTGAGTAAGGCGATGCGAGGATTAAGCGATATCGAAGCCGAAATTGTGGATTTATATATCTATGGCGGCCTAAAACATACTGAAATTGCTAAAGTTTTAAAGCTAGATTATGACAAAGTCCGCTCAACTTACGCCTATGCCTTGAAGAAAATGCGTAAGAATGTAAATAAGGAGGATTATTATGATTAAAAGTAAGTTTGAAAAACAACTCTATACTAGTTTAGAGGTCAAAGTGCCCGCCTTTTATCATGCTCCTGCTCCCCAAATGAAAAGAAATAAAATGCTTTTTTATGCTTTGGCTTCCGCTATGGTTGTTGTCTTAGGAATTGTCTTTATTCCAGATGTGCTGGCTTTAGCATTTTCCAAAGGACCAGAAAGTTCCGATTCGTCAATGGCGTCATCAAGTTCGGCTAATGCTTCTTCCTCTGTTAGCGGTTTTGTGGCTGATATTGACCAAGCAGAATTAAATGCGGCTTTAGGTTATGCCTATTTACCGCTTGATGAAAATAGCGATTATCAAATCACTAATCTACGTAAAACAGTCGAAGCAAGCGATCTTTTTTATCATTTCGATGTACTAAAAGTTACAGACACTAATAAAGCTGTGACAGCTTATATTTCTCAACTACCTTTGCGAGTCTATAGTGATGAAACAATTAGTGTCATTAATGGCATTGAAGTTAAATTTAGTCACAACGAAATTACTGAAAAACATCTAACTATTCAATATGCACATTTTAACAAAAATGGCTATAACTTTGAGTTTGATTCACAACTTGAATATGTTGAATTTGTCGATATTGTCTCCACTTTAGTAAAGTAAATGCATCTTCACAGTAAATTCAGAAAAATAATGCTACAATATCACCAATAGAAATGCTTTTTGTGGCATTATACTAGTGATAGAAAGTTGGGTAGGTGAATCGAAATGGCAAAATTAAAATCAACACTTTTAACAAATATGATTTTTACTATCTCGATTATTAGTGGATTAACACTAGTTGCAGCTAGGCCGCTTGGTTATGACCAAGAGCAAAAGTTATTGACTAATGATGATACTAAAATAAGTGAAGTAATAAAGATAGACGAAGACAATCAATAGAGTTCTTACCCTATCTATAAGGTTAAACTAGTGCAAGCGGTTTAACCTTTTTATTTGGAATCTTTTCAATATTTCGTTTATGAATATTTAAGTTTTTAGCCATTTGCGATTTTTTACTGTTTGTAGTATCATTCTAATATGGTGATAACATATGACATATTATGAAGATTTTGAAAAACAACAGCAAGCAGAAGCGCGTAAACAAGTAATAATCGAAAAGATTAAAGTGCAAAGAAAAAAGATCAAGACTAATCTAGTAATTTTTTTCGCTGTATTTGGAGGATTGTATACCCTCGGTGGTTTAATACCAACCCTCGTTTTAAATAAAGAGGACGCAACCTTTATAGGGTTCTACGTTTTTATTGGAATAGGAGTGGTTTTTTTAGTAATCGCCCTTTTAATCGGAATTTTTTATCGATGGGATAAAGCAGTAGATTTAGATAAATTTAGAGATAATTCCTCGCGGCGCAGAGCCCAAAATATGAACTATCATTTCATTGAGATGGATATGTTGAGCAGTGAGATAAAGGATTTGGAAGCAGAGATTCAGTCCTTAAAAGATGAAATTAAAAACTTAAAAAATAAGTAAGGGAGAAAAACATGGCTAAGATCATAATTAAGCAAGTTGAATCCAAAAAAGATTATAAGACTTTTGTTCAATTTCCAAATAAACTCTACAAGGATAATCAATATTATGTTTGTCCTTTAAATTTTGATGAAATCAACTCCTTTAATAGAATCACAAATTATGCTTATGAATATTGTGAATCTATTGAGTTTTTAGCCTATCAAGAGGGTCAAGTTGTTGGTAGAATTTGTGGAGTAATTAACCATGTCTATAATCAAAAAATAAATCGCAAACAACTAAGATTTAATCACTTGGATATGATTGATGATATTGAAGTTACCAAAGCTTTATTCAATGCCATTTCCAAGTGGGGAATAGCCAAAGGCATGACAGAATTTGATGGTCCGATTGGCTTTACTGATTTAGATCGCCAAGGAATGTTGCTTGAAGGTTATGATGTTCCAGGCATGACCATCACCTATTATAATTCCCCTTATTATGTCAAACATATGGAAGCGTTGGGCTTTACTAAAGATGTGGATTGGCGAGAATATAAAGTCTATATGCCAAAAGAGTTTGATCCACGCGTTACCAAAGTCTCCAAGATGTTACAAGATAGATTTGGCTTCCAATTAATTGAATTCAAGAAATGGGTAGACTTTGAACCCTATGTTCCTGAATTTTTCAAAGTCTATAATGAAGCTTTTGCTCCTTTACATGGTGTTGTACCTATTACTGAAAAACAAGTCACAACCTATGTTAATACTTATTTTAAATTACTGAACATGAACTTTTTGAAAATACTCAAAGATAAGGATGGCCAATTGGCCGGTTTAGTAGCATTAGCTCCTTCTTTATCACAAGCCTCTCAAAAAAGTTATGGTAAAGTATTACCTTTTGGGTGGTACCATTTATTGCGGGCTTTGAAACATCCAAAGGTTTTGGATATGTATTTCATCGCGGTCTTACCAAAATATCAATCGCTAGGCTTGAATGCCATTTTAATGGAAGCTATTTGTAAAAGTGCCCAAAAATTCGGTATTGAATATGCCGAAACAGGACCAGAACTAGAAGAAAATGAAAAGGTTCAATCGCAATGGAAAAATTTTGAAGCACCAATTATTAGAAGAAGACGCTGTTGGATTAGAGACATTGACGAATTTAAATAAAGTTAAAACCCTAGAAAAACTTCTAGGGTTTTGTTTTTAAATAAAGGACTTATTAACTAAGTTTTAAGTAAACTTTTCTTGCTATCTTTGTGGCCCTTGTTTTCTTATTATATAGTTACAATTAGTATTTGATATTGCGCAAAAAATTAAATTTATGTTATCTTAGATTATGTTATAATCTACCCAGGAGTTGATAAGATGGATACTTTGTTAATTATTTTAGTATCTTTATGCCTATTGGCAGCAATAATTATTATTATATTGTTACTAACTGGACCAACTAGGCACCAAAATGTAGTCAACAATTCGGATGAATCTTTGCAAAAAATTGTGCAAGCAATGCAAAATACTTTGCTATCTTTCAATACTAATATCCTTAATTCACTTTCAAATAATCGTCTTACAACCACCAAAGACATTCATGATTATCAAGAAAGTATCAATTTCAAACTTCAAGAGCAATTTAAACTGCTCAATGAAACAGTTGAAAAGCGGCTGGAAATGATTAATACGAAGGTTGAAGATAGATTAACTAAAGGGTTTGAAAAGAATAATACTACTTTTCAAAGCATTAGTGATAGAATGGCAATTATTGATCAAGCCCAAGCCAACATCACCAAGTTATCGACTGAAGTGGTCGGTCTGCAAGATGTTTTGACTAATAATCAGGCTAGAGGAGCTTTTGGTGAGCAACAACTTTATCAAATATTATATGCGGCTTATGGTGAAAATCCCAAAATTTATAAAACTCAATATACCCTGAAAAAGGGTAAAGGTGAACAACGTGATGTCAAGCCAGATGTGGCAATTTTCATGCCCGAACCTCACAATGTTTTGTGTATTGATTCTAAATTTCCTTTCTCGGCTTATTCCAAACTTTTTGATAAACAAGAAAGTGTCGAAGAAGCAGAAATCATGAAAAGCTTCAAAAAGGAAGTTGTTAACCATATCGATACGGTGGCTAATAAATATATCATTCCCAACAAAACGGCTGATTATGCCATTATGTTTGTGCCTAGTGATGGCATTTTGGCTCTCATTCATTCCAAATGTCAAGATTTAGTCGAACGGGCCCAAAACAAGAATGTTTTGATTGTCTCTCCGACCACCATTTTTCCATTACTTCAAACCTATAAGATGGTCTACATTGATCATGAAAGAAATTTGAATGTAAAACAAATAACCGAGCAAATAGCTTTATTAAACAAAGATTTTACGAAATTAGATAGTGAATGGGGAACCATCAATAAAGGTATTACTTCCTTATATCACAATAGCGATACTTTTGATCAAAGAGTCAATCGAATTACTAATAAATTTAAGAAGATTAAAGTGGCTGATATGAGTAGTGAGATGATAGAAAATAAGGGAGATGAAAGTGATGTATAAAATTGGTAGTGCGATGGACATTCACCGTTTAAAAAAGGGGACGTGTTTAGTCTTGGGGGGAATAACCATTCCCTGTGAATATAGTTTTATTGCCCACTCAGATGGTGATGTCTTGTTACATGCCATTGTCGAGGCCTTGATTGGGGCTTTAGGTCAAGGCGATTTAGGGGATCATTTTCCTGACACCAACCCTAAATATCAAGGGATAGATTCATCTTTTTTTGTGGCTGAAGTAAATAAAATGCTTCAAGTGGCTAAATATCACATTGTCAATCTAGATTGCTCTATCTATCTAGAAAAGCCTAAATTAAAAGAATATAAGCAACTAATGGCCAATAATGTAGCAAAATTACTTAAAATTGAGGCTAATTGTGTCAATATTAAAGCCGGAACCATGGAAGGGTTAGGTATGGTGGGACAAAATGCGGCCGTGATAGCTCACTGCAGTGTCTTAATTGAAAATTAAGTTTACTTTAGGTAGAATAAACTTTATAATGTAACTTCAGAGAGAAGAGAGTTGGAGAAAAATATGAACTTAGTTGAACAAATAAGAGTTTTAATTATTAAGACGATAATAAAGTTAAACTTTGAAATAGATACCAAGAGTATCGATTTTGTCATTGAAATTCCCAAAGATAGTAAAAATGGAGATTATGCTAGCAATGTTGCCTTACAATTAGGTAAGATGTTAAAAGCTAATCCCCGTTTTTTGGCAGATCAAATTGCGCAAGCTATTGATTTGGATAAGACCAATCTTTCACACATTGAAGTGGCCGGACCTGGTTTTATTAATTTCTTTCTAAAAACTGAAAGTATCGCTACTATTATTGACAAAATTCTTGCGGAAGATAAAATTTATGGTAGAAGCACTTTTGGGCAAGGTAAAAATTATAATGTTGAGTTTGTTTCGGCCAATCCGACTGGAAGATTACATCTCGGGCATGCTAGACAGGCGGCTTTAGGTGATTCCATTTGCCGCATACTAACGGCAGCTGGCTATAAAGTAACTCGTGAATACTATCTTAATGATGCTGGTAATCAAATTCATAATTTAACCTTATCCTTACAAGCTAGATATAATGTTTTATGTGGTCTGCCATTGTCTTTACCTGAAGATGGTTACTATGGTGAAGATATTGTTAATATTGCCAAAAAAATCTTTCAACAAGTTGGGGCAAAGTATGTTAACGACAATAGCAAAGCTACATATCAATACTTTAGAAATGTCGCAATCCAAGCCGAACTAGACCAAATTAAACAAGATTTAGCCGACTATCGAGTTAAGATGGATATCTTTTCCAGTGAAACTGCGATTAGAGAGCGGGGCATGATTGAACAAACGCTAGAGATCCTCAAAGATATTGGCGCGACTTATATAGGTGAAGGCGCCACTTGGTTTAATTCAACCGCTTATGGTGATGATAAAGATCGGGTCTTAATTAGAAGTGATGGTTCCTACACTTATATAGTGCCGGATATTGCTTATCATATTGATAAATTACAAAGGGGCTATGATAACTTAATTGATATTTTTGGTGCCGATCATCATGGTTATATTAAGCGCTTGAAAGCCTCCATCAAAGCTTTGGGTTATGATGATACCAAACTTGAGGTTTTAATTGTTCAAATGGTTAGACTGATTAAGGATGGAGCCGAGTTCAAGATGTCAAAAAGAAGTGGGAATGCTATCTCACTGGCCGAACTTTGTGCAGAGGTTGGAGTAGATGCAGCACGCTACTTCTTTGTCGCAAGAAGTGCCTCAACACACTTAGACTTTGATATTGGCTTAGCCAAATCTTATTCTAATGATAATCCGGTCTATTATGCCCAATATGCTCATGCTAGGATGTGTTCGATCTTGGCAGCCGCTAACAAAGATTTAAAGGAGTTACCAACCATAACCACCTATCAATTATTGATCACCGCTAATGAAGTAAATTTAATGAAACAATTAGGAGAATTTGCTAGCATTATTAACGAAAGTGCTGCTACCAAAGAACCATATAAAATTGCAAATTATATTCAACGTGTTGCACAATTATTCCATTCATTCTATAATGAATGTCGGGTAATTGACCCCAATGAGTTGGAATTAAGTGTTCAACGTTTACAACTAGTTAAAGCCACAAAAATAGTTCTAGCTAATGCTTTAGAACTCATCGGTGTCTCAGCACCAGAAAAAATGTAGGGGGAGATAATATGTTTAAGAAATCTATGGCCCAATCTGCCTATGATATCATGTCCAAGCAAAACTATAATAAAGAAAAAAGCCAAGGTATTGCTTTTGACCAACTTTATAATGAAGTTGCTAGCGATTTAGGCATGAACACAGAAGAAAAAATTAAAAATATTGCCAAGTTATATACCCAAATGACGCTGGATGGAAGATTTATCACTTTAGGCGAAAATAAATGGGATTTAAAGAGCCGTTATAAGTTTGAAGAAGGGCAAATCGATATGAACGACATCTATCAAGAGGAGGAAGAGGAAGAAGTCAGCGAAGAGGACGATGCTGAATCACCTGTAAAAAATCGTGTCGCTCAAGATGATGAGGAAGAATATGTTGAAAAGCCAAAACATGCCGGCGATTTAGCAGGCTTTCATATCACGACAGATGATGAAGAAATCATCTAATGTATTAGAAATAGTATTGAAAAAAGGTTGACGATTTGATAGTATATATAAGGGCACACTCAATGTCTCCAATTAGGAGACATTTTTTTTATTTTTTAGGAGGTAGAGGTTATGGCTAAGTATGTATTTGTGACAGGTGGAGTTGTATCTGGTTTAGGCAAAGGAATTACTGCCGCCTCTTTAGGTATGCTCCTTAAAAGTAGGGGTTTAAATATCTCAGTGCAAAAGTTTGATCCTTATATGAATGTCGATCCTGGAACGATGTCGCCATTACAACATGGTGAAGTTTTCGTCACTGCTGATGGGACAGAAACGGATTTAGACTTAGGGCACTATGAAAGATTTATTGATACAGAATTGTCTCACAATTCTTCAATTACTTCAGGAAAAATCTATTTAAGTGTTTTAACTAAGGAAAGAAGAGGAGATTATCTTGGCGGAACGGTCCAAGTTATTCCGCATATTACAAATGAAATAAAAGCGAATATTTTAGCGGCTGGTAAAGACCCTAAAACCGATATTGTTATTACTGAAATCGGTGGGACGGTTGGTGATATAGAATCATTACCATTCATCGAAACCATTCGTCAATTGCGGAGTGAACTAGGCAAAGAGAATGTTTTGTTTATTCATACAACGCTAGTGCCGATGATTGAAGCTTCTGGTGAATTAAAAACTAAACCGACCCAACATAGTGTTAAAGAATTAAGATCATTTGGTATTCAACCAGATATTATTGTTTGTCGTAGTTCGCATCCTTTGACAGAAGATGTCAAAGCGAAGATTGCTTTGTTTTGTGATGTTAATAGAAAAGCGGTAATTGAGGTTTGCGATGTACCAATCTTATATGCTGTTCCAATTGGTCTACATAGTCAAAATATGGATGAAATTGTTTGTAAACAACTTGAACTAGAAACTGCACCCATCAATTTAATTGCTTGGGAAGAATTAATTCAAAGAGTAAAGAATTCATCTTCTGAGATTGAAATAGCTTTAGTCGGTAAATATGTGGCCCTTCATGATGCTTACTTATCAATCATGGAAGCCTTGCATCATGCTGGCTATGAATATGAGGTTAAAATTAAAATTCGCTGGATTGATGCCGAAATCATCAATGATTTTAATGCTAAAGAGTTATTGCAAGGTGTCTGCGGCATTTTAGTCCCAGGTGGGTTTGGAGTTAGGGGAGTGAAAGGCAAGATTGCCGCCACTAAATATGCGCGAGAAAACAAAATTCCTTTCTTTGGAATTTGCTTAGGGATGCAAGTGGCATGTGTTGAATTTGCCAGAAATGTTTTAGGCTACAGCGATGCTACTTCATTAGAGTGGAGTAGTGAGACAACTAATCCAATTATTATTTTAATGAATTTGCAAAAAGAAATTACTACCAAGGGGGGTACTATGAGACTAGGAAACTATCCATGTGTCTTAAACCCAACTAGTAAGGTTTATAGTTTTTATCAACAATCATTAGTTCAAGAAAGACATCGGCATAGATATGAAGTTAATCCAAATTATCGAGCCGAGTTTGAAAAAGCAGGTCTCTTATTTGTTGGAACCAGTGCAGATGGTAAATTAATGGAAATGATTGAACTCAAAGATCATCCATGGTTTGTCGCAACTCAATCTCATCCCGAATTCAAATCAAGACCTGTTCGTCCGCAACCTTTATTTTTAGGATTTGTCAAAGCTAGTATTGAACATGGCAAAGCCGCTAAATAAGGATAAAAAAATTAAAACCAGGAGGTATTATTTATGGATCTTGTGAATATGAAAGAAATGCTATTAAAAGCTAAAGCTGAAAAGTATGCAGTTGGTGCTTTCAACATCAACAATCTAGAGTGGACGGCTGCTATTCTTGAAGAATGCCAAGCTAACCATTCTCCTGTCATTCTTGGTTGCACTTGGGGTGCGGCTAAATACATGGGTGGTTGGCATTGTGTTGTTGGCATGGTTAAAGGGTTAATTAAAGATATGCACATTACGATTCCGGTGGCCTTACACGTTGACCATGGGGAAAGTTTTGAGCATTGCAAACAAGCTATTGATGCTGGCTTTACTTCAGTCATGATCGATGCTTCTAAATTGCCTTTTGATGAAAATCTAAAAGAAACGAGAAAAGTGGTTGATTATGCGCATGCACGCGGAATTAGTGTTGAAGCGGAGTTAGGTCATGTCGGTGGTCAAGAAGATACAATGAGCGCCGAGTTAATGTATGCCGATCCTAAAGAATGTGAAAAAATGGCCAAAGAAACCGGTATTGATTGTATGGCTCCAGCCCTAGGGTCAGTTCATGGTCCTTATAAAGGCGAGCCAAAACTAGGCTTCAAAGAAATGGAAGAAGTTAAACAATTAACAGGGTTGCCACTAGTTTTACATGGTGGGTCAGGCATTCCTGATTATCAAATAAAGCAAGCCATTCAATGTGGAACCACTAAGATTAATGTTAATACAGAATGTCAACAAGCTTGGACTCAAATAGTCAGAGAGATCTTGGATAAGGATAAAAAAGTTTATGATCCAAGAAAGATTATTGGCCCAGGAAAAGAAGGCATCAAAGCAGTGGTGAGAAGCAAAATCGCTATCTTTGGTTGCAAAGATAAAGCCTAGCCAAAAAAAGTTGCATATCTCGATACGGTATGCTAGAATAATTAAGCAACTTACTTTGAAGGAAAGGCCTTCAAGGCGGAAGGAGAGATAAAATGAAAAAGGATATTCATCCAAAATACCAAAAGTGTAAAGTAGTCTGCACTTCATGTGGGGCGGAATTTGAAACCGGTTCGACACAAAAAGAAATTAGAGTTGATAGCTGCTCAAACTGCCATCCATTCTATACTGGCAAACAAAGATTTGGTAATGCCCAAGGTCGGGCTGAGATTTTCAAGAAGAAATACGGTTTAAAGTAAAAATATTAAGTCCTATGCATGCGCATAGGACTTTTTAATAATTGTTCTACTTTTTAGAGTAGCATGTCTTATTTATTCTTTATAAATGAACGTGGGAAGATGTTTTTTAAACATTCTTGAGCATTTTGTCAGGTTGCACCAAGCGACTAAAAAGAGTAAAATAATAGCAAATAGAAAGAGGTGTTAGCATGAAGAAAAAACGGGCACCCAAGTTAATTATTGTGGTTCCTTGTTACAACGAACAAGAGGCATTACCCTTTTCCAATGATAAATTAAATCAAGTCTTGGAAGATTTAGTCACTAAAGAATTAATTGATGCCAGCAGTTATATTCTTTATGTTGATGATGGTAGTAAAGATGACACCTGGGCTTTGATTAAACAATATCATCAAGAGAATAATCATGTTACGGGTTTAAAATTATCACGCAATAAAGGTCACCAAAATGCTTTGATGGCGGGCTTAATGTTTGCCCAAACCAGATGTGATTGTGCCATCTCGATTGATGCCGATTTACAAGATGACATCCACGCTATTGAAGCGATGATTAAAAAATTTAACGAAGGCAATGAGATTGTCTATGGGGTTAGAAGTGATCGGACCAGTGATTCGGCTTTCAAAAGATTCACGGCGCAAGGCTTTTATAAATTATTGAATAAACTAGGAGCTAAAACCATCTACAATCATGCTGATTTTAGATTGATGAGTTCGACTGCATTGCAAGGCTTAGCAGAATATCACGAAGTAAACTTATTCTTAAGAGGCATGGTACCTGAAATTGGTTTTAACAATACTACCGTTGAATATGAAAGACAAGAAAGAAAACAAGGCGTTTCAAAATATCCATTAAGAAAGATGATCGGTCTGGCATTAGAGGGTATTAGTTCCCTTTCATCTCGGCCAATGTTTGTCATAATGATAGCCGGCTTCTTTTTCACTTTCGTTGGTTTATTAGGAATCATCATCGTTCTAATTTATTGGATTTTTAATTTCTTATCAATGACTTGGTTGATAATGGCATTTGTTTCATTGCTCGGCGGGTTATCCATCATGGCGACTGGGTATGTAGGTCTAAATGTTTCTAAAAACTATCTGGAAACTAAACATCGACCACGCTACATCATCGAAGAAAATCTCACCGAATAAGTTAAAAGTTCTCGCCAAGAGAACTTTTTTTGTTATAATTTGGCCAAGAGGTGAATAAGATGAAATATATGATTGCATCTGATATCCATGGTTATTATCAACCTTTGTTAAAACTATGGGATATATTCGTTAAAAGTGAAGCCGAATATTTAATTCTTTTAGGAGATTTGATTTATCATGGACCACGCAATCCACTTCAAGCAGGTTATGATCCATTAGCTGTGGGAGGATTTTTAAAAGAACATCAAAATAAGATTATTATCATCAAAGGCAATTGCGAATCCGATGCTGATATGATGATTTTAGGTCAACCGATTCTTGAGCACAATGTTGCCTTAATAAAGGGCCATAAGGTTTTTCTCACTCATGGTCATGTCTATAATGAAAATAATGTTCCTAGCAACCTAATTAAAGGTGATGTCTTATTAAGAGGTCATTTTCATATTCCTTTAATTGACGAATTACCTAATGGCATAATTTTAGCAAGTCCAGGTTCAATTGGTGTTCCTAAAGGCGGATCACAACCAAGTTACATCCTAATGGATGAACAAGGAATTGAAGGGTATACCTTAACTGGTGAACATCTTTTTAAGCGAGCATGGGATAATTAAAAATGGTAGTAAAAAGAAAAATGGCTAATCATGATGAAGAGTTATCTTTATTAGGAATGGGAGCCATGCGTTTACCAGTCAATCAAGCGGGTAATGTATTGCAAGCAGAAACCAATGCCATGGTCGATCTGTTAATGAGCAATGGCGTGAACTATTATGATACCGCTCCAGTTTATCTTAAAAGTGAATCGGAAAAAGCTTTAGGTATAGCATTAGCGCGCTATCCACGAAAATCATATAATGTAGCCGACAAGATGCCACTTTGGTTAGTGAAGTCGTTACAAGATCGCGATAGATTATTTCAAGAATCTTTAGAGCGCATGGGCCTTGAATATTTTGACTTTTATTTAATGCATGCCATGAATCAAGCAAGAGTTGAAATGCTCAAAAAATGGGATTTCATTAATTGGATTATCCAAAAGAAAAAAGAAGGTAAGATTAGATATGCAGGGTTTTCAATCCATGCGCCTTTTTCGGTTCTTATAGAATTACTCAACTTATATGATTGGGACTTTGTTCAAATTCAACTTAACTATATGGACCATGATGATGACCCGGGATATGCTGGCTATCAAGAACTTTTGAAAAGAAAGAAAACCATCATTATTATGGAGCCAGTAAAAGGCGGGACTCTCGCTAATCTTTCCAAGACAGTTGGGGCTCCTTTTAAAGCTTTGAAATCCACAGCCTCAGATGCTTCATATGGATATCGTTATATGATGGATATGCAAGTCAATGTGATTTTATCTGGAGTATCTAATGTTGCTCAAGTCAAAGATAATCTGAAAACATTTGCCCAACACGCGCCTTTATCTTCACTAGAATATCAAGCAATTGCGCAAGTCAAAGAAAATATTAATCGCTTACAAAAAGTCAATTGCACCGGTTGTCGCTATTGTATGCCGTGTCCTTTTGGAGTCGATATTCCTGAAAATTTTTCGGAATGGAATAATTGGTCAATGTATCAAGAATCCTATCAACAAATGGTTAAAGATTATCGGCGTTATATGAAATTTCCCCAAGGAGAAGCTAGTGCAGCTAATTGTCAAAAATGTGGAAAATGTAAAATTCAATGTCCACAACATATTGATATTCCAACCAAACTAGCTGAATTAGAAGCATATAAAAAAGAAGTGTTCAAGTAAACTCCAAGTTGTTTACTGCTAACTAGATGAAAAAACTGCCGAAATTAGCGTGTTTTTTCTAACTAAACATTTGGTTTAGTAAAAGCGTAAAACTGTTGAGGCCTAAACTATTTACAAATAATTTCAAAAGTATTATAAAGTGGGTATCAATCATCAACAGGTGGTTGAATAGGAGGGCATTATGGAAGGATTGGGAGAGCGAATAGCTCAGTATCGTAAAGACAAACATATGACACAGCAAGATGTAGCTAACTTAGTCAATGTGACGCCACAAGCCGTTAGTCGCTGGGAACAAGACATCACTTTACCAGATGTAAATATGATTTCTCATTTAGCACGTATTTTTGATGTATCGGTTGATGAATTGTTAAATGGTAAGCCAGTTAATAAAGTTGTTGAAGACCCGGTATATACTAATGTGACTAAACTCAAAGTTATAAATGAGTATGGTATTCCTTATGAAGTCGAAGCAACAGCTTTTTATGAAGCTAGAATCCAAGAGATTCCGCAAGAAATTAAAAAGGCCTATCGGAATGGAATTATTTGGGGGATTGTCTTCTTAATTATTTGTGGATTTGCAGTAATTAGTGAAATTCAAAATCCAACTCCAGTTGTTCCTGGAGAAGAAGCGTCTAATGCTATTTCGGATATTTTTATGATTATTTTGCCATTTCTTGTTTTCTTTTTTGCGGCTTGGTTAAGGTTAAAGAAAACCTATGAAAAGGATGGAGAAAAGACGGGGCTCTTTGCTCGTCTAGCCAAACACGATGGATTGTTTGGTGGCATACTAAAAAGGATTATTCATTTCTTTTGGTATATCTTTACCTTACCTTTTAGACTATTTGGGGCCCCATTCATGTATATGTCTTACAAAAGCAAAGTAGATGAATTATTGACAGAGTATCAAACAAAACTTGAACAACTTCAAAAGGGGGGATCTCAAAAATGATTGAAAGAAAAACATATTCTTTAAATACAGTAAATCCAGAATGGAAAGCTTTATCGCTTAGATTGTATCGGGCGACGGGCTATAAGATACTCGTTTGTGAAGACCAAACAATGCGAGAAAGAAGAGGTAGATCTCACGTAACTAGAACGGTGACTAATTTTCAATTAGAAAGAGATACCGAGATGCCTCATTATGCCGAGTTAGTTAAACTGGAAAATGAACTCAAGTTAACGATGGAAAAACGTGATACCGTTATCCAAATGGCCTATCAAAGAGAAATGCGTGGGGCTGGCGGTAAAAGCCTTGGTAGTTCAATTCTTGAAGTGTTCGGGGCAGTCATCGGTTTATTAAGTCTAATCATTTTTATTGTCACCATTACCAGCAAAGCCCCTTTTATAGAAATGATTATTCCTTTATTGGGTGGAATAGTTGGGACAGCCCTTGGGATATTTATGTTCATGAAAGGCTATAATATTTCTGAAAAAATGAAAGATAATAGTGCTATTAAAGATGCTGGAAAACTAGAAATGGATCATATCATGCAACTCATCGAGCAAGGTGAAAAGTTACAAAACTACTAACAAAAAAGGAGATTTCAACAATCTCCTTTTATTTGGCTTTCTTTTTGCTTAATTGACCAATCACTTTAGGAAGGGCTTTCAAATTGAATAAAATATTAATCACGATAAATAACAATAATGATAGAAGCGAAATCTTGATACCTGTTTTTAGTCCTGGTGTGAAATAGTTCAAAGAGTAAGTTGCTTTGCCTTTTGGAGCAATAAAGCCAATGAACCCTGAATCTACTTTATAGATTTTGGCTTCTTCACCATTGACTTTTAAACTCCAACCTTCATCATAAGGGACTGATAATACTATCATTTTTTGCTTATCATAAGAGGTTTCAAAGTCGATGGTATTGTGCGTAGTCACGATGTTATCAAACTTATTAGCCATCAACTTTTCTTGATCATATTGATAGACATAGAAGTTTTCATAATATAAACCAAACCCAAAGTTTTTAAATAAATCAACAGTGCAATCATCAATAAATTCAATCACGACTTTATCGGCTGGTTCGGAAATATAATAACCTCTGGCAAATTTATGATCGCCAGATTTATCATAATTGTGAACTCCATGCGTATCGCTAGTGAGAAGTTTATCACCATGATAGAAGGAAACTTTTAAGTTTGGTCCATAATTTAATTTTGTGATGACATGACATGGGTAATCTTCATTACCAGTTGGGCATAAAAGATTATGCTCATTCAGGTTAACAATGATTTGATCACCAGGATTGCCATTAGTGCGGTCTTGACCATAATAGTATCTAACTCCATCAACTATTCTGTTTTCTGGCAAAGAACTATCAGCTCCTTGAACACTAATAACATTGGTTAAAGCATTACTGCCGCGGAGTTTTAATTGGACAGAATCATAAGAATAAATCTCAGTAAAATCTTTGCTTGCATTGCTTTGAGAAATAGTAATGTCGCTGTCAAGAATGGTAGTAATTTCTGCCATATCATTTGATTCAATGATGGCATATCTAGCATAACTTGGTTCGAGTTGGAAATAGTCATAGTATTGGGTGACATTTTTGATATCAAGTAAAGTATCAAAAGCATAACCTAATTCAACAAAGTAATCATTTTGATAGACTTTATATAAGTCGTATTCTTTATAAAGTGAACAGCCCCAAGGAATATTGTTATCATCCTTGTTGAGGATGTAGTATTTAACATTCAAGAAAGAATCTAGATTAGCTCTTTTCTCATCCACTCCCATTGACCAGTTGTAGTAAGAATAGGAGACTTTACTCCAGTCATTAATAAAGGTGTTGAGATTAGTATTGTAGACCGAGTGGAAAGTAGATAACCCATTATATCCTAATGTCATGGGTAAGTTATTATATTCACGGTTGGCTAAAACATTCATAATGCGATAAAAGCCTTGGTCGTTAGCTTTGATTTCATTGACAATTGTTTGTTGCTCATTAATGTATTGACGTCCGCCATAGAGATCAAAATATTCAGCAACACCTTGCCCAAAAGCGGTGATATTGCCCATACAAACCATCTCGATGATAATCCAATAGAACATTTTCTTATAAAAACTTGGTCCCGATAGTTGTTCACGGAGGTAAAAGTAGACAATTGTCAGATAGATCATTTGGACGGCAATCAAGTAGCCGCGACCATATTGAAAAGAAACTTTCTCAATTGAAAAGGCATAAGTAGCAATTCCAATCATCGTGATTAAGGTGATGAAATAGGATAAGTCTAATTCGAGCTTAGATATATTTTTGTAATCTTGCAAAGTAGGTAGCGTATAAATCAGGATAATGGCTACCAAGAAAATCTGCCATCTGCCATACATCATGGCAAAACCATTCAAAAGATAATATGTAATTGGAATAAAAGGCAAGATTAGCATAAAGATTAAGCCAATGATATTCCAGACTTTCTTTTCTTTTAAGGTCTTGATAATAGTTGGAATCATTAAAAGGATAATTGGGGCACTGCAATAAATATTCGAAATTGTATTATCAAAGGCACTATTAGCGAAGACCATAGTGTCCCAATTGTTGATTGGTGGAAAGAGAAAACCGACGAGTGGATATAAAGCGGTTTGAGTTGGGGTAATAGTGCCGCCAATATAGCGTTCCTCAAAAACAAAGAGGTAGTTCCATAAACCCTTTAAGTTATCAATATTAAAGAACGATTGTAAAGATTTTAAGGCGCCCAGTTGATACCCTAAATCCGCTTTGCTTGGATCGACAAAAAAGAATTTAAGTAAGGTGAGCAGCAAGGAACTAGATTCAATTCTCCCCATGCTACCAATGACATTTAAGGCAGTAACTAAAACAAAGCCACACATTCCAATACCTACTAAGTAGGCTAGAGCACCCATGACAATGATTCTTAAGTTAGAACCCTTATTTGTTTTGAAGAGTTGGAAGTAACGGAAGATAGCATAGAAGAAAGATAGGATGGCGATAGCAAAGAAGAAGTAATAGTTGACCATCCCACATAATAATAAACCAAGCGATAATAGCCAACCCTGTTTCTTTTGTAAACAATGCTCAATGCCAATTAAAACTAGTGGGAAAATTGCTAAGACATCAGCAAAGTGATTAAACCATAGATAATACATTCCCCAACCAGATAAAGAGTAAATGACTGCGCCGATGATTGCTACTTGCGGTTTGATTTTTAAATACTTTTTTAATAAGACATAAAAGAGTAAGCCACCGGTTGTGAGCTTAATCATATACATAATAAAGATAGCTTGTGGAATTAAAGTTCTTGGGAAAAACAAAATTGGTAGTAAGAAAGGACTAGTTAAATAATAAAAGGTATTAGCGGCAAAATAATTTACTCCTAAAAAACCTTCATAACTCCACATTTGAAATTGGCCAGTTCGAACAAAATTCCAGAAGGAATCATAACCTTCAACATAGAAGTGAAGTTGTTGTAATATATAGTCGCCATGCATTGGCAAAGTGAGTCCATTGCGAATTGATTGAGGAGCAAAGCATAAAAAGATTAAGATAAACAAAAAAATACCAACGCTTAAGTATTCATGCTTTTGGTAAAAATTAATTATTCTAGTTTTTAAGGGTGGTTTTTGTTGGTTCAACTTAGACTCCTCCTTACATAAAAGAAAAATATCACAGCATTTGGAGAATTTTTAACTACTTATTTATAATAATACTCCATTATGATACCATAACTAATAGTTTTTTTTAATATCCATCAAATCGCTGTTACTTTTTATGGTTTGGTTTGCTATAATCTAATATAGAATTTGAAAGAGGGATGAGCATTATGATGTATCAAAATTATCAACAAGGCTGGATTGAAATCATCGTTGGCTGCATGTTTGCTGGTAAAACCGAAGAATTAATTAGACGAATTAAAATTTTGCAATATGCCAAGAAAAACATTCTAGTTATCAAACCTCGAATTGATGATAGATATAGTAAAGATGAGATAGCTTCTCACTCGGGATATCGCGTAAAATCAGTGAATGCTGACTGTGCCAAAGATATTCTGAAATTGGTCAAACCAGAAACCGAAGTGGTGGCCATCGATGAAGCACAATTCTTTGATAAAGATTTAGTATTAGTATGTGAACAATTAGCTGATGCCGGTAAAAGAGTGATGTTGGCTGGTCTCGACCGCGACTTTAGAGGCGAACCTTTTGGCGTCATTCCTCAACTTTTAACGCGGGCAGAATTTGTGACCAAGCTAAGCGCTGTTTGTGTCAAATGTGGAGCACCTGCCACCCGAACTCAAAGATTGGTGAATGGTGAAGCCGCTTCTTATAATGATCCGATTGTCGTGGTGGGCGCTAGTGAAGTCTATGAACCTAGATGTCGCCATTGCCATGAAGTAAAAGATAAACCCCTAATTAATTTAGGTCATAAATAAGTATGGCATTCCTTAAAAAATATATTGGAGATAAAGCTTTTTACAAAAAAGTTTTATCACTTTCTTTGCCAATTATCTTACAACAATTTTTGCTCAATACCTTTAGTATGGTTGATTCAATAATGGTGGGTTCTATTTATCGAGGAGTGGCAGGAGTAGGAATTGGATCTCAACTGTCGATGATTATCATGACAGTGGTTTTTGGTATTAATTCAGGAATGGGAATATATCTGGCCCAATTCTATGGAGCTAAAGATGAAAAAAACCTCAAGAACACTTTTGCTTTAGGTTTTACTTTGGTGGCAATCTTTGTTGCTCTGACTTCTGTTCTTATTATAATTTTTCCAACTTTCTTCGTTAATATCTTTAATCAAGACCCAGAGGTTGTCAAACAAGCGGTGGATTATATTCAAATTGCGGCCTTTTCTTACTTACCAAATGCCTTGACTTTTGTCTTTGCGGTGGCTTATCGGAATATTCAAAAAACCAAAATACCTTTATTCATTAGTTTTGTCTCTTCAGGCTTAAATATTCTATTGAATTATTTGTTAATTTTTGGGATTGGTCCTTTTCCTGAAATGGGTGTCAAAGGGGCGGCTTTAGCTACCGTTATTTCGGTAGTGGCTGGCTTTATCGTACACTTGATTTATGCTTTAGTAACAAACCAAAAATTTATGGCTAAAATTGCCAACTTAAAAGAAGCTATAACAACTAAATTTATGAAACCTTTACTCAAAAGAGTGGCTCCACTGATTTTTAATGAGTTGTTATTCTCGATTGGTACTTCCATTTATGTTATTTTTATTAACAATCTAGGCAGTGATGCCTATGAAGGTTATCGAATAGCTGAAAATATCAATAATATTGTCATTTCTTTAGTGGTGGGCTTATCTATCTCGGTCGCCGCTTTAATTGGCGAGGCCTTGGGCCAGAAAGATATGGAACGAGCCGATAAATATGGCAACTGGTTTTTATTATTGGGAGCAGGTTTAGCGGTCTTTATTGGGATTGTTAACTTTACCCTTGCACCTTTTTTGGTCAAATTATTCAATAACCCAAGTGCGCTGGTCGAATTGAATGGTATTAGAGTATTAAGAGTCTACAGTTTACGCTTGATGCTTAGAGTCTTTATCGTCATCATGTATTCAACTTTTAGAGCCGGTGGAGAATCAAAATATGTCGCTTTCTTAGATTCGGGTATTTTGTGGTTAATTGGTATTCCAGTGGCCTTGCTTGCTACTAAAGTTTTTCAAATTCAAGATGTTGCGATCTTTTATCTGATTTTACAAGTGGAAGGTATTGCGCGAATAATTATTGGAATGCCACGTTATCAAAAAAGAACTTGGATTAATAATTTAACTGATGAAGTCACTAAAATCGACCCTAAGTCTTAACTCCTGCTTTTCTTTATTATATGAATAATATATAATATAAAGTGCTGAAAAAGAGGTGAGAGTGTGGAAGCTACATTAAAAGATCGTTTAGAAACTATTCAACAACGCTATATTTATTTAGAAAAAATGATGGAATTGCCTGCGGTTGCATCAGATTTTGCGCGTTATAAAATGTATGCCAAAGAAAAAGCCACTCTTGAAGATGTAGTTGAACTCTACCGCAAATATTTAGCCGCCGAGAAAAACTATCAAGAAGCATTAGTGCTAATGAAAGATAAAGATGAAGAGATTGCGGCCATGGGTCATAGCGAATATGAAGCCGCTGAAGCGACAATCAATCAAACGATTAGCAAAATTGAAAAAGAACTAGTCCCTAAAGATCCGCGTGATGGCAAGAATGTAATTATCGAAATACGGGGTGCGGCCGGTGGAGATGAAGGCAATATCTTTGCGGGCGACTTATTTAGAATGTATACGCGGTTTTGTGAATCTAAAGGTTGGTCAATTGAGATGGTGGATGAAAATGAATGTCAAGCCGGAGGGTTTTCTTTGGTTTCTTTTATGATAAAGGGTAAGAAAGTTTATTCTCATTTAAAATATGAAGCCGGAGTTCATCGGGTTCAAAGAGTTCCAAAAACAGAAGCTAGTGGCAGAATTCATACTTCAACTGCTACCGTTCTTGTGATGCCTGAAGCGGATGATGTTGATGTCGTAATCAATCAAGGAGATATTCGGATTGATACTTATCGTTCCAGCGGAGCGGGTGGACAACATATTAATAAAACCGACTCAGCGGTTAGAATGACACACCTTCCAACTGGAATTGTGGCAACTTGCCAAGATGGTAGATCGCAAATTGAAAATCGTGAAAAGTGCTTAATAGTACTGAGAACTAGAATATACGATGAAATGCAAAAAGAAGCCGAAGCTGCTCGGGGAGCAGAAAGACGTTCCAAGATTGGTACTGGTGATAGAAGCGAAAAAATTCGCACTTATAATTATCCGCAAAATCGGGTTACCGACCATCGAATTGGTTTTACTATTCAACAACTCGACCGGGTCATGGAGGGTGATTTAGATGCCATCATCAACGCTTTGACTAATGAAGACCAAAAATTAAAGATTAAAGGGAGTTCTTTATAGTGAAAACCTATAATGATATCTTATTTCAATTAACCCATGATTTAGCTGCTCAAGGTTTAGAAGAAAACTGTGCTAAGCAAATACTTGCTAATGTTTTAAAACTTTCAGGTGCAGCTTTTTTTCTGTCTTTACATAAAGAAGCGGAGCCTTTAAAAGAGAAAGAAATTTTTGAAATTGCTCAACGTTATATAAAAGGAGAACCGCTTCAATATATTTTTGGATATACTTATTTTTATGGCTTAAAATTTAAGGTTAATCCCTCTGTTTTAATTCCACGTTTTGATAGTGAAATATTAGTTGAAACTGTTGTCAAACAACAGCCTGAAATTAAGAGTTTTATCGACATCGGCACGGGCAGTGGATGTTTAGCCATTGCCTTAGCTAAACAATTGCCCTCGTGTCGAGCCATTGCTAGTGATATTTCACAATCAGCCTTACTTATTGCCAAGCAAAATGCCATTGATAATGGTGTAGAAGTTGAATTTGTTGAAAGTGATATGTTTGAAAAATTAAGCGGTAATTATCATGTCGATATGATTATTTCCAATCCGCCTTATATTGCTAGCGATGATCTTCAACTGAATGAAAGAGTCAAACAATCTGAGCCACAATTGGCGCTGATTGCTGCTGAAAATGGGTATCAATATTATCGAATTATCTTAAATAATGCCTTAACTATTCTGAACCTACCGGGTCGCATTGTTTTTGAAGTTGGCTCTAACCAAGCAAATTGTGTGATTAAACTGGCCCAGCAAATATTAAAGCGGCCAATTAAGACTAGAGTTATTAAGGATATTAATGGCTTAGATCGAGTGGTGGAAATAAGCATTTCTGAACTTGTTATAAAATGATGATTGTGATATTATACTAAAAGTGAGGTGATATCTGTGCAAACTGTTATCTTTAAAAAGAAAGAGTTTAAACAAGTTGCTTCGCTTTTTTTAATGGAAAATGTGCTAGCCATCCCAACAGAAACTGTAATGGGTCTAGGGGTTATTGCACGCAGCGAAAAGGCCTATCAGGAATTAATCAAAGTTAAAAATCGACCAGAAGATAAAGCTTTCCCTTTAGTTGTGGGCACGGCGGCCATGATTCATAGCTATGCAAAAATTGATGCTCGGCAACAAAGGATTATTGATGCTTTTATGCCCGGTCCATTAACTATAGTCGCAAATAAGCAAGAAAATGTGGCTGATTATGTTACTGCCGGTCAAAAAAGTATCGCTATTAGAATGTCAAACGAACCTTTTGTCATTAACTTATTAGCGGAATTGAAAGAACCTATTTTATTAACAAGTGCTAATTTATCAAACGAACCTAGTTGTCTAGATTCACAAGAAGTTGAGAAAGTTTTCTTTGGTAAGATTAGAGGGATTGTTGAAGGTGAATCAACGACAAAAGTAGCTTCAACCGTAGTTGACATTCGAGGCGAGGAACCGCTTATTCTGCGCCAAGGAGTAATTAGTTTAGCATCTATTTTAGCAGTATGGGAGGAACAATCATGAAAATTGCAATCGGATCAGATCATGCAGGCTTCGTTTTAAAAGAACAAATCAAAGAATATTTAAGTAGTAAAGGACATCAATTAAATGATTTTGGTACTCACGATGAAAAAAGTGTGGATTATCCAGATTATGGCTTTGCGGTTGGTAATAGTGTGATTGCCAAAGAAAGCGATTTTGGCGTTGTTTGTTGTGGCAGTGGGATTGGAATCTCAATCGCAACTAACAAGATTAAAGGCATCAGATGTGCCTTATTATACAATGTTGAAGTTGCCAAACTTGCCAAAGAACATAATGATGCAAATGTAATTGCTTTTGGGGCTAGATATATGGACAAAGAATTGGTTTTCCAAATGATTGATGCATATATGTCAACTCTTTTTCAAGCAAGTAGACATACTAAAAGAATTGAAAAAATTACATGTTTTGATGAAGGAAGATGAGCAGATGAAAGACAAGGAAATACAAAATTTAATTGAGTTAGAAAAGCAACGTCAATTATCACATATTGAATTAATTGCTTCTGAAAATTATGTCTCTGATGATGTTTTAGAAGCTACCGGTTCGATTCTCACTAATAAATATGCTGAGGGTTATCCTGGCAAAAGATATTATGGCGGTTGTGAAAATATTGATCAAATTGAGACACTAGCCATTGAAAGAGCTAAACAACTTTTTCGGGCCGAACATGCTAATGTTCAACCTCATTCTGGCACGCAAGCCAATATGGGTGTTTATGCGGCAGTTTTAAATCATGGTGATAAAGTGCTGGGTATGGATTTGTCCGCTGGTGGGCATTTAAGTCATGGTCACCCCCTCAACTTTTCAGGCATCAATTATGAATTTCATAGTTATGGGGTTGATCCTCAAACAGAATGTCTTGATTATGCTGAAGTCAGAAGAATTGCCAAGCAAGTTCAACCCAAACTCATTGTTTGTGGTGCAAGCGCCTATCCACGGGCCATTGATTTTGCTCAATTTAGAAGTATCGCTGATGAAGTTGGAGCTTTATTAATGGTTGATATGGCGCATATTGCTGGATTAGTCGCAGTTGGTTTACACCAATCACCGATTCCTTATGCTGATTTTGTTACTTCGACCACACATAAAACATTAAGAGGGCCACGTTCTGGCTTGATTTTGTGTAAAGAAAAATATAAAAATATCATCGATCGCAAGATTTTTCCAGGCATTCAAGGTGGGCCATTAGAACATGTAATTGCGGCTAAAGCCATTTGTTTTAAAGAAGCGATGCAACCAGAGTTTAAAACTTATCAAAAACAAGTCATTTTGAATACCCAAGCACTAGTTAAAGCGCTGCAAAGCGAGGGCTTTAGAATCGTTACTAATGGTAGTGATAATCATTTGCTTTTAGTTGATGTTAAAGGAAGCATTGGTATGACGGGCAAACAAGCTGAAATACTGCTAGATTCCATTAACATTACTTGTAATAAAAATGCCATTCCATTCGACCAAGAAAAGCCCGCTTATTGTTCGGGTATTAGACTAGGTTCACCCGCCATGACAACGCGTGGGTTTACCGAAAATGACTTTGCTAAAGTGGGGCATATTATTGCAAAAGCTTTAAAAAATTCTGACAATTCTTTGCTATTACAATGCTTAAAACAAGAAGTGTTAGAACTTGTAAAAGGACGACCATTGCATCTTAAATAAGGGGGAAATTTTCATGCTAACTGTACTAAACCATCCGCTGATTAATCACAAGTTAACTGTGATGAGAAGAAAAGAAACAGGCTCGAAAGATTTTCGAGAAAATCTAGATGAAATTGCCGGTTTAATGGCCTATGAGATTACGCGTGATTTAGAGACTGAACGAGTCGAGATTGAAACTCCAATTTGTCGAAGTGTTGGCCAACAATTAACGCGACCAATCGTTCTTATTCCCATCTTGCGAGCGGGATTAGGCATGGTAGATGGAATTCATTCTATGATTCCAATTGCGAAAATTGGTCATATTGGGATGTATCGCGATGAGGTAACTAAAAACCCTTGCGAATATTATGCAAAGTTTCCACCCGAAATAAAGGAAGCCACTGTTTTTGTACTTGATCCAATGTTAGCGACCGGTGGCAGTGCCAGTGCAGCAATTGCGCAAATAAAAGCGAGAGGAGCCAAGAATATCAAACTGATTTGCTTAGTGGGAGTCCAAGCCGGAATTGATCGAGTTCAACATGATCACCCCGAAGTGGATATCTACTTAGCTGCCAAGGACGAAAGGCTTAATGAAGACAGTTATATTGTTCCCGGATTAGGTGATGCTGGCGATAGATTATTTGGGACAAAATAGAATAACTT
>CAYIYS010000006.1:0-28729 GCA_964367975.1 uncultured Eubacteriales bacterium
TTCTTTTAATAATATAGCCCAGTCCTTGAACCATTCCATTCTTTATTCCTCTATTTCAACAAGCGAGGTCATGGAGATGGTATTTGTAGGTATCAATCAAGAAAACTTTGAAAAAAAGGTGGTTGAATTTTTACAATCATCTAAGGCGAATATACCATTAACATTATCTTACTATTACTATAATCACGATGGTTCGTTCTGTGAAATTAATCAGTGCGATAGTGTCCAATTAAAGATTGCCAGTCAAAGCGGTATCATCAAATTAGCGAAAGAATTTAATTATCAAGTGAGTTTTAATTTATGAAGTCATTAGCTGGAACGTTTCTAGAAGAATCGATCTTTGGTCAGTACTTTAACGAAAATGTCTCAGAAATATCTTTTAATGGGAGCGAGGTCTATATCAATTACATCAATCAACCGCGTGCAAAATTAGAGTTAGAGTTTGATAGTGATTCGGCTTATGATTTTGTTCGTCATATTGCTGATTTAACTGGCAAGAATTTCAATAACACCACACCAATTCTCGATGTCTCTTTTGATAATTATCGTATCAATGCTATTCATTCAAGTGTAGCTAGTTGTAATAATGAAGGGGCCATTACTTTCATTATTAGATTAATTTATCCTTCTTTTCGGATAAAAAAAGATGATCCTCAACTCTGTAATATTAAGGTGCATCATTTATTAGCCAAGATTATTAAGGATAACCATTCAATTATGATTAGTGGGGTGACAGGCGCAGGTAAAAGTGAACTGCAAAAGTATTTGATATCTTTAATTCCAAAATATCATCGAATTGTCATGATTGAAGATACTTATGAAACGCATATCAAAGAGTTAATCTCCGATTTAGATATCAATATTTGGATAGCTAAAAGTGTGCCTTTATCATATCGCGAAAATCTTCAAAAATTAATCAAGGCGGGCTTAAGAAATAATCCCGATTGGTTGATGATTTCGGAAGTCAGAGGCAATGAAATGGTTGATTTATTGCAAACAGTCAGTTCAGGGATTTCAATTATTACAACGATTCATGCTCAAAGTGCGCTAGACACACCGGGTCGGATGTTGATGCTACTAACCGAAGCCAGTCATCTAAATCTTGAACATTTAGCAACTGAAATCTATTCGCATATTCATATCTATATTCATCTGCGTAAGAGTTATTCGCCAAAGGGTCTGATTAACCGTTATATCAGCGAGATTGCGGTTGCTAATATTGTTAATAATCAGAAAGTTTTATATTTAATTTATGCTAATGATGATGAGGGAAATCAATTTTTTGATGGCTTAGATGAAACGACTGCCAAACTGTTAAAAGTAAAGGAGAGATGGTATGAAGGAAAGTATTAATCTCAAAGGCTTAGGCTATGTAATTGCTTTTTCTGCCGGCTTTATAGTTTTTGCTTTTTATTTATTAGACAACATTATTTTTAGTATTGTACTCGGTATTATCTGTTTTCTAATTGGTTACAAGATTGTCATAAACTACCTACTGAAAGTTAAAGATTATTTAAATCGCCTCGATGAATTGCATACATTTACTACCTCAATAACCATGCAACTTTCATCAACTCCTTCGGCTTTTGAATCAATTCAGCAATGTGAGCCTTATTTTAAAAGTGGAGTTAAGCAAGTTTTTCAACAATATGGCGATGATATGCAAGAATTTTTGGAAGCTTTAAGCCCACTATTTAGAAATAAATCATTTGATGTTTTTGCAAAACTCTTGTTGATTTATGAAAAATCAGGTGGTGATATTCTGCATATTTCTAACTCCATTTTAGAGGAAATTGCTTTTAAAAAAAGTAGTGCGGAAGAACTATATCGAATCAAGAAAAGAAAAATAGTGGAACTATTTACGATGTGGTTTTTTGCCTTTATCTCCTTGTTTTATTTAAGAGTCGGACTTGAGTCTTATTATTTAGAGATGGTGCAAGGCAATTTATTAATCGCCGTTGTGTTAGCTTTATTGCTTTTCTTACTAAGTGGGGCCAAAGCCTTTTTGGGCTTAAAGGGTGTCAGTTTTGAGGGGGAATTATAATGATATTAGAAAAAATCAAGCAAAAATTTCCAATTAAAAAGAAAGAAGATAATACCAAAATCCAATTTCAATTCATTTCTTTTTTGGCTTATTTCAATGCTTTTTTGACCTGTGGCGAAAACGTTTATCAAGCCCTTAAATCAACTAGTGAAAGTGTTGATGGGAAACTGCAAATGGATGCATCAGATTTATTGCATGAGATAGATATTGATAAATCCATCAATCCTTTTTTGCATTTTGCTAATAAGTTTAATAATGAAACAATCTCACAAATAATTACCATGATCTATCAATTTTCTGTTAATGGCGTGGGAGAAGATAGAATCGTGGCGATGATACCTTTACTAGATCGTCTAAAAAACATCACAATAAATGAATATATTAAAAAAGAGAGTAGTGACTTAAATTTATATTTATCAACTCCTTTGATCGGAATCTCGATTGTGAGTGTCTTCTTTTCATTAGGGGTATTGGCAACTATTATGGCAGGTGTTTAAGGTGTCAAATAAAGTGAGTTTATTGTTGTGCATGTTGTTTTTGTTAGAATTTGTCATTTTCTGTGGCGACATTATCGGCTATCAATTAGCCTTATCGAAAGCTTATAGCGTTATTAACTATGTTAACGCTTATATTGAAGAGAAAGGAGAGGTGGATGATGAAATTCAAATTTATGTCGAACAAACGCTTAAGAGCAACATTATCTGTGCTGATACCTGTCATGTTAGTAGTGGTTCAAATCTTGACTATCATGTGGAGATCCCCTACCGACCTGTTTTGGCAATTCTTCAAAAAAATACTAGTGGTTTTGTTATAACCCAAAGAGTTTACATCAAATAAGGAGGTGAAATTATGGGAGAATTTAAAGCGCAAATCCTAGGGATTATTTTAGTTTTAGGCATATTTGGTGTTTTAGCTGGGCCGGTAAAGGAAACTTTTACTGGAGCTTGGAGCCAGATTGCCACTCAAGTAAGTACAGAAATTAGTAATGCAATTACTCCACCGCCCACTTAGGAGCAAGATGCGGGGAACTTTGATTCGAACCCTACACAGCCTTGATAGTTCTAAAATTATTCTTTGCTTAATAAACAATTCTTTGCTATAATCAATTCGTGTGAGGTGAAGTTTTATGGATTACCAAAAGGAATTTATTGAACTATTGAAACAAAAAGTCGGAAACAAAGAAATTAAAGAAGAGACAGATTTAAGAGGGTTAGGAATTGATTCATTAGATTTGGTTGAAATTATTATGCAAGCAGAAGAAAAGTTTGGCATTCAATTTACTAATGAAGAATTAAATAGCTTTCAAACTGTTAAAGATGTTGTTGCAGCAATTAAATCAAAGTAAAGTAGCAATATAAAACCGACCTTAAAAGGTTGGTTTTTTATAAGGATGGTAAAATATGGCATTATTAGAAGTGAATAAATTAAGAAAAGACTTCGCGGGTGAAGTCCTTTTTGATAATGTCAATTTCGCTATTAATAAAGGCGATAAGCTCGCAATTATTGGTAATAATGGGACCGGTAAAACCACTATCCTCAAGATTATTCTCAAGCAATTGGATGCCGATGGTGGTAATGTCAACATCTCACATAACACAAGTGTTGGCTATTTATCACAAGTGATGATTCACTCATTTGATAACACTTTGCATGAAGAAATGCTCATTTCTTTTGCTGAAGTAATTGCTAAGGGCGAAGAGTTAAAAAAAGTAACTAAGGAGTTAGCGAAAGACCCCACTAATGAAATCTTACTAAAACGTTATGGTGTTTTAGAAAACGCCTTTATGAGTATGCATGGGTATGATTATGAGTATTTAATCTCAACCATGGTTTCTAAGTTTGGCTTTAGCAAGAATGATTATGAGCGAAAGATTTCCTCTTTTAGTGGTGGAGAAAGAAATAAAATAGCTTTTACTAAATTATTACTTTCTAAACCTGATATCTTAATTTTAGATGAACCAACCAACCATCTAGATGTCACCACTATTGAGTGGTTAGAAGATTATTTAAAGAATTATGAGGGCAGTGTCTTAATTGTCTCTCATGATAGATATTTTATTGATAATGTCTGTAATGGTGTGGTGGAAATTGCTAACCATACCTCGGATTTTTATTCCGGCAATTATTCATTCTATCTCAATGAAAAAGTGGTTAGATATGAACAACAAATGACGGCTTTTAATTTGCAACAAAAAGAGATTGAACATCTCGAGATGTTGATTAAAAAGTTTAAACCCAAGCCGACCAAAGTCAGTTTGGCCAGAGATCGGGAAAAGAAATTGGCTCGAGTCTTAGAAAATAAGATTGATGCTCCCAAAAACAGAACCAAAGCCATTCATTTAAATTTAAAGACAGTTGATGAGCGAAGAGTTCGGCAAATGACACTTAGTAACTTGCGGTTTGGTTACCAAGAGCCACTAACTGATAATGCTTTAGATTTAGCGGTTTTCTTTGGCGATAAGATTGGTATTATTGGCCCGAACGGTTCGGGTAAAACCACTTTGCTAAAAACGCTGGCTGAAATGTTACCAATGCTAGCGGGTAAGTATCAAAAGCATCGGGAACTTAGGAAGGGTTATATAGACCAAAATCAAATTCAAATTTCCTCTTCCAAATCAGTTTTTGATTACTTTCATGATGACTATCCGCTCTTATCAAATTATGATGTACGCCATAAACTTGGAGCTTTTCTATTTACTGGTGATGATGTTGAAAAAAGAGTTGATGATTTGTCGGGTGGCGAAAAAGTTCGATTATCTTTTGCTAAACTAATCATGAAAAAATATGATATTTTGTTATTAGATGAACCGACTAACCATTTGGATATGGATACTCGTAAAGTACTGGAGAGTGCTTTAAGTGAATATGTAGGAACCATTATCTTTGTTTCGCATGATAGATACTTTATCGATGAATTAGCGACATCTATTATTGCAGTTGATAATCGCCAAGTGAAAGTATTCAATGGCAACTATAATCAATATAAACAACACTTAAAGGGTATTGAAGTGACTGTTGAAGATAAAATCGCAGAAAACGTAAATACTTCTAAAGAAGAAAAAGTTAAAACTGTTAAAAAGGCTTCGCGCTTATCACCGGAAAAGATAGAAGGAAAAATCTCGCAACTCGAGGCTGAAATTGAAAGCATAAAAGAGTTGATGTTTGAAGAAGAGTATTATACTGATTCAAGAAAAATGAATGAATTAGATGAGCAGATAACCGATAAGAAGATTGAACTTTCAAAGTTAGAACAAGATTATCTTGAAACAATGAAAGGAAGCTAAGCTGTTACTATTGAAAAGCAAGAATTAAAATGATACAATACACTTGCTTTTCGATTATTAGGGGTGTGGTTCAATGGTAGAACAGAGGTCTCCAAAACCTTTGACGAGGGTTCGATTCCTTTCACCCCTGCCATTATTGAATAGAACAACGGGAACTCCTTATTTTATGGGAGTTTTTTGTTTAAACCTTTTATGATACAAGAAATTGTGCGAATTTATAAGTCATCTATCACTTTTATGGCTTGAACGATTGGTTATTCTTAGCTTTCCAGACTCTGATGTCGGTTGGGGATATTTTGTCAATTACGCGTTTTCTAGAATTTTGGCAATAGGCCATTGGAGGCTATCCTTACGATAACCTCATTTTAATAAAAAAGGGGATTAGTCTATTGACCAATCCCTTAGGCTCAATGGAGCCTCTGTGTCTAATTGAATATGGGCCTAAGCCTCTGTTCAATTTCATACTACTCGATTCGGGTTGTTTTGTCAACGTTTTCGAAAGTGAATTTTTCTACTAGAGCTTTGTCAATATCAATCATAGCTTCTTTATTAACTTTTACTCCAATGATTGGATCGTATTTGTTGAAAACAAGAATTCTATCTTTGCTTATAGTAGTTATATTTTCGATCAATACATAACTAATCCCCGCCAGATTTTCGTATGCGTCAAATAAGGGCGATATTCTTTCGTAATCTTTTTGTATACTTTTGCACTCGCTTATTAATTCAGTTTATTCTTTTTTTATTTCGGCAATTAATTTGTCATTTTCTCCCTTTTCAACTAAATCATTCGTGGCTGAAACAATATTAATTTTTCTTTTGGTTGTTGCAGCTTTTGCTTGTGCAAATTCTGTTCTTTCGCCAAAATTGAGATCTTTACATTTTGTGAGTAATCTATTCGTTAAATCGAGAGAGATGAAGTGTTTTAATGTAAGATAGTGTGGTTTGTGCTTTGATGATAAAGGAACCACAGTGAGAGTGGCGTTCCGTTTGTTGTCTGTTTTGTTAAGAACAATAGCGTAATGAATCATTGACAATTCGCTTCCAAAATTGAGACCGAAATTGACTCTTACTAATTGACCTCTTTTATAGATTCTGTATTTTTTCTTTTCAGTGTTATTTTGCTCAAAAGAAAATTGGTTTGCTTGAAGTAAAAGGAATCGAGATAAACTTCTGAATTTGCCTTTTCCATTTGAATTATTTTGTATCGTTTTGAATTTATCGAAAGCCTCATCTATTCTTTCTTCGTGTGTTATATTGGTTTTTTCCTTGTTCATAGTTTATTTTCCCTTCTCTTTTCCTTGTTCGTGTGTTAATTGAGAGTTTTCTCTTAATTTTTCAATGCAAAAACGGTCATAAATATATCACCTCACCATAATAATATCGTTTTTTGAGTAAAAATCCCCAAAAACCCATTGGCAGAGTTAAAAATAATCGCTTTACTTGTGCTAGAATTAAATTAACTCGAAAGGGGTACATATGGATATAATAGTTATTAGTCCAAAAAGATCTGAAAAAGTCCATTTTTGATTTTCTTCACCCCCGCCATTATTGAATATTAATGCTGAGAATTATATATTGGCAGTTTTTTATTTTATTGGCCGATTAATGGTTAAAAAATGAATTGGAAGAGGAAGATTAATCAAAGAGATAGTAATACTATTGCGTTAGACTTCAAATAATGAGAATATATATTCAATATGATAGAAGAAAATTAATGATAGAGAAAATAAAATTGCCGACTGTGTCGTAAACTATAAGGATGTCAGTACTTGAAGATGATTATTGATAATAACAATAGATTAAAGAATCGCCAAGAAAGAAAGAAGGAATGATGATGCAAGTTAATCTCAACAAAGAAGATTTAAAACATTTACGCAAACAAATCGATCAGAATGAACAAAATATTTTTTTATCAAATGTAGTGATGGTATATGTAAATAATTATTATGAAACGATTAGCCTCCAAGATATTGCAAATTACACCAAGCAAGGTTTAAGCCAAGATGCAGCTGTGATTCGCTATCATGTAGAGCGAATTGCAACAGAGTTTACTGTGAAAGAAAAAGATGTTTTAACAAAAGCATTAACCAAGCTTCATCAATTAGATTACGCTCAATATAGTGATAATCCCTATTTCAAAGATATTCAAATCCCCACCATCGACGAAAATGGTTGGAGTTTGACTCGCATTGGTTATCCACCTTATGAAGTCTTCATTGATGATGATTTGTCTTATGGTCCAGACTACCAAGAAGAATTATCTTTAGCCTATTTTGATCAAGAATATACTTATCCAGTGGCTATTCAAAATGATGAAATATGGATGGCTGTTACACCTAATGAAATAAAGACTGCTCAAAGCTATGTTGATGAAGCCAAGGGGCGGGTTATTACTTTTGGTTTGGGCCTCGGCTATTATCCATATATGGTTAGTTTGAAACCCGATGTTGAATCAGTCACTATTGTAGAAAAAGATGAAAATGTCATTAATCTATTCCAAAAATTTATTCTTCCTCAATTCAAACATAAAGATAAAATTAAGATCATCCAGGCCGATGCTTATGAAGTGCTCACAAATAAAACTCAAATGACTCAATATGACTATATCTACATTGATATTTGGCATGGTCCAGAAGAGGGAGTATATCATTATATTAAAATGAAACAAATCGAAAAGAGAGATGACCTGGTCTTTCATTATTGGCTACAACCTTCCATCCTCGCTTATTTAAGAAGAGCAATGATAGCTTTATTGCAAGAGAATTTAGCTGGGTATCAGCAATCTGCCTACCAAAAATCTAAAAATGAGTTTGATGACTTAATGAATGGATTATATAAAGTCAGCCAAGAGATTAAACTCACAACTTATCAAGAGATAATTGATCTTTTAACAGATCAAAGTCTGACAGCACTAATCTTGAAATTATAAGCAGTAGATAAGCTAATAAAAACAATTATTTACTCCTTTTGCCTTTAATAAGGAGTCTTTTGTTTTGATTTCATCTATGTTAAAATATTTGTATGTTTTTTTAAAAGGGGTGACATGAATGGTTATTGAAACCAAAAGATTGATCTTAAGACAACCAGTTGTCAGTGATGTTAAAGAAGCATTACAGATTCATAATCAAGAATTCGTTTTGCAATACAACTGTATGCATAAATTCTCAAAGCCAGAAATGCTTGAAGAGATCAAAAAATCTAAAGATAATACTCTTTTTATAGAACTGAAAGAATCACATCAACTCATAGGGGCAATTACCCTTGAAGAAGATAATCTGCGCTATTGTGTAGCAGCGATAAATCTGACTTACTATCTAGCCAAAGATTATACTAAAAAAGGTTATATGAAAGAGGCTTTACAAGCCGTTATTCAACACCTATTTGAAGAACAAAAAAATGTCATTTCGGCCCGAGCATTTACTAAAAATATTGCTTCTAATGCTTTGTTGAAAAGTTTGGGCTTTCACCACGAAGGCACACTTAAGTATGCCGTAAAAGGCTATAATGATATCGTTTACGATGATGAACTATACGCTTTATATCGGAGTGACTGGGGGAAATAAATGATGGATAGACCGATTACCACGCTGTTTTTAATTGAATCTCTAGACGGTAAAATCAACAGTGGTTCTACCGATGATTTAGATGTGGATCGCGATTGGTGTACAATAGATGGAGTTAAAGAAGGCCTACATCAATACTATGAAATTGAGGAAACTACTGACTCTTTTTCCTTAAATACCGGCCGAGTTATGGCCAAGATTGGAATTAATGAAAGACAAGATTCTCCCTATAAAATGTCTATTAGTTTTGTGCTAATTGATAATAAGCCCCATCTTACTTTAGCCGGGGTCAACTATCTTTGTAAGTGGGTTAACCATCTTTATGTCATCACGACTAACTTTAATCATCCAGCCTATTCTACCAGCGCCCCTAATATCACCATTATCAAACAAGAACAGTTGGATTTAAAAGCGGCTTTAGTCGAGTTGAAGCAAAAATATGGCGTGGAAAGAATTACACTGCAATCGGGTGGAACCCTCAATTGTGAGTTGCTAAGACACAAATTAATTGATTATGTTGATATTATCATTGCCCCTTTATTAGTGGGTGGTAAAGATACTACTACTTTGATAGATGGACCTTCGATTACTAAAGTTTCACAACTGAATCAATTGCAACCTTTACAATTATTAGAATGTAAAGTTTTAGCAGATTCTTACATTAGACTTAGATATAAGGCCATCAAGTAAAAATGGAAATTAGACTGGCGCAGCACTTTGATTTTGCGGAGATTAAACAAATCTTTAAAAGTGCTATTTCATATATGCAAGCTGAAGGAAATGTTGTGCAATGGCAACAAAAAGAGACTTTGAGTGAAGCTGAAATCAAAGAACTTATTGCCTCCAACACTTTTTATGTGGTTTTAAACAATGCTGAAATAATTGGATGTTATAAATTGGTAATGGGTCTTGAACCAACCTATCGCCAGATTAAAGGTCAATGGTTAAATGATGAGCTCTATGCTACCATTCATAAAATAGTGGTAAAGTATCATGGAAAGGGAGTGGCCGACTTCATGCTTTACCAAATTGAACAAAGTTTAATCAAGCAAAAAATAAGAAACTTAAGAATAGATACTTATCAAGCTAATGTTTCGATGCAAAAGTTTTTAGCTAAACATGGCTTTATAAAATGTGGCGTGATTTCGCTTGATTGCGACTTTTCTAACTCGGATAGTTTGCGGTTGGCATATCAAAAGGTTTTAATTGAATAATTTTTGCTTCTTTTTTGTCTATTAAAGAGCAAAATAAAAATGAATTGAAAAAAAGTGAGTGAAAAACTACGCTAGAATCATAGGTTTTTAAATTGTAAACGCTTTTATATTTAATTATAAAATTCTTTGTTGTATAATGTAGATACGAATGATATTAGAACCATAAGCGACTAGTATTACTCAACGAAGAAATCTTGCTAAATATGAAGATTTCTGCAAACTTGGGCCTTTTTTAGAACTCTTAAAAAAGCCTTAAGCATTATAGTTGACTAGTCAGATAAACTTCGGTATTATTTGGACATTCACGGTTAATCAACAGGGGAGTTTGATGATTATGTTAAAGATTAATGGTTATCAAAAATTGACATTGCTTGACTATCCGGGTCACTTAGCTTGTATTCTATTTACGCAAGGTTGCAACTTTGCCTGCCCATATTGTCATAACTCAGAATTGATTCAAAATACCGGGTTAAGTAGTGTGGAACAGCAGGAAATACTGCAATACCTTGACAAGCGTAAAGGAATCCTTGAAGGTGTCGTTATTAGTGGCGGAGAACCACTAATCCATAACGACATAGTAGATTTGCTCAGAAAAATAAAAACTCTGGGTCTCAAGATTAAACTTGATACTAACGGTACTAATCCCGTGTTATTGAAAAGAATTATTGATGAAAAATTGGTTGATTATATTGCCATGGACATCAAGAATTCGCCCGATAAATATGAATTAACATGCGGTATTAGTCATATTTTTATAGGTGATATTATGCAATGCATAGTATTAATTCAAAAAAGTGGAATCGACCATGAATTTCGCACCACTGTGGTGGATGAATTCCATACTCTACAAGATATTGAAACAATACTAAAGATGATTGGAAGCACATCCAAATATTACATTCAAAACTTTCAAAACAGTGAGAATGTATTAAATCACAATTTACATTCGTTTAGTGACGAAAAACTAAATTTATTGAAAGATACACTGGGCCAAAAGTATCAAAACTTAGTTATTCGTTAAATAAAAGAACCATTAGGGAGGGTTTACACATGTATACAGTCAGAAAAAGAGAAGGAAAAGTTGTTAGTTTTGATCTTACCAAAATCAAGAATGCCATTATTAAAGCTTTTGAATCTGTTGAAAGGCAATATAATGACGATGTCATTGATTTTCTTGCCATTCGGGTAACAGCCGACTTTGAACCAAAACTCAAAGACGGGATTATTAGCGTGGAAGACATTCAAGATAGTGTCGAAAATGTTTTGATTAAAGGCGACTACGCGGATGTGGCCAAAGCCTATATTTTATATCGTAAACTTCATGAAAAAATGCGAAATATCAAAACAACAATCCTCGACTATAAGGATGTTGTTAATAGTTATGTGAACGTCACTGACTGGCGTGTTAAAGAAAACTCAACTGTAACTTATTCAGTGGGCGGCTTAATTTTATCTAACTCAGGGGCTGTAACGGCCAATTACTGGTTAAGTGAAATCTATGATGATGAAATAGCCCGCGCTCACAAAAATGGCGATATTCATATTCATGATTTATCGATGCTGACTGGCTATTGTGCCGGTTGGTCTTTAAAACAACTTATTCAAGAGGGCTTGGGTGGTATTTCTGGTAAAATAACTTCTTCACCAGCGAAACACTTGGCCACTTTAAGTAACCAAATGGTCAACTTTTTAGGAATTATGCAAAATGAATGGGCCGGAGCACAAGCTTTCTCTAGTGTTGATACTTATTTAGCCCCGTTTATTAAAGTTGATAATCTGCCATATAAAGAAGTTAAACAATGTTTACAATCATTTATCTATGGCGTTAATACCCCTTCCAGATGGGGGACACAAGCCCCATTTACCAATGCCACCTTCGACTGGGTAGTACCTAATGATTTAGCGGAATTAAACGCCATTGTTGGTGGGGAAGAAATGCCTTTCAAGTACAAAGATTGTAAAAAAGAAATGGATATGATTAACAAAGCTTTCATCGAAATCATGATTGAAGGCGATGCAAATGGCCGTGGCTTCCAATATCCAATTCCAACTTATTCAATTACCAAAGATTTTGATTGGTCAGAAACCGAAAACAATAAGTTATTGTTTGAAATGACCGCTAAATATGGCACTCCTTATTTTTCCAATTATATCAATTCGGATATGGAACCAAGCGATGTTAGATCCATGTGCTGCCGTTTAAGACTGGATTTAAGAGAACTTAGAAGAAAATCTGGCGGGTTCTTTGGTAGCGGTGAATCGACTGGCTCAGTTGGGGTAGTAACCATCAATATGCCAAGAATAGCTTACCTTGCTAAAGATCCACAAGATTTTTATAATCGTCTCAAAAAGGTTATGAATATCGCTGCTAGATCCATTAAAGTCAAAAGAAATATCATTACTAAACTCTTGAAAGAGGGCTTATATCCATATACTAAGCGCTACCTTGGTAATTTTGATAATCACTTCTCAACCATTGGCATAATTGGTATGAATGAAGTGGGTCTTAATGCCAAATGGTTAAGGAAAGACTTAACTCATAAAGAAACTCAAGAATTCACCAAAGAAGTCCTGAATTTTATGCGTAATAAATTGTCTGATTATCAAGAAGAATATGGTGATCTATATAACTTAGAAGCCACACCAGCTGAATCAACAACCTATCGTTTAGCTAAACGCGATGTCGAACAATATCCAGATATTATTACGGCTGCTGAAAAAAATGGCACGCCTTACTATACTAATAGTTCGCACTTGCCTGTTGATTACACCGCCGATATTTTCGATGCTCTTGATATTCAAGATGAGCTTCAAGTGCTTTATACCTCGGGAACTGTCTTTCATGCTTTCTTAGGCGAAAGATTAACTGACTGGAAAGCAGCCGCTAAATTGGTGAAAAAGATAGCAGAAAACTATAAACTACCATATTACACTTTATCGCCAACTTATTCGGTTTGTGAAGAGCACGGCTATATCAATGGTGAACATGCCACTTGTCCAACTTGTGGTAAAGAAACCGAAGTCTATAGTAGAATTACTGGTTATTATCGCCCAGTTAAGAACTGGAATGCGGGTAAGACTCAAGAATTTAAACAAAGAAAAGCCTATGATGTTGATCATTCGGTTCTCTCACATAAAGCTAACAGTGTCGCTGTTGTCGCGCCAGAGCATCTACCAGTTTATAAAGACGGACTTTACTTATTTACCACTCCGACTTGCCCTAACTGCATCATGGCAAAACAATTACTCGAGAAGACCAAACAAGCAGTAAGAGTAGTTAATGCTAATGAGGAAGTTGATCTTGTCAAACTCTTTGGGGTCAAACAAGCGCCGACCTTGTTAGTTATCAAAGACCATCAACCGGAGAAAATCGTGAATGTTTCGAATATCAAAAGATATATTCATGAAGAGGGACTGGCCTAAGTCTATGCTCTATGATGTTATTATTGTTGGCAGTGGCCCGGCTGGCTTAACAGCCGCCATCTATGCTTTAAGAAGTAATAAAACAGTCTTGGTTTTAGAAAAGGAAACGCTAGGTGGCCAAATTACATCATCTCCAATGGTGGAAAATTTTCCGGGTTACCAACATATTTCTGGTAATGAATTGGTTCAAAATATTATGGATCAAGTTATTAATTTAGGTGGAATAATCGAACTCGAAGAAGTTATCCATATTGTTGATGGCAAGGTGAAAAAGATTATTACCGATCTGAACTCATATGAAGCTAAAGCTATTATCTTTGCTGCAGGAGCCAAGCATCGCCGCATTGGGTTACCCAAAGAAGAAGACTTTGTTGGAAATGGTATTAGTTTCTGTGTGACTTGTGATGGACCTTTCTATAAAGATAAGGTCGTCGGAGTTATTGGCGGAGGCAATACCGCTATCATTACGGCCTTAACTTTATGTGATATTTGCCAAAAAGTCATTATTGTGCAAAATTTACCTAAATTAACAGCCGAGCCAAATCTCCTTGATAAATTAGCTAATCGCAAAAATGTCGAAATAATTACTAATTCTACTGTTTGTGAGATTCTCGGTGAAGATGAATTAAAAGGTCTTAAAATAAATGTGGCAAGCAAGGGAATTAAACAACTTGATTTGGATGGGATGTTTGTCTCGATTGGCCTAGTACCTAATACTGAGTTAGTCAAAGGTCTTTTAAAACTTAATGATTTCAACTATGTTGATGCTAATGAATGCCGCTCAACTATCCCTGGCATCTTTGTGGCCGGCGATGTTCGCTCTAAAAGAGTACGGCAATTAACCACAGCGGTTAGTGATGGCACGATTGCAGCAATTGAAGCCATTAATTACATCGATAACGAATATTAATTATCAAGCATATTGTTTGAGTGAGACATGATTTATCAAGTATAATTAAATTAAGCAGAAATTAGGAGGAATAATATGAAATTTTATAGATGTCGTCATTGTGGCAATATTATTGCTTATGTCAAAAGTAGTGGCGTTAAAGTCATTTGCTGTGGAGAGGAAATGCAAGAGTTAGTTGCTAATACAACTGATGGAGCCCTTGAAAAACACGTTCCCGTAGTCGAAGTCAAAGGTAACATTGTAACGGTTAAGGTTGGTTCTACTGAACACCCAGCCACCGAACAACATCACATTGAATGGATTGCTTTACAAACTAAGTTTGGCGAACAAAGGAAAGAAATTCCAGTTGGTGCTAAACCAGAAGTGCAATTTGCTCTTGTTGATGGTGATGAAGTCGTTGCCGCCTACGAGTACTGCAATTTGCATGGCTTGTGGAAATCAAAATAGTTAATCATCCTTCCAGCCCACTTCGGTGGGTTTTTTTAATGCTTGCCGTGAGCAGTTTTGTTTTTGGCTATTATTCTTTATGACCCATAGAGGGCTTAATGTTTACTTTTAGATTTCATTGTTGTAAAATGAACGAATATGAAAGAAGGCGGTTTAATGTTTAAAAAGTTTATGTCATATTATAAACAACATATCGGCCTTTTTATTTTTGACTTAATTTGTGCCCTTTTAGTGGCCGCCATGGATTTGGTTTTTCCACTCGCAACTAAATACATCTTAAATGAAGTAATACCCGATAAAAATATGCAATTACTAATTATTTTTGGAGTGGCATTACTAGCAATGTTTGCTCTGCGTTTCCTACTTTCTTATTTTATGGGTTACTATGGTCACGTTTTAGGTATTAAGATAGAAACCTCAATTAGAGGGGATTTATTTAAAAAATTTGAAACTCTTGATTATCAGTTTTATGATAATAAAAAAACGGGTGAGTTGTTAGCTAACCTTACTTCGCATATGGCAGATTTAAGTGAAATGGCCCACCATGCGCCAGAAGACATTCTGACTTCTGTGTCCATGATTGTTGGCAGTTTTGTAATCTTAGTCACGATTAGTTGGCCCTTAACTTTAATTATTTTTGCAGCCATTGCTTTATTAACTATCTTTGCTTTGTCTAGAAAAAAGAAGAGATTAACTGCTTTTCGCGGAGTAAGAACGCAACAAGGTGAACTGATAGCCAAGATGGAAAATTCCTTAAGTGGAATTCACTTAACCCAAGCTTATAGTAATGAAGATTTTGAATTGGAAAAATTTGCTGAAGTGAATAATCAATACAAAAATGCTAGATCTAAAGTCTTTAAAGAATTAGGAATATATGGTAGTGGCATTACTTTCTTTACTAACTTAGCTAACTTATTCTTGCTGGTCTTTGGTGGCATTTTCGTTTTTAATGGCACTATTGACTATGTAGATTTGATTACCTTTTTCTTATATATCAATTTTTTGATTACACCGATTCGCATGTTGGCCAATTCAATGGAACAGATTCAAAGCGGTTGGACCGGTTTTGAAAAGTTTTATGAAGTGATGCAAACAGATTCTAAAATCAAAGATAATGACCATCCAATAATTGATCATGATTTTGTCGGTAATATTGTCTTTGAAAACGTCAACTTTGAATATCATAACAATGAAGAAAATGTTTTGTCTAATTTCAATCTTACTATCCCGGCTGGGCAAAGTGTGGCTTTGGTGGGTGAAACCGGGGTTGGTAAATCTACCATTTCCAAACTTATTCCACGCTTTTATGATGTCTCGCAAGGAGCAATTAAAATCGATGGGATTAATGTTAAAGATTTTGATTTATATTCACTTAGAAGCGCCATTGGTCATGTCCAACAAGATGTTTTTATTTTCTGGGGTACGATTAAAGATAATATTCTATATGGTGATCCGCAAGCTAGTGATGAACAAGTAATAGTGGCAGCTAAAAAAGCTAATATTCATGATTTCATTATGTCACTCGAAGAAGGGTATGAGACCTTGACGGGTGAAAGAGGAATTAGATTATCAGGTGGCCAAAAGCAAAGAATTGCCATTGCACGTTTATTTTTAAAAAATCCCAAGATTATCATTCTTGATGAAGCGACAAGCTCTTTGGATAATGTGACCGAGCGCCAAGTTCAAAAAGCTTTTGAGCAATTAGCGCAAGGTAAGACCACTTTGATTATTGCGCATAGATTAACCACAGTACGCAATTGTGACCAAATTGTGGTGCTAGGTAAAGATGGAATTATTGAAGCGGGTAGTCATGACGAATTAATGAAAACAAAAGGTGCCTATCAAAAGATGTATGATGCATTTTTGGAGTTTGATTAAAGATGAAATATAAATTATTAGGTAAATTAAAAGATGATATCTATCCCACAAGCTTGATTAATGAGGTTAGATTTTGCTCACGTGGCTTAGTCTTCAATGATAATGATGAGATTGCTATCATCCATGTGGTTGGTCAAGACGACTTTGGAACGAAAGATTATTATGAACTACCAGGCGGGGGAGTCGAAATTGATGAAGGTTCTATTCAGACCTTTAAACGCGAAATGGCCGAGGAATTAGGTGTGCAAGTTAACAAGGTAGAACCTTTAGGGGTTATTATTTATGACTTCAATATTTTGCACTTAAGAAATATTGCAACTTATTATCTGGCCCATGTTGAAAAAGCGGCGACTAAACACTATACCAAAATTGAATTGGAACAGTTTGAAAGCATCAAATGGATCAAGGTCGATGAACTCATGCAACTCTTAAAAAATCCTCACACTCAAAATGTGGGAAAACTTATACATCGTCGCGAATCGTTAGCCTTAATGGAATATCTTCGCAATAATCATAGAAATTAGGTTACAAATGGGTTATTTGACTTTACAAAAGCACTTTAATTAGTTAGAATATAATGGCGCACTTAATCGTACGCAAATATTTAATGGCGGTAGTGGCGAAGCGGTTTAACGCACCTGACTGTGACTCAGGCACGCGTGGGTTCGATCCCCATCTGCCGCCCCATTTTTATTGAGTATGCTCCCAAAATTTGGACCGAAAAGGTACAATGAATAGGAAGCATTTTTTTATATAGGTAAACAAAAGGAAATTAAATCAAAAAGAAATTGGTGTTCCCCAATTGATGCGACAATTCCAGTTAATAGCATAAAAATAATAGGGAATAGTAATAGTTTAGTTTTGACAATTATCATTAATTTTGAAAGAATGTTTTGCTTCTTCATGATAAGCCTCCTTATCAATACATTTGTAATAATTTGTTTTCTCATCCAGCTAAATAATTAAACTCAAATTTTCTATAACTTAGAAGTTATTTTAAATGCATATCTTATATTAAGTTATTAATTTCTATAACCTATAATCATTATGATTTAATTAACGAAAAATACTTCATATTCAGCAAAAAAGATATTGTCATAACAGTTACTTTCTTAACCACAATATCGCCAATATAACCAATTGCGTAGTAGATATCAATTACATAAAATGATAAAATAAGTATATTAAATTGTTTTAAATAAACCCAACAGGATCTAACGATTTGAACAAATAGGACAAAAACTCAATATTATGATTAAGGAGGAATAAGTATGAAAGTAATTGATCTGAATACATGGAAGGGTAAGAAGCATTATGAGTGGTTCAAACAATATGATTTTCCATGCTATTGTTTTAGTAAGAAATTGGATGTAACTTCGGTAGTGGAATTTACTAAACAACACGATTTATCTTTCTTTATAACAATCCTTTATTTATTTAATACTGCCTTAAATGGAATTGAAGAAATGAGAATTAGAGAAGTAGAGGGTCAGGTAGTCATCTATGATGTGATTCACCCAGCTTATACTGTTATGACACATCAAGGTGTCTTTGAAAACTGTGATAATGAATATGACGCTGATTTCAACAAGTTTTATCAATTAACCAAACAAGCGATTCATAACAAGGGAAATGGCATAAATGAAGAAAGTTATAACGATTATACAAGACTTGATCAATACTACTTTACTTGTGTTCCTTGGTGTAGTTTTGATAGCGCTACTCATCCAATGACCAAAGATCCAACTATTTCGGTTCCCCGTATTGGTTGGTGTAAATATGAGTTAATCAATGACAAGTATATGATGGCGGTTAGCTTTAATGCTTATCATGCTATTATTGATGGCTATCCATTATGTTTGGCATTTAATAAAATGCAAGAATATCTAAATAAAGTAGCCGATATTATCAAGTTATAGAGAGCAAATTCTTTGCTGTCGATATCTTGGCTGATTAAGATTATTGTTTGCAAAAGATGGGACGAGCCATCTTTCTTGAAAAAAGTGAATTAATTGAGAGTAAATAGGTATGCACTAGCATACCTTTTTTGTGATATAATGAGTGATAATTGTTAGGAGGATAGTTATGGAAATTAAACAAATCAAATTAAATCTAGTTAATGTTTATTTGTTAATTGATGGAGAAAATTCTATTCTTATTGATGCTGGTAATAGCAATGAAAGAAATCAAATTCTTGAGGCAATTGCAGGACATAAACCCCAACTTTTGATTCTCACTCACGGGCATTTAGATCACATTGGATCAGCCTTAAGAGTTGTTGAATATTTACATATTCCAACCGCCATGGCTAGTGAAGATATAGAACTAATCACTAATCCTTCCTCTCGCCAGTTATATGGACATACAACTCTTGGTAAAATGCTGGCTAAATCTGCCAGATCTAATAGCAAAAATATCAAAAATGATGTTTTTGTACCTGATATTATTCTGCATGATGGCGATAGTTTAGAGCAATATGGTATTCAAGCTAAAATTGTGGCATTACCAGGGCATACCAAGGGCTCAATTGGCATTGTCTTTGCTGATAATTTAATCGCTGGTGATGCTTTCTTTAATGTGCTGAAACCAACGGTTGCTAGAATCTATGAAGATCGTCAAGCCATGGAGGATAGTGTGCAAAAGATTAAAGATTTAGGTATTAAAATGATTTATCCAGGGCATGGTAAACCCTTTAAACTGCAAGACCTAAAAGAGAAATAGAGGTAATAAAATGAATGAATTAGTTAAAAAATATAAGACCACTCAAGAGTATTTGGAAAAATATCGCTATGCTTGTTTTATTATGGGATTTGATCAAGAAACTGACTGCCCATTAAAAGATGTCGAACATTCCATTGAAGTGCAAAACCACTTTAAGAAATTGATGATGGATGTTGAATTATCTGACGATTACAAAAATAACATCAAGGAATTGTTTAAGATTAAAGAGCAAATCGATCAAGTTACAGCCAAGAGTGTTGAAATTGAATATCGCGAGATGGCTAAACTAGAAAGAATACCAAAAGATGAACTATATAGGCACATTGATAATAGTTCTGAATGTGGTTATTTATGGAAACTAGCCAAAAAAGATGGAGATTGGAGCAAGTTTGCTGTGGCTCAAACGGAGCTTATTAATTACTACAAGCAATATATTGGGTGGCAATCCTATCGAAACTTAAAAGGCTATGATGTCTTACTTGATGATATGGAAAGAGGCTTTACAGAAGCCAAATATGAAGAATTTTTTACAGTTATTGAAAAAGAATTGGTGCCTTTTGTCAAAACAGTTTTAGCAAAACCCCAAAAGTATAATCCTAAACTTGATTCGCTGAAGTTTGATATCGATAAACAAAAGAAACTAACCAAAAGAATAGCAGAAATAATGGGCTATACCAATGAAGTTGGTTGCATTAGAGAAACGCTGCATCCTTTTACCAGCTATGCTAACTGTAATGATGTTAGAACAACTACTAGATATGAAGAATCATTGCTGTTTTCTAATTTATATTCAATCATGCATGAAATTGGTCATGCCTTATATCAAATTCAAATGAATCCTGTCTATAACAATACGCCAATCTTTAATGATGTAACTTGTGCGACTCATGAATCGCAATCGAGATTTTATGAAAACTATTTAGGTAGATCGCAAGGCTTTGTTCATTATTTATATCCAATTTTACAAGAAATCTTCCCACTTGAGTTTGCTGATATTAGCGAACAGGATGTTTATTATTATGCCAATAAAGCCAGTGCTCAACTCATTCGCTGTGAAGCAGATGAATTAACTTATCCTTTACATATCTTGCTAAGATATCGAGTTGAACAAAAACTCTTTCATAATGAAATAGAACAAAAAGATATTGAAAAAACTTTCAATTATTACCTGCATGAATTCTTTGGTATTACACCACAAAATAAAGCGGAAGGTTGCTTCCAAGATGTGCACTGGTCTGGGTCTTTTGGATATTTTCCAACTTATGCTTTAGGTAGTGCTTTTGGAGCTCAATTCATCAAAGCAATGAAAAAAGATCTCGCAGTTGAAAAACTATTAGCTAAAGGTGATTTTAAGACCATCAACAAATGGTTGAAAGAGCATATTCATGATTGTTCTTCTTTGATTCAAGGTGAGGCCTTAGTTGAAAAGGTCTGTCAAGAAAAGTTTGATCCCCACGTTTATGTGGATTACTTAAAAGAAAAGTTTACCGCCTTATATTTATAATAAAAAAGAGATAAATTACTTGAATTTATCTCTCTTTATTTAATGTTTTTATAATAGCTTCATAAGTTTCCTGTGATAAGTCATGTTCAATCTTACAGGCATCCTCTTTGGCTATTGTTTCGCTGACCCCTAACTGCATAAAATATTGCGTCAAAGAGGTGTGTCGATCTAAAATTTTTGAGGCAAGTTTATAACCTTTTTGGGTGAATTGAATAATTCCATTTGGTAAAACGATAATGTATTTATTGGCCTTTAAGTTGGTAATAGCTCGTGAAATAGAGGCCCGTGAATAATTAAAGGAAGTTGCTAAATCAACCGACCTAACAGATTTACCTTCATTTTGTAACATTAAGATTCTTTCTAAATAGTTTTCCGCCGATTCATTGCTGTTCATTATTATTCACCTCATTTGGCTTCATTATAGGGTTTTAACATAAATAATTCAACCCCTTTTAATTTTTGTTAGCAATTGCTTACAATATTGCTTGACATCGGAAAGTTTGGGGACTAGAATAATTCCGTTAGCATCTGCTAACAATTCTTTTACCGAGTGGTTAGCTTAAGCTGACTAGAAGGGGGACAATATGAGTAAAGGGAAACTATTACAAAAAGGTGAGACTGGTCATTTATCAGATTTGCGTAAGGGGCAAATTGCTAAAGTGACTGGATTGCATAATGACAATTTAGCCTTACGCCGAAGATTATTGGATATGGGTATAACAACAGGAGTAAAAGTTGGCGTCAAGAAGATTGCTCCTTTAGGTGATCCGGTAGACATTGAACTGCGTGGCTATGAATTATGTATTAGATTGGCTGATATGAAAAATATAGATATCGAGGTAATATAATATGAATATAGCTTTAGTAGGAAATCAAAACAGTGGTAAAACCACTTTATTTAATGCTTTAACCGGTTCTAATCAAAAAGTTGGCAACTGGCCAGGCGTAACAATTGATCGCAAAGAAGGTAATCTTAAGGGTACCAAGCACACGATAGTTGATTTACCTGGAATTTATTCTTTAAGCCCTTATACATCTGAAGAAGAAATTTCGCGAAAGTATGCTTTTGATGAAAAACCCGATCTAATTATCAATATTGTGGATGCAACTTCAATTGAAAGAAGTTTATATTTAACTACTCAATTATTAGAACTTGATTGTCCGGTAATTGTGGCTTTAAACATGTCTGATATACTTGAAAAGAAAGGTTTAAAAATAGATGTTGACCAATTATCTAAAGAGTTAGGTGCTACTATTGTTGAGATTTCGGCCTTAAAAAATACAGGCGTCAAACACATGATTGAACTGATTGATAAGCATCAATACATCACCAATAGTCATCAACATATATTTAGCGAGCGCATTGAAGAGGCTATTAATCAAATTTTACCTACTTCGAGAACAGTTCATTCACGCTTTGTAGCTGTCAAAGTTTTGGAAAATGATAAACTATTTAGTCAATATCAAACTGAAACATCTAAGTCTTTAGCCGCTGAAATAGAAAAATATTATGGACTTGATATGGAGCAATTATTTGCTGCTCAAAGATATGATTATATTGTTAAAGTTTATGAAAAATCTGTCATTAAAGTACCAGTAAAAGAGACCATTACTGATAAGTTAGACAAAGTATTTTTAAATAAATGGGCGGCTTTGCCAATTTTTGCCGTTATCATGGCTTTAATTTATTTCTTGGCGGTTGGGGTAGTTGGCACTGCAACTGTTGATTTTATGGATTCTACTATTGGCCAATTTGGCGAAATAGTTGGTAATTGGTTAACTAATATTGGAGCATCCGAATGGGCAGTTTCACTAGTAGTAGATGGAATTATCGCTGGTGTCGGAGCCGTCTTAAACTTCATTCCGCAATTAATCATTTTATTCCTCTGCATTTGCTTGCTTGAATCGAGTGGTTATATGTCGCGGATTGCCTTTTTACTGGATAAAATCTTTGTTAGATTTGGTTTAAGTGGAAAATCCTTGATTCCTTTTATTGTTGGATCTGGTTGTTCAGTCCCGGGAATTATGGCGGCGAGAACTATTGAAAGTGAGCAAGAGAAAAGAATTACCATTATGGTTACTCCTTTTATCCCTTGTTCGGCTAAATTACCTATTATTGCTTTATTTGCAGGTGCATTTTTCCCAAATTCAGCTGGAATGGTATCCTTTTCGCTTTATGTGTTTGCGATTGTTGTAATTATCCTTTCAAGTTTAATCTTGAACAAAATCTTTAAAAAAGACGGTCAAACCGCTTTTATTAGTGAATTACCTGAATATAAATTCCCAAATCTTAACTATGTAGTTAAAGATGTGACTGAAAAGACTGGTGCATTCATTAAAAGAGCGGGTACTATTATTCTTTTATGCTCGGTAGTTGTTTGGTTTTTACTATCATTCAATTTCAAATTTGAATATGGAATGGGAGTGGAAGGCTCTATGTTAGCTAGTATTGGTAATCTCTTCTCTTGGATTTTTTATCCAATGACAGGGGAGTTATCGTGGGCCGCTACGGTTAGTGCGCTGCAAGGACTAGTGGCTAAAGAACAAGTTGTGTCAAGTATGAATATCATTGCGGGACTAAGTGAAGATAGTGGAGATGTGGTGGCTTTATTTAACTCGCCTGCTTTCGCTTTCTTTAATCCTGCTAGTGCTTATGCCTTTTGCGTTTTCAACTTATTTAGTGCTCCTTGTTTTGGAGCAATCGGAGCTACCAGAAGAGAGTTAGGATCAACTAAAAGAATGTTGCAAACTGTTGGCTTTCAAACCGCTCTTGCTTGGGTATTAGGCTGTTTGGTCTATGGAATTGGATTATTAATAATGAGGTTATAGATATGAGTTATGTAGATATTATCATTTTAGTAATAGTCTTTGTCATTCTCGGCTTAATCGTGTATTTTTCCATTTGGAAGAAAAGAAAAGAACCTTGTAAAGGTTGCGCCTATGTTCGAGAATGTGATAAAACTGAGTGTGCCATGATAGAAAAAGCTGTCAAAGAATATAAAAAAAGCAAAGAATGATAGCAATATCATTCTTTTTTATTTAAAAGTTGTGTTATAATTGTTGGCAATATTAACTAAATTAAAGGAGTGGTTGCAATGCTGATTGAAGAAAAAACATTTAAATTAAAAGATGGTGCAACACTTAAAGTCCGCAACTTAAAAGAAAGTGATGCGTCAGAGTTAATTATCTATCTTGAAAAAATTAATAGTGAAACTGATTATTTGAGTGCGGTTCCTGGTGAAATGAAACACACTCTTGAAAGTGAGATTGCCTGGATTAAATCCCATTTAGAGTCCCCTCGAATTTGTTCATTTGTGGCGGAAGTAGATGGGCGTATTGCGGGCACGGCCGAGTTTCAAGTGAAGAATACAATTAAGACTCAACATCGTGGTTATATTGGTATCGCCCTTAGCCAAGAATATTGGAATAAAGGGATTGGGACCATTCTTTTTACCGAGATGATTAAAAAAGGCCAAGAGTTTGGCTTAGAACAACTAGAACTAGATACCCATGAATATAATTTACGAGGCCAAGCCTTATACAAGAAAATGGGCTTTGCAGTTGTTAGTACTTTACCGAATGCTTTTATCAACTTAAATGGTGAACATTCAGCAGAGCTTAAAATGATTAAAAAGTTGAAGTAGTGGGTTGTTTTTAAAAGAATTTAATTTGCTTGATATTAAACAAGAATAAAAGTAAAACAAAGGCCCTATTTATTGGGCCTTTGTGGTATTTGAGATTGAAATTAAGACTTGACTTGGTAAATAAAAGAACCACATACCTAAAGCGGCTAATGAGTTATCAGTTAAATAGAAAAGAGCCACACAAATATCACATAATACAAATAAACTCAGGCCAATAGCAAAGCCTAAATTACGACTATACAACCAAGCATCTAAACAATTGATGACTAAATTGATGAAATAAACAACAGCGAAGACATTTAATAAGGAAATATTATTGGTAAAATAGAGCAAGGCAACTGCCGCCACCATCACAATCACTCGTAATGAGAGAGATTTCTTTTTGATGCGCGTTTCAGTATTTTCGTGGATGATGGCTAAATAAGTAGCTTGGACCACAATGAAACAGGCAATACCGATATCGGCATAACTATTCATAAATAGTAAGAAGAAGTCAGCGATAGCCGTAAAGAGAAAAGCAATAGAAATTAAGATATGTTGTTTGTCCCATTTGGTATTAGCAAATAAGACAAATAAAAAGCATAACAATAAAGCGCCATATTTATAAGAGGCAGTAACGAAATCTTGTGAATAATGTTGAATATCATTGATCATAAAGAAAAGATATAACAAAACTTCAAGAGCAATAAAAACATATTTGATAAGTCGGTTTGTTCGTTGATTTTCCATGGGTTTTCCTCTAATTGCTATTATACACGAAATCTAATATTAGAGATAAGACTATTTACTCTAAATAAGCTCGATGTGTTATAATCTATCTGTAAATAGAAATGGAAGGCGAAGCAATAATGCAATTACTGTTTTTTTTAAAACCCAAGAATTTGGTGGCCTATTTAGAAGAAGATAATACATTAAGACAAGCAATGGAGAAAATAGAACATTATCGTTATAGTGCAATTCCGATTTTAAACAAAGCCGGTCAATATGTTGGTACCCTAAGTGAGGGTGATATTTTGTGGTTTATTAAATCCCGTAAACATTTCTCGCTTAAAGATGCGGAAAACATTAAAATATCTGAGATTCCAGTTTATCACAAAAACATAGCCTTAAAAGTTGATGCTACTCAAGAGGATTTAATGGAATTGTCTAAACGCCAAAACTTTGTTCCCGTTATTGATGATCGGAATATCTTTATTGGAATTATTACGCGCCAAGATATTATGGATTATGTCTTCAAGCAAGTAAAGGTTGTAAAGTAACAATGACAAAGATAATCTATTTGGCCGGTGGTTGTTTCTGGGGAGTTCAAGAGTATTACCGCCGACTAAAGGGCATAGTTTCAACTAGAGTTGGTTATGCCAATGGTAATAGTGAAAATCCTACCTATGCTGATTTAACAAGTCAGAAAGCAGACCATGCGGAGACTGTTGAATTAGTCTACGATGAAGGCAGTATTACTTTAGAAAAGATCTGCGAACACTTATTAAGAATTATCAATCCCTATGCTATTGATCACCAAGGTGAAGATTATGGTCATCAATATCGCACAGCGATTTTTTATACAGACCCCGTAGATGGAGAAAGAGTCTCACGTTACATTCGGCAACAAGAAAGGGCAGTTAAGCAAAAATTTACCATCCTCATTGAGCCATTACTTAACTTTTATGCGGCTGAAGATTATCACCAAGATTACTTACAAGTTCACCCTAACGGTTATTGTCATGTAGATTTTAGCAAAATTCAAGATGGTGAAAAAAAATAATGAATTATCAAGAGATCAAGCAGGAAATGCTTGCCAAATCACAACCAGCTAAGCAAGACTATACTACTAGAATTTTGAATACCAAGTTAGCGGTTTTTTCGTTGAAAATGGCTGATCTTAGAGTGATTGCAAAAAAATTAAAAGTCAATCCCAATTTTGACCTTGAACAATTAGAATATGATAAATACTATGAAATGAATCTGCTTTATTTTATGGTTAGTTTGTCTCGCTTAAAAACCTATCAAGAGCAAGTTGAGTTTTTACTAGCTAATCTTGCTAAAGTTGATACTTGGGCCATTACTGATACCGTCGGTCAAGAATTAAAACCCCACACTATTCAAGACTTTTCCCCTTATTTTAAGAAGTTTTTGCAGGGCAAAGACACTTTCACACGGCGCTATGCCTATATTGGGGCTTTGGATTTATGGAAGCAAGAAGGGTCAACAATATTTCTGGAATATATGATTAATGATGAGGAATATTATGTTATGATGGCCGAAGCTTGGTTGATGGCAACTTTAGCTATTACTCATCCTGATGCAGTTTATGCTAAATTGACTAGTGGCGATTTAAATCGAATCTTAGTCTTAAAAACTATTTCCAAAATGTGTGATTCATATCGTATTCCAAGTGCTATTAAGGAAAAATTTAAACTCTTAAGAAAACAAAAATAACTTGAATTATTACAAGGTAGGCAAGTTAAACTAGTAACAAATCAAGAAAATAAAACAGTGCCATGGCACTGTTTTGTTTAGATTTCAACGGCTCCTTCAAGCGTTTTATCTGGATTGTTCTGATCTATTCTATCATAGAAGAGGATGCCCTCTAGATGATCTAATTCATGTTGAACAACAATGGATTCATAACCCCTAAACTTTATTTTGACATATTGTTTAGTTAAAAAGTCATAGGCTTTAATGGTGATGAAGGCACTTCTAATGACATGTCCTGGATGTGGCTCATCAACTGAAAGACACCCTTCGCCCGAAACTAAATAGGCGGGTCTAATTGAACGTTCTAAAACTTTGGGATTGACTAGCACAAATTGAGTAATACTAGTTATTTTTCCTTCTTTATCGGTATAAGGAATATAAATAGCAATTATGCGCTTTAGTTGACCAATTTGAGGGGCAGCTAATCCAACTCCTGGTCGGGCGCCTAATTCTTCCGCTTTCTTCTCATCACTAGTTAAGACCAAATAGTCATGGAGAAATTGGGCTATTTCGGCATCTTCAGCATCCAAAGGAACTCTAACATCGCTAGATTTTTTCCTTAACAATGGATCACTGTCTTTAATTATTTGATAGGCTAATTGTTCCATTTCATTTCCTCCAACCTTATCATTATATCATTATCAAAAACTTACTTCAAATAATACACAAGGAAAGCCAAATAAGGTATACTATTAATGAGGTAAGCGCTATGGAAAAAAGTAAAGTAATTGCCACAACTTATGAAATCTTAGAACTATTAAAACAAGATGAATTGGTTAGGCAAACTAAACAGTTGGAAAATGAATTAATGAGCAATGTTAAAATTGTTCCTTTAATTGCAGCTTTCCAAAAGGCTGAGGAAAGATTGAATAACGCTATTCGTTTTAATAGCGAAAATAGACGTTTATATGAAAAAGAGTTATCACTAGCTAAAGAGAAGTTATATCAAACTAGTGAAGTAAAACAATACTTTGAAATGGTTGATAAAACTCAAGATTTTTTAAATGAAATAGCAATGCAATTATTTAATGGCTTAATTGAAGAGATTAGGATTAAACCCAATCTAAAGAAGAAGTAAGATGCGAGTAATTGCGGGCTTATATCGGGGCCATAAACTTAATGCCCTCGAGGGAATAAAGACTAGACCTACTTTAGATAGAGTTAAAGAGGCTTTATTTTCGATTTTGCAAAATGACTTAGCCGAGGCGACTGTCCTTGACTTATTTGCTGGTTCAGGAGGACTAGGCATTGAAGCCTTGTCTAGAGGAGCCGGTTATATAATCTTTAATGATTACAATCGTCAAGCAATTAGTATTATTCAAGAAAACATTGAAGCCTTAAAGATTCCAGAGGGCTATGAAATTAATTGTCTAGCCTATCCTAAACTTTTAGCCAAACTAGCTAGTAGTAAAAAAGTCATAGATATCGTTTTATTGGATCCACCTTATCTCCAAAATATAACTAGTGAGATAGTCGAAACTTTAATAAAAAATAATAATCTTGCTCCTAAGTGTGTTATCGCCATTGAAACAGCAAAAACCACCCCGACCGAAACTATTGTAGGGTTTAATAAGAAAGAATATATCTATGGAAGCGTTAAATTAAGTATCTATCGGCGC
>CAYIYS010000007.1:0-28394 GCA_964367975.1 uncultured Eubacteriales bacterium
TGTTGACGATGCAACCCACTCTAATGCTGATTATCTAAAGACTAAAATTACACAAATCGATCAACTTGCCAAACAAGAATCCTTATTTACAAAGAAACAATATATTGATAAAGCTGTTGAAGGGGCTCATGCTAAGATGTTAAAACTTAGCGATAAAGATCTCTTCGACTTGTCAGTCAAAACTATTGCTTCGGAGAAAATTCAAGGAGATGAGGCCATCAAGGTCTCAAAAGAAGACTACAGCAAATATCTAAATATCTTCTCAACAGCAAAGGATGGAGCAAAACTTGATCTACTTAATGCAAAGTTAGGTAAGAACTATAAACTCACTTTATCCAAAGAACCAGCTGATATTAAAGGCGGCTTCGTTCTAGTTGGAAAGACATATGATATTGACCACTCTTTTGTGGCATTGCTGGCAGATCTTAAAGATGAGAATGAAGCCGAAATAGCAAAAATTCTATTCGGCAGTGGAGAATAAACATGAATTATGGTTTTGCAACTGGTGCTATTAAAGCCACAGAAACACGTTTACTCGACAAGAATAAACTAGCAAAGCTCTTCAAAGTTAATGAAGAAGAGTTCCGCAGTTCGCTTGTCGATATGGGCTATGGCGTCAATGCAACAACTCTAGAAGGTATTGTTACAGGAGAACTTCTTAAAGTTAAGAAATTTCTAGCTAGTATCACTCCAAAGAACAATGTAATGAACTTGTTTTATTTGCAAAATGATGCACAAAATATCAAGGTCATTTACAAAGCAAAAATATTTGGATTGCCACACAATGATAACTTTGTTGCCACCGGTGTTTTGACGAAAGACATTCTAATGGAATGTATCGTTAAAGGTAACTGGGACAAAGCTCCTGATGAATATGCTCCCTTATTAAGAAATATTGATGCTAAAGTTGAAGGACTCAAAAATGCTCGTATCATATCTGCCAAGATTGATAGTTGCGTCTTTGATTTTATCTTCAACGAATTAGAGACTAAATATCATGACGAAGCATTAAAAGTTTATTTCAAAGCTTTTATTGATTTCGCCAATATTATGACTCTAGTGCGCTGTCAAGCTCTTAAGTGGTCATATGACAGATTTTTAGAGATGTTCGTCGAGCACGGTTCAATTGAAAAAACTCATTTCTTCTCCGGGTATTCTTTGGCAAGTGAAAGCTTATCTAAGCATTTCATTAGAAAAGATTATGGTGAAAAGATTTTCACTGGCTTGAAGATTTATAGTGAAGATATGGATCTCAGCCATTTTGAAAAATTCCTTGATGAATTAATGTTAAAAGTCATGAAAGACTATAGCCTTAATTTCTCAAGTGTAGGACCTTTGGTCTATTATTATTTAGAAAAACAAGCAGAAGCAAAAAATATCCGTATGATCTATTCAAATCACGACGCTGATATTTCTGATCTTCTCAGTTACTAAGGAGGGTACAGTAATGGAAAAAATTGATATTGCCGCCATTGGTCAATCAAATGAAATTTATTTGTTCAATGCTGTTGGTATTACAACTATTGTTGCTGCTACTCCTGGTGAAGCAGATCAAAAAATCTTTGAATTATCACAAGCTGAATGCAAGGTGATTTATCTTGAAGAAGCATTGTATGTTCAAATGGGAGAGACTCTTGAAAAATATAAAACAAAAGCCTTCCCAATCATCATTCCTATCCCAACTCAAGAGGGTAGCCAAGGTGTTGGTTTAAAGAAGATTAGAGATAACGTCGAAAAAGCAATAGGTATGGATATTCTATAGGAGGGTAATTTATTGTGAATGATAAAAAAGTAGGAGTCATTTCGAAAGTTGCCGGACCTCTTATCATTGCTAAGGGCATGACTGGCGTCAAATTGTATGATGTCGTTCGTGTTAGCGAAAAGAGATTAATTGGTGAAGTTATCGAACTTAGAGGCGACCAAGCTTCAGTTCAAGTTTACGAGGAAACAGCAGGTATTGGACCTGGCGAACCAGTGTATCAAACTGGCGAGGCTCTTTCCGTCGAACTTGGCCCAGGACTGATTGAATCCATTTATGATGGTATTCAACGTCCATTAGCTGTCATTTATGGCAAAGCTGGAGACCAAATCCCACTAGGTATTGAAGTTCCAAAATTAAATCGTGATAAAGTCTGGGATTTTAAGAAAGTGGCTAAAGTTGGCGACAAAGTCGTCGGCGGTGACATATTAGGTACAGTCGTTGAAACAAAAGCTGTTTTACATAAAATCATGGTTCCACCATATTTGAAGGGTACTATTACTTGGATTTATGATGGTAAAGCCAAGGTTGAAGATACTGTTGCGAAGATTAAAGATGAAAAAGGTAATGAAATTGAAATCAATATGATTCAACGTTGGCCAGTTCGGGTTGGTAGACCATATGCAGAAAAATTAGCACCTGATCAACCAATGACTACCGGTCAAAGAGTTATCGATACATTGTTCCCAATTGCAATCGGTGGAGTTGCTGCTATTCCTGGACCATTCGGTTCTGGTAAAACAGTTGTTCAACACCAATTAGCCAAGTGGGCTGATGTTGATATCGTTATCTTTATCGGTTGTGGAGAACGGGGAAATGAAATGACCGATGTTCTGATGGAATTCCCAGAACTATTGGATGCCAAAACAGGCGATACAATTATGAAACGAACCGTTTTAATTGCCAACACATCCAACATGCCAGTTGCTGCTCGTGAAGCATCAGTTTACACTGGTATCACTATTGCGGAATATTACCGTGACATGGGTTATAAAGTAGCTGTTATGGCTGACTCCACCTCGCGGTGGGCGGAAGCTTTACGTGAAATGTCATCCCGTCTAGAAGAGATGCCTGGTGAGGAAGGATATCCTGCATATCTAGCTTCCCGTCTCTCTGAATTCTATGAAAGAGCTGGTTACGTAAAATGTATTGGTAGTGGCGACAGACAAGGTGCTGTCAGCGCTATCGGTGCTGTTTCTCCAGCAGGTGGAGATACTTCAGAGCCTGTCTCTCAAGGTACTCTACGTATCGTTAAAGTCTTCTGGGGCTTAAGTGCACAACTAGCCCGTTCAAGACACTTCCCAGCTATTGACTGGTTGAAATCTTATTCTTTATATGATGATGTTCTTGAAGAATATTATGATAAGAACGTTAAGAAAGATTGGTCAAAGCAAGTTCACGCGACTCATAACATCCTCCAAGATGAAGCTAAACTAAACGAAATCGTTCGTCTTGTTGGTGCTGATTCACTGGAGTTCCAAGATCGTTTAACTCTTGAAGTTGCTAAATCAATTCGTGAAGACTATTTACATCAAATCGCCTTCCACGAAGTAGATACTTATACTTCATTAAATAAACAATATGGAATGTTAAAATTAATTCTGCACTGGTACTATAAGGGTCAAGAGGCTTTAAAGAATAATGTTTCCTTCAAAGCGATTGATGCCATGGCAGTCAGAGAAAGAATTGGTCGTATGAAATACGTTAAAGAAGCCGATTTTGATAAAGAGTTCCAATCTTGCTACGAGCAAATTGATCACGATTATCAAGATCTAGCAAAAGGAGGACAACAATAATGGCAAAAGAATATAAAACAATTAAAGAAGTTGTTGGCCCACTAATGCTCGTTGATGGCGTTGAAGGCGTCAAATACGATGAACTTGTCAAAATTAAACAAGCCAGTGGTGAAGAGCGTTATGGTAAAGTCCTTGAAGTTAATGAGGACAAAGCCATGGTGCAATTATTCACCTCTTCCCAAGGTTTAAAGATTGATGATGCGAAAGCCGTTTTCTTAGGCCATGGAATTGAATTAAAATTAGCCCCAGAAATTCTGGGTAGAGTTTTCGATGGTATGGGCAATCCTATTGATGGTGGTGGAGAACTTATTCCGGTTAAAACAGCCGATATTAATGGCGCTCCATTAAACCCAGTCGCTCGTGACTATCCTTCAGAATTTATTCAAACTGGAGTTAGCGCAATTGATGGTTTGAACACTCTAGTTAGAGGTCAAAAACTTCCAATTTTCTCAGGTTCAGGGTTACCACATGCTAAGTTGGCAGCACAAATTGCTCGTCAAGCTCAAGTTCGTGGTTCCAAAGAACCATTCGCTGTCGTCTTTGCGGCTGTTGGTATTACTTTCGAGGAATCCAACTTCTTCATTAATGACTTCAAAAAGTCGGGTGCTATTGAAAGATCAGTTTTGTTCATTAACTTGGCTAATGACCCAGCTATTGAACGTCTAGCCACTCCAAAGATGGCTATTACTTGTGCTGAATATCTTGCTTATACCTTAGGCATGCACGTTTTGATTATCATCACTGATATCACAAACTATGCTGAAGCTCTACGTGAGGTCTCGGCTGCTCGTAAAGAAGTTCCAGGACGTCGTGGATATCCAGGATACATGTATACTGACTTAGCCTCACTCTATGAACGGGCCGGCAGAATTAAAGGAAAACCAGGTTCAGTTACCCAAATTCCTATTCTATCCATGCCTGAAGATGATATTACCCACCCAATCCCTGACTTAACAGGTTATATTACTGAGGGGCAAATCATCTTATCACGTCAGCTCCATCACAAAAACATAATTCCTCCTATCGATGTCTTACCATCTCTTTCACGTTTGAAAGATAAAGGTATTGGCGTTGGTAAGACAAGAGAAGATCACTCAGCTACAATGAACCAATTATTTGCGGCTTACTCTAAAGGTAAAGAAGCAAAAGAATTGGCAGTTATCTTAGGTGATGCTGCTTTGTCTGATACGGATAAATTATATGCCGAATTTGCCAGCCAATTCGAAGATCAATATGTTTCTCAAGGCTACAATACTAATCGAACAATTGAAGAGACACTTGACCTTGGTTGGAAACTCTTAACTATCTTACCAAAGAGCGAGTTAAAGAGAATCGATCTAGATTTGATTGAAAAATATTACTCAAAAAAAGTGGGTGAGTAGACATGGCACTAATGAATGTAAATCCTACCCGTATGGAGCTAGGGAAACTCAAGAATGGTTTGGCCACTGCAACTAGAGGCCACAAACTATTGAAAGACAAACAAGATGAAATGGTTCGTCAATTTATGTTGGTTATTCGTGCGAATCAAGCTTTGCGTCTAGAAATTGAGACAGAATTAGCTCGAATTATGAAGAAGTTTAGTACAGCTCAATTAACTATGAGTTATGCTGGACTGATGGAGGCTTTAATGGTACCTTCCAAATCTGCGAAGGTCACGACATCAATTAAAAATATTATGTCCATTAAAACTCCAACGGTAGAGTTTGCGAGTTCAGAAGGCGACATCGATTTAACTTACGGTTTCGTCTTCACACCAAGCGAGCTTGATGGTGCTATCCTCTCTCTTTCACAACTTCTTCCCAAACTTCTAAAGCTAGCGGAAATCGAGAAAACTTGCGATATGTTAGCTACAGAAATTGAGAAAACTAGAAGACGGGTTAATGCCATTGAGTACGTTATGATTCCAGATTACGAAGACACTATTCACTTTGTTACCCAAAAATTGGATGACTCAGAAAGAAGTAGTATCATTCGTTTAATGAAGGCTAAATCTATTATTCTTGCCAAAGAAGAAGCAGCGAAACTAAAAAATGCTACTGAATTAGCCACTGCGCAAGCTCAATAGTGACCGCAATCAAGTAAATTAAAACCGAGGTGTGAAGCCTCGGTTTTTATTATGGATTTTTATTAAACTTTAGATACTACATCTTGGTGGCGAATATAATTTATTTCTACTTTGCCTTGCAAGGTATTATTCAGTAAAGCTAAGATTTCTTCGTTTTCAACAATTATTTTATATTGTACTTGAATATCAAAAACTTGTGTTAAGATTGTGATTTGGTTTTTGCGCAAGAAATTATTAATAATGTCAACTAAATTATAATCGATTTTAAAGCCATAAATGGGCAAGTTGTTGACCCTGACGATTTGGCTTTTTTTGATAACTCCGCTAGCGGCTGATTGATAGGCACGAATCAAACCTCCAACTCCGAGTTTTGTACCACCAAAGTAGCGCGTAACTACAATCAAACATTTTTCAAGTTGATAGCTTTTCAAGACTTCTAAAATGGGGATGCCTGCGCTAGAGGCGGGTTCACCATCATCATTAGTTCTGTAATTATTGTTATCGATAATGTAAGCATAACAATTGTGATCAGCCTTGGGATTGTTTTTGCGAACCTTTTCGATACAATACTTGGCATCTTCGCTAGATACTACATGAAACAAAGAGGCAATAAAACGGGATTTTTCAATCTCTATTTGAGAACTTTCGCTGTCTAAAATTGATAAATACATATTTCCACCTCGCCACAATTATACCAATTAATTAGGGAAAAGTCATTTCATAATCATATGAGAAGGGTAAAGAATAAGGAGGTGATAGTGTCGAATGTCCTAAATGCGGCAATAAAAATCCTGCTTTATTCTCACAAATTGATGATAAATACTACTGTCGTAGATGCTTAGCATATAAAGGTAAAGTTGCCCAAATATCACGAACAATAAATCGCAAATTTGTTCACGCAAATGTGCCTTATAAATTAAGTTTTGAACAACAGCAATTAAGTGATTATATCATCAATAGTCAAGCGGACATTTATGTCAATGCAGTCTGTGGAGCCGGCAAAACAGAGATTGTTTTTGCCGCTATTGAACAGGCCTTAAGTGAGGGTAAAAGAGTGGGCTTTTTCATCCCACGCAAAGAAGTGGTTCGGGAAATTGCCGCCCGCTTAAGAAGTGCTTATAAAAGTATCGTAATTAATGAAGTCTATGGCGGACAAACGGCGATATTAGATGGGGAAATAATTGTCTTAACGACGCATCAAGCCTATCGTTATAAGCACGCTTTTGGTCTAATTATTGTCGATGAATATGATGCTTTCCCATTCAAAGGGAATGACTTGTTACATGATTTTGTTATGCGTTCTTGTTATGGAAAAAAGGTGTTCTTAAGTGCAACCTTCACTAAAAATAATTTGCTCAATAAGAACATTATTGAACTAAATAAAAGATACCATAATCACCCACTTGTCATTCCCAAATTCTATCAAGTAAGTAATTTATTAATGCTGGTAAATGTTATGCATTTTATCACTAAATTGCTGAAGAATAATTCAATTGTTTTTGTTTATTTACCGACCATAGAATTGGTTAAACGTTATTACTACTTACTCAAGAAAATGTATCCAAAAGTAGGCTGTTTTCACAGTAAAATTGATAATAAAAAAGTTGTTTTCATGTCGATTAAAAAAAGATTATATCAGATAGTTGTTACAACAACAATCTTGGAAAGGGGAATAACAATCAAAGACTTGGATGTAATAGTAGCTTACGCTAGTGATCAGGTGTTTGATCGAGCTACTTTGATTCAAATAGCAGGCAGAGTAGGGCGCATCGCTACTCGCAGTTACGGTGAAGTAATACTATTAGGTGCACAAGCTACCAGTGCTATTAAAGAGTGTATAAAAACTTTAAATGAAACCAATGAAAAAGTGTCTTTTGTGTGAGCAAGATATTAATGATTTTTCATTAAGTTCGCTCTTAAATTATGAGAGCAAGATATGTGCGAAATGCTATCAAAAATTGCCGGTAATATATCGCCATTTTAAAGTTGCTGACTGTCGGTCATATGCTATTTTTAGCTACCGCGATAAAATCAAAGAAATACTCTTACAAATCAAGATGTCAAATGACCTTGAGTTAGCGAGAAATTTGCTCAAACCTTATAAAAGTTATCTAGAAAAAAAATATAAAGGATATGTGGTGGTAGCAGTTCCTTCTAGCACAAGTAAAAACACCGAAAGAGGCTTTAATCATGTCAATGAAATCTTCGCCATTTTAGCTTTATCACATCAAATATTGTTTGAAAAAAGTCAAGAATATAAACAATCAGATCAAAGGTTTGAAAATCGCAAAAATGTAGCGAAAATAATTAAGTTATCTGGAGTTGTTGATCGCAACAAAAAGTATTTAATTGTTGATGATATTGTCACATCATCTCAAAGTTTAAAGGCTTGTATTAACTTATTAAAACAAGCAGGAGTCAGCAAAATTCAATGTTTGGTTGTCGCCTACAACTGTCGGAAACAGTCGACAACAAAAGATAGGAAAAACTCAATTAGCCAATAAAATAAAAGATAATAGGAGGATGGAAGTATGAAAACGAGTAAAGGAATCGTCAAATGGTTCAATAGCGAAAAAGGGTTTGGATTTATTTATAATGAAAATAAAGAAGATGTCTTTGTCCATTATTCAGAGATTCAGCAAAATGGTTATCGTGAACTTCAAGAAGGGCAAGAAGTAGAGTTTGAAGTACTTCAAACCCCAAAAGGATTACAAGCAAAAAATGTTTATCGTAGATGAAAACGGGGGGCAAATTGCTCCCTCTGTTTTTTAGTAATTAAAATATTTATTATTTTGGAGATAATTTATTTTAAGATTGTTTCTAATGCCAAATTACCATCCTTACTTTGTACCTTCGCATAAGCGCCATTAATAATTGTCATCACAGGTGGTACATGTCCGATATCAGCCCCGAAGATAATTGGCACATTTAAATCTTTGAGGATTTCTAAAATTGCATATTGATGAGTAACATCTTCAACTGGAGCCGATAATAAGGGCCGGCCAAAGATAAAGCCTTTGGCTGTCTCAAACCAACCGGCATTTTTTAATTGCCATAAGATTCTTAAAACATCTAAAGGATTAAGTTCGCAGGCTTCTAAATACCAAATAAGACCATCTTGTTGATAACGATGACAAAATTCTAAAACCGTATCAAAAGGGGTACCAAGACATAAAGGCAGACAATCTAAACAGCCACCCAATAAACGTCCTTCCATCTTAATTTCATCTTCGCCAGTAATATTTTCAATAACTACTTTTTCGGTCATATTAAAAGAGCATAATGCCATACCAGGCTCGCGTTTTAAGTCTTTAACTTCAAAGAGATTATAATTATGTTGAAAATGATATTGTCCGCTAATGAAATTAAAACAATTCAACATTGGTTCATCCCATTTAGCCATACCAAAATCAGGAAAATTAGGAGCATAAATGGAAGCAATATCGCAAATGGTTGTTAGATAAAAAGTAAAGTTTGTATTATCCGAAAAACCCATAAAGAATTTAGGTTCAGCCTCGGCTAAAGTATTAAAGTCAAGATAAGGGAGTAATTCAATCATTCTTTCGCCGCCACTTTGGGAGATAAGAAAGTCGACAGAATCATCTAAATACATCTCCATTAAATATTTGGCTCTGCTTTCTTTACTTGCGCTTTGTAAGTATTTGTTGGTATATGAATTGGGAGAAGTTTTAATTTTATAACCCATTTGTGCAAAAGTTTTAATCGCATTGGCAGTTCGAGATAAATATGGTTCAATGGTGCATCCAAGTGAAGGAGCAGGGATTCCAATGGTCCCACCTGGCTTAAGAAATTTAGGATAGCGCATGAATATCACCTCTTTATAATCATCATAACAAAAATGGCAAAAAATGTCTTGATAATATTGGTTTTATTTCTGAAGAAATAATGTTAAAATAGATATGTTGAAAATCCAAGGAGGTCTTTGTGTAATGCCAAATTCATTTTTAGATAGATTATTTAATGTTGAGAAAAAGAATTTTAGAAGAATTGAAGCTAAAGCTCGGGAAATTGATGCTTTAAAAGATAAAATTCAGGCTTTATCAGATGAGGAATTAAAAGCCAAAACCGTTGAGTTTAAAGAGAAAATCAAAAGCGGAGTCAAATTAGAGGATCTTCTAGTTGAAGCTTTTGCGGTAGCACGCGAAGCGGGCAATAGAACGATTGGCCAATTTGCTTTCTTAACTCAAGTTGAGGGTGCTATTGTTCTCCATGAAGGGGATATCTCTGAAATGAAAACCGGTGAAGGAAAAACACTCTCATCGACGATGGCAATATATTTAAACGCTTTGTCAGGCGAAGGAGTACATGTAATTACCGTTAACGATTACTTAGCTAAACGTGACGCGGAATGGATGGGCTCAATTTATCGTTTCTTAGGCTTAACAGTTGGGGTCAACTATCGCGAGTTAACTCCTAGCGAAAAGAAAGCGGCTTTTTTATGTGATATCACTTATACAACCAATTCAGAAATTGGCTTTGATTACTTAAGAGATAATATGGCCCAAAACATGGAAGCCAGAGTCTTAAGAAGAAAATTACATATGGCTGTTGTGGATGAAGCTGATTCAATTTTGATTGATGAATCAAGAACACCATTAATCATTTCGGGCGGGCAAAGACAATCAGCGAACCTTTATCAAGCTGCTGATAGATTTGTTAAAGTTTTAACCGAAGATAAAGACTATGTAATAGATATTGAATCTAAAACCGTTTCTTTAACCCCTGAGGGTAACTCGGCAGCCGAAAAAACTTTCAAGATTGATAACTTATATCGGCTGGAATACTCTGAATTAGTTCACTATATTCACCAAGCTTTGAAAGCCAATTACATTATGAAAAAGGATTTTGATTATCTTGTTCAAAATGATGAAATTGTGATTGTTGACTCATTCACTGGGCGTTTGTTAAAGGGGAGAACATTCTCGGATGGTCTTCATCAAGCAATTGAAGCCAAAGAAGGAGTAACAGTTAAGCCTGAAACGACAGTGTTAGCCACGATTACCTATCAAAACTTTTTTAGGTTATATGAAAAATTAGCTGGTATGACTGGTACTGCCAAAACTGAGGAAGAAGAGTTTTTTGAAACTTATAATATGCGGGTAGTTGAAATTCCAACTAATTTACCGATTATAAGGGTTGATGCACCTGATTTAGTTTATGCCAATAAAGAATATAAATATCAAGCAATGATCGAAGAGATTGCCGAAAGACATGCCAAGGGTCAACCATTATTAATTGGCACCATTGCGGTTAAAACCTCGGAACTTGTTTCGGAAATGTTAGCTAAAAAAGGCATCAAATATGAAGTTCTAAACGCTAAAAACCATCAACGCGAAGCGGAAATAATCAAAAACGCTGGTCAAAAAGGCGCAGTTACTATTGCTACTAATATGGCTGGACGGGGAACAGATATTAAGTTAGGTGAAGGAGTCGCTGAATTAGGTGGCTTAGCAGTTATTGGCAGTGAAAGACATGATTCTAGACGGATTGATAATCAATTACGGGGCCGTTCTGGTCGGCAAGGGGATCCAGGATATTCACGTTTTTATGTTTCTCTTGAAGATGATTTAATGATGAGATTTGGTAATGACACCGTTAAAAATATGTTTAAATCACTTGGTGATCAAGCAATTGAATCAGCAATGGTCACGCGAGTTATTACGAGTGCTCAAACTAGAGTTGAAGGTTATAACTATGATGTCAGAAAAACTTTATTAAGTTATGATGATGTTTTACGGCAACAAAGAGAGATTATGTACAAGCAAAGAGATGATGTTATTACTACCAGTGATGTTCATCCAATTGTGACTGACTTGTTCCGTCAAGTGGTAGCTGATATGGTTGGTAAGTCAATCTATTATGAAGCCAAAGAACCAATGGTTGATTCCGACAAATTATATAAATTAATTACCACCCAAATTATTCATCCATCGGTTTTCAGTGTTGATGAAATTAAAGGCATGAGTCCGGATAAAACAATTGCGGCCTTGAAAGATATTATGGTTAATTATTTTGAACGTAATCAAGCCTTCTGGGGTCTACAAGTTTTCAATTCGGTTGAAAAGCAAATATTATTAAGAATTATTGATATGAATTGGACAAGCCACATTGATAGAATGACCAAATTAAGAGATGGTATTCATTTAAGAGCTTATGCTCAAACCAATCCTCTGCAATCTTATATCAATGAAGGTTATCAAATGTTCCAAGATATGGTTTTAAAGATTGCAACTGAAGTTTCATTCTATTGCTTACACGCAGTGGTGAAATTCTCAAATAAAAAGAAGTAAGGGAGGTAAGTGAAAATGGCAATTGAAATCTACGATATGAGTAACGCTATCGCTAAATCGTTGTCTCACCTAAAGGAACTAGGTGATTCACTTTGAACTCGCTGCGAAAAAGCAAACTATTGAGCAGTTAGAAGCCAAGGCCTTGGAACCCGACTTTTGGGATAATCATCAACTAGCCGAAAACTTAATCAATAGAACCAATAAATTGAAAGATATAGTTAGCAACTATAGCTCTCTTTTGTTGAACTTAAATAATCTAGCTGATGAAATAAATTTATTGAAAAATGAATATAGTCTTGAAATGCATGAATTGCTAACTCAGGAGTTTAATAAAGTGATGAAGCGGCTCCATGAATTTGAGATGGAAACTTTATTAAGTGGAGAATATGATTCACTAAATGCGATTATTGAAATTCATGCTGGAGCCGGTGGAACTGATGCTCAAGATTGGGCTGATATGTTATATCGAATGTATGTTAGGTATGGCGAACGACATAATTTTAAGATGGAGATTCTAGATTATCAAGTCGGTGAAGAAGCTGGTATAAAAAGTGTTTCTTTCGTGATTAGAGGAAACAAGGCTTATGGTTATTTGAAATCTGAAAAAGGTGTTCATCGTTTAGTTAGAATTTCTCCTTTTGATGCTTCCGGCAAAAGACATACTTCCTTTGCTTCGGTTGATGTCATGCCAGAATTAACTGATAAGAATGAGATAGTAATTGATGACAAAGATTTAAGAATTGACACTTATCATTCTAGTGGAGCGGGTGGACAACATGTCAATAAAACTGATTCGGCGGTCCGTATCACTCATCTGCCTAGTGGAATAGTTGTCAGTTGTCAGTCGCAACGCTCACAAATTCAAAACAAAGAACACGCCATGAACGCCTTACGTTCTAAACTTTATCAAAAAGAGTTGTTAGAGAAAGAAGCAATGCTAGAGACGATTCGCGGCGAACACAAAGCAATTGAATGGGGTTCGCAAATTAGATCATATGTCTTCATGCCTTATTTAATGGTTAAAGACAATCGGACAGGTTATGAAACCAGTGATGTTTCGGGCATCATGGATGGAAACATAGACGAGCTTATCTATGCTTACTTAACGTTAGGAGTGAAATAAAATGCCAATTAAAAAAGCCCAATCGCGTAGTCATAGTATTGTTTACGTGGTTATTAGTATAATCCTTGGAAACATGATGATGGGGGCTGCCTATTCAATTTTTGTTTTGCCTCACAATATAGTTTCAGGGGGATCAGGTGGCATAGGAATTGTAATTTCTCACTTGTTTAACTTTGATTCAATTACTTTTATCACAATTTTTATGTGGGTAGTCTTTATCTTAGGCTTCTTCTTTTTTGGCAAATCTTTTGCTTTGAAGACTTTGCCTTCAACCTTTTTATATCCAGCCTTTATTCATATATTTAATAGTATTCAACCTTTGCAAGAAATGGCTTTTGGTATGGATAATATTTTATTAGCTGCCATCTTTGCAGGGGCTTTATATGGCATTGGAGGAGCTTTAATATTTAAAGTCGGCGGTAGTAGTGGTGGCACGGATATTCCGGCTTTGATTATTGCCAAATATACTAAAATTAGTTTCGAAAAGATTTTGTTTTTGCAAGATTGTTTCATCATTATCATTGGAATTTTTGCAGTTGGTTTTGAATCGGCTTTGATTGGTATTGTACTAAGTTTCATTTCAATGGAAGCCATTGACCGCATAATGTTTGGTGGTAGTGAAACGATGATGTTGTTTATTATCTCAAGCAAGATAGATGAGATTAATAATCATATTTTGGTAGATTTAAATCGCGGGACAACTATTGTTCCGGTTTTAGGGGGTTACACGCAAGATAAACGTAATATGATTCAAACTGTTATTGCTCGTAATGAATATATTGATTTGGAAAATTACATTAATCGCTGTGATCCTGACGCTTTTATCACTGTCTTGAATGCTAAAGAGACTTATGGCGAAGGATTTAAAGTGGTAAAAAAGAAACGAAAACCGAAAATAAAGGAAAAGAAGAGTGATGAAGATGGACAATAAACCATATTATACAGCTGATGAACTCCAAGGTAAGTTCAAGAAAGATAAAATTAGACACATCCTATTTACTGTGGTGTGTTCTTTAGTTTGTTTGGTTATCGGAATTAGTGGTACCGCTGCTGTTATGAATAATGTCGGTGGTAATAAGCCGACTGATGCTAATGTGAGTAAGTTTCAAGAGGTCTATAATATCATCAAAGATGAATGGTATTTTGGTGACCTGGCTGAAGATGAAAGTGTCTATGTCGATCGGGCCTTACAAGCCATGGTTAATGAACAACAAACTGATTCCTATTTAAAATATAACGCTATCCCTGATAGTGAATCAAACGTGACTTATGGCTTAGGAGTGAGTGTCGCTGCTTATGATGGTTATTTAATTATTGCTCAAGTTTATTCCAATTCTCCAGCTTCTAATGTGGGCTTACAAAAAGGCGATATTATCACCAGCGTTAACTCTACCTCGATTCGCTATCTGGCTTTAACAGAAGTCAGCAAGATGATTCAAGGTGACTACCATACAACTGTTGAGATTGAAGTAATTCGCAATAATGAGCATAAAAAATTCACTGTGACTAGAAACACCTGGAAAGAAGATAGTGTTTTTAGTCTAGATAAAGATAATTATGCCATTTTACAAATCACGGGCTTTGACGATAATACGTCAGTAGCGGCCGATAATATTTTGGCCTCTTTGACTGATTCAAAAAGAACTACCAAAGTGCAAAATTTAATTATTGATCTACGCGACAATCCGGGTGGCTATGTCATGGTGTTTACCCAACTTGCTGATTTATTTACACCTAAAGGAACAGTTTTTGGGCGCTATGAATTCAAAGATAGTGCTAAATCATATGATGTTTCAGCTACTAGTGGACAAAAATATAATTTTGATCATATTTATATTTTAGTTAATGGTAATAGTGCGAGTGCATCAGAGTCTTTCACGGCGGCTTTAAAAGATAATTTAAGTAATGTTACAGTCGTTGGAACCAATACATATGGCAAGGGAATTGCCCAAAAAACTATCACCTTTAATGATGGAAGTTCATTGAAATATACTTATGCGGAATATTATCGTAAAGGTGGGGTTAAACTCCATAAAATTGGTGTCGCTCCCGATGTGAAGATTGAAGAAGTCGGGCCACATGTTATTTGGGATAAAGATTATGGTGTGGGAGAAACATTTGAAAGTAGAATGACCACATATTTAATTAATAGTGGGTATGTAGGAACTGATTATGTTTCACTGCTTAAAAACTATCAAAGTCAAAAAGGACTAAGTGTTACTGGGACCTATGATGTCCAAACAGAAGGCAGTATTAATAAAGATATCTATGACCAACGCGAAAGCGGGGCTCAAGGTCAATTAGATAAATTAATACAAATGATTGGAGGCTAGTGTGGAACATAAATTTGAACTCGTGTCAACTTTTGCGCCCAAAGGTGATCAAATTTCGGCTATTGCAGAGTTGATTGCAGGAGTAAAAGCAGGTAAAAAAGCTCAAGTATTACTAGGTGCTACGGGGACTGGTAAAACTTTTACTATTGCAAATGTTATTCAAGAGTTCAATCGCCCGGTAATTGTTATGACACATAACAAGACTTTAGCCGGTCAGTTGTATGGGGAATTTAAAGAGTTCTTCCCGCATAATAGGGTCGAATACTTTGTTTCCAATTTTGATTTTTATCAACCAGAAGCCTACATTCCTAAAAGTGATACTTATATTGATAAAAACGCAGTCATGAATATGGAAATAGAAATGTTAAGAAGTTCGGCTATAAATTCGGCTTTAGAAAGAAATGATACAATTATCGTGGCTTCGGTGGCCGCCATCTATGCTCAAAATGATCCTAGAGAATATAGTGAGCTACTATTTTATTTAAGAGTGGGCGAAACAATTGATAGAAAAGAAATTGTTAAAAAATTAATTGATGCTCAATATAAGCGAAATAATCTTGATCTAAATCCTGGCACCTTTCGAGTGCGGGGAGATGTGCTAGAAATCGCTCCAGCCTGGTCCAAAGACTTTTATATAAGAGCCGAATTATTGGGAGATGAGGTTGAAAGAATTAGCGAGGTTGACCCAATTGCTTCTAAAGCCCTCAAGACCTTTCAATCCTATCCTATTTATCCGGCACAAGGACATGCCTCGAGTAAACAAAGAGTGTTGGCGGCATGTGAAAGTATTAAAGCAGAATTAGGACCGCGGCTAGAGTATTTTCATAATGAAGGCAAACTGCTAGAAGAACAAAGATTGAAAGATCGAACGCTCCATGATATTGAAAGTCTACAAGAATTTGGCATCTGTCCGGGCATTGAAAACTATTCTCGCCATCTTGATAAGCGTAAGCCGGGTCAGCCACCTTATACTTTATTTGATTATTTTAAAGACAAAGATTATTTAATTATTATTGATGAATCGCATGTTAGCTTGCCGCAAATTAGAGGCATGTATAATGGTGATAAATCGCGAAAAGAAACTTTAGTAGAATACGGTTTTAGATTACCAAGTGCGCTAGATAACCGACCCTTACAATTTGCTGAGTTTGAGGGCAAAATTCACCAAATCATCTATATGTCAGCTACTCCTGGTGATTATGAGTTACAACAAACTAATAATCAAGTGGTGCAACAAATTATTCGACCAACCGGCCTACTTGATCCAGTGGTGGAAGTTAGACCATCTCAAAATCAAATCGACAATATTGAGACTGAAATCACTCAAACTCTTGCAAATAAAGAAAGAGTTTTGATTACCACACTGACTATTAGAATGGCTGAAGACTTAACTGCTTATTTAAAGACCCACGGATTTAAGGTTGCTTACTTGCATAATGAAACCAAGACTTTGCAAAGAAGCCAAATTATTTATGAGTTACGCAAGGGTAAGTATGATGTTTTAGTTGGGATCAACTTGTTACGTGAAGGGCTTGATATTCCTGAAGTCTCCAAAATATTGATTTTAGATGCTGATAAGGAAGGGTTCTTAAGATCGGAAAAATCCTTAATTCAAATCATTGGGCGAGCCTCACGCAATACTAATGGTAAAGTAATATTATATGCCGACAAGATGACCGCTTCGATGGAGGCTGCTATTTTTGAAACAAACCGCCGCAGAAATATTCAAGCGCAGTATAATAAAGAGCATGGTATTGCTCCTAAAACCATTATTAAAGAACTGAGACAACCAATTCATATTACTGAAGAAATCAGTGGATATGATAAATATATCGCTTCCAATACTAAACTCAAGAAAAAATCCAAAGAGCAATTGTTGGCTTCATTGAATAAGCAAATGATTGAAGCGGCTCGGAAATTAGATTTTGAGACTGCGGCCGAGTTAAGAGACATTATTTTAGAATTGAAGAATGAAGATAATTAAAGGGAAAAGGAGAGTTAAATATGGCTAAAAAACTATTAAGAAACAATGAATTTTTGCTGGCTTCGTTGCTGATTATAATCGGGGGATGTCTAGTAATATTTAAGAGTGATTTGGTGGGCGTAATGTTTACCATTATTGGGGCATCATTAGTGATTTTAGGAGCATATGACATTTATAAAAAAGAGACAACAAAAGGTCTAATCGAATTGATTGTTGGTATAGTAATTATTGTTTGTGGTTGGGCAATTTTTAAAGTTGCAGTTATTATCTTGGGAGTTGTATTTGCAGGCCGAGGGCTTCATTATCTAGCTTCACAAGGCCCCAAAATGGCTAAAGCCAAGGGTTTAGATAAAATTCTAAGTATTTTAAAACCTTTATTGATGGTGGTTTTTGGTGTTATTTTAATCGTGGCCCCTTGGGTGGCTGTTGATATTATGAATATTCTATTCATCATCGCCGGAGTTGTAATAATTATCGATGGTGTAGTTGTTTTGATACCTGCGTTAAGTAAATAAGGGTAAGTATCAAACTAAATAGCAATAATAAGAGTTTAGTATACATTCTTTTGTAATTTGTCCGGGAAGGAACTCGTTAAGTAAATAACAATCTCTATCTTGAAAAGACCAAATTAAAATGTTATAATCATTGCGCACGAGTTTTCGTGCTGCAAGTAATCCGCCAGGTTAGTCACGACCTGTGAATGCCCGAAGTTAAAAGGAGTGTGATATACATGAACATGGAATTAATTAAACAAGTTACCTCCAAGCAAATCAAGCAAGATATTCCTGATTTTAGAGCTGGAGATACCGTGAAAGTTCACGTACGTATTGTTGAAGGCAACAAGGAAAGAATCCAAACCTTCCAAGGAGTAGTTATCTCAAAACGTGGTTCAGGCATTTCTGAATCATTTATTGTTAGAAAGATGTCTTCTTCGGTTGGAGTTGAAAGAGTCTTCCAAATCCATTCCCCTTTAGTCGCTAAGATTGAAGTGGTCAAATATGGTAGTGTCCGCCGCAATAAACTATACTATTTACGTAAGCGCTCTGGTAAGGGTGCTAGAATTGCCGAAAATCGCAAACTCACCACCGCCGCTCAAGCCGCTTCTGCAAAGGTCGTTTTAGACAAAGTTGAAGAAACAAAAATTGAAGAAGCACCCGCTCCAGTTGAGCAAGAAGCAAAGTAGAGCAAATTAAGTGACAAGGAAAAGAACCATTAAAATGGCTCTTTTTTGTTTTTCTTTATGCTCTTGTTGGGTTGTGTTAAAATATAGTAAAAAGTGGGTGAAGATATGATTCAAAGAAAGAAGTCGTTGGACACGATAATATTGATTATTTTGTTGTGTTCAATGCTATTTTTCTCCATCATCTGTGGGTTGCATGATGTTTTTGATTCTTTCGCCGTGCATGGTGGCTCAATGGAACCAACTTTGCAAGAGTATGATAATGGTTTAAGAAGTGAGATTATCTTTGGCATTAAAAGATTTAGTGTCGTCATCGCTGATGAAAAAGGCGTTGACACTCCAATCATCAAAAGAGTTATCGCTTTACCTGGTGAGAAAATTGAATATAAAAACAATCGACTTTTTATTAATGATCGCTATGTTGAAGAAAACTTCATTAGTCCTGAAGTTCAAGCCCAAACGTGTAGTAATGAAGCCGCGCAAATTTGTCACACTGCTATTGTCTTAAAAGAGGATGAATATTTTTTAATGGGTGATAATCGCATTAATTCACTTGATTCAAGATATTTAACCTTGGATGACCAAATTAAAAGAAGTGCGATAAAAGCGCGGGCAGTATTTGTTTATAGAATCAGTGATGATGGCAACAATTATCGCCTAATTTTTCCAAGATTTTTGTAGGAGTAAAGTATGCAACAACAATACCAATGGTTTCCTGGTCATATGGCAAAAGCTCTTAAAGAGATTGAGGCCAGAATGAAAGTAATAGATATCGTCCTTGAACTAGTCGATGCTAGGACGCCTTTTGCTTCTCACAATCCTAGCTTAAAGCGCATTGTTAAAACGAAACCTTTAATAACCATCTTGACTAAAAAAGATTTAGCAGATGATAAGTATACAGCACAATGGTTAAAATACTACCGTGATAATAATAAATATGCGCTAGCCATTGACCTAGCGAAGAACGATTTAAAAGGGATTGAAAGAATGGCCAAAGAAATTCTAAAAGATAAATTGGCTAAAGAAAAGGCTAAAGGTTTGCGTGAAAGATCGCTGCGTTATTTAGTGGTTGGGATTCCTAATGTTGGTAAATCAACGCTGATTAATAAACTTTCAAAAAGAAAAGTTGCTAACGTCGCTAATAAACCTGGAGTAACTAAAGCCCAACAATACATTAAAGTTAGTGAAAGTATGGAGTTATTAGATACTCCCGGTGTTTTATGGCCAAATTTTGAAGATAAAACAATTGGAGTGAAGTTGGCGATGATTGGCACCATTAAACAAGAAATATTACCTCTTGATGACATGCTGCTGCAAATTCTTAATTTCTTAACAACTAAATACCCCAAGGCTCTAGATGATTTTTATGGCGTTGAATTACCATTAGTGATAGATGGTGAGACAGTTAGTGAAGCATTAGCAAAGATTGCTATTAAACGTGGCTTTAGATTAAAAGAAGGCAAACTCGATTATAATCGCACTACTGAAGCAATAATTAAAGATTTTCAAAATGGAAAAATAGCAAGAGTTTCAATCGAAACTCCGGGTGAAGATACATGGCAAATCGTGAATTTGAAAATGAATTAAATAAAGACGGATATTGCTCTGTTGTAGGACTGGATGAAGCGGGCAGGGGCCCACTGGCCGGCCCTTTAGTAGTGGCAGGCGTAATTTTACCAAATGATTATTCCAATCAACTTATCAATGATTCGAAACAATTAACTGATAAGCAAAGAAGAAAACTTTATCTAATTATTCAAAAGGTAGCTATTGCATATTCTATCGAAGTTTTATCGGTCGCAGAAGTCGATAAATTAAATGTTTATGCAGCTTCGCGTGAAGGCATGCATCGCTGCTTGCGCCAACTTAAAGGCCAATACAATGCGGTGTTAACAGATTGTATGCCTTTAGCAGGCTATGCTTGTCCAGTGATTAGTTTGACCAAGGGTGATGCTAAATCAATTTCAATCGCCGCTGCTTCTATCTTGGCTAAAGTATATCGCGATGATTTGATGATAGAATTAGCTAAAAAATATCCTCAATATGATTTTGATCATAATAAAGGTTATGGGACCAAAAAACATTTAATTGCTTTGAATGAATATGGAATAACTCCAATTCATCGCAAGAGTTTTGCTCCGGTTGCAAAATTATTAAGACCAAACCTATTTGATAAGACAAAAAAGGAACAAAGATGAGAGTTTTATTAGATTAGTTGGTTATATAATCTAATAAAAGGAGCAGAATAAAAATGAACGAACAAAAGCAGAAAGCAGTAGCATCATTAAGTGCCGATGATATTTTGCTGTATTTTTCGTGTATTCATCAAGGAGACTGGCACGCCATTTTCAATAGCATTCAACAAAGAGCGGAGATCGATAAAAATTTATTAGAGGAGATTAAAGCCAAAACTAAACACAAGTTCATTACGATTTGTTCTCCAGAATATCCACTGTGGCTCAAAAGAGTTATTTATCCACCTTATCTTTTATTCTATGAAGGTGACCTTTCGTTGTTGGCAGCTGAAAATATTGTGGCCATGGTCGGGGCTAGAAAGTGTAGTGAATATGGCCGAAGAATGGCCAATAATATTAGTTCGAAATTGGCGAGTTCTGGCTATGTAATTGCGAGTGGGTTGGCCCAAGGAATAGATGCAGAATGTCATGCAGCCACTTTAAAAGTTAAGGGTAAAACCATCGCTGTGGTTGGGCAAGGTTTAGATCTTTGTTATCCCCTATGTAATACATATTTATATAAAGAAATCGTGGAACAAGGGGGACTTATCTTGAGTGAGTATCCCGATGATACTCTACCTAAGGCAGTGCATTTTCCGGCTCGCAATCGTTTAATCGCAGCGATCTCCAAGGCTTGTATTGTAGTTGAGGCAGCGACAAGAAGTGGAGCGTTGATTACAGTCAGGTTTGCTTTGGAGTTAGGAAAAGAGGTTTATTGTGTTCCGGAACGGGCCGAAGTTCATTCGGGCTGCAATCAATTAATCAAAGAGGGAGCCCGATTGATTGAAAGCGCTGCTGATTTTATTGAAGCAGATCATTTTTGTTGCTAAAAGATATATTAGTATAATATATCGGAAAAAAAAGAAAAAATTGGTTTGACAAAAGGTTTTTTTTGTATAAATATGATAGGTAGCAAAAAGGAGACCTGGATATGAAATTAGTAATAGTTGAATCTCCCACAAAAGTAAAAACTATCTCCAAGTACTTGGGGAAAGAATATAAAGTGATGGCTTCCTATGGTCATATTCGTGACTTAGCCATGAAGGGTGAGCACAATTTAGGAGTCGATATTGCCAACAATTTTACTCCTATGTATGAAGAGTATGGCAAGAGTAAATTGAATATAATGCGCTTGAAAAGTGCTGCTAAAAATAGTGAAGTAGTTTATCTTGCAACTGACCCTGACCGCGAAGGCGAGGCCATTTCATGGCATTTGGCTGAGGTGTTAAATCTTAATGTTGAGACTACACCAAGGCTTGAGTTTAATGAAATTACGCCTTATGGTATTGAAAATGCCATGAAAGCCCCGCGGCTAATCGATATGAAATTGGTCCATTCACAAGAAACTAGAAGAATTGTCGATCGAATAATGGGTTTTGAGTTGTCAACCTTGTTAAACAAGAAAATTCATTCACAATCAGCTGGGCGAGTCCAATCAGCTGTTTTAAAATTAATATGTGATCGTGAAAATGAGATTAAAGCCTTTACACCAGTTGAGTATTGGAATATTCATGTCACTTTTCAGGATCAAGACTTAAAACACAAAAGTTTATTAGTTAAGGTTGATGGGCAAGAACCACATATCTCTACCCAAAAGGAAGCTGAAAGTTTGATTCAGTCTTTTAATAAGAGTGTAAAAGTTAATAACATTGTTAATGAGGAAAAGGATTATTTTCCAGCTCCGCCATTTACTACTTCATCATTGCAACAAGAAGCTTATTATGCTTTAGGTTTTTCAACTAAAAAAACCATGAAGGTTGCTCAAGAATTGTATGAGGGTGTTAAAACTCCTAAAGGGAATATTGGTGTTATTACTTATATGAGAACCGACTCTTATCGTTTATCACCACTATTTATTAGTGCTGCTAAAAAGCAAATAGTACAATTATTTGGAGAAGAATATGTTGGTAAGGCTTATGTTCAAAAAGGAGCCGATAACGTCCAAAATGCCCACGAGGGTATTCGACCAACCTATGCTGATATTCAACCAAAAGATTTAGTAAATTTAGTTACGAAAGATCAATTGGCTTTGTATAAATTAATCTATGGAAGAGCAGTCTCTTCCATGATGAAGCCACGGCATCAAATCAATACTACTATAACGTTAGTTGATGGCAATAAAGAATTAGAACTTAAGGGCGGTAAAATTACTTTTCTAGGGTTCAATGCGCTTTATAATCCTCGGCACTTAAAAATGGAAGATTTTGATTATAAATTTAAACAAGGGGATGAACTGGAAATCCTGGATATCTTAAAAGAGCAAATGTTTACTAAGCCTCCAGTGCGCTTTAATGAAGCTCGACTAGTTAAATTAATGGAAGAATTAGGGATTGGTCGCCCAAGCACTTATGCTTCAACGATTGAAACCTTAAGAAAGCGTGAATATATTACTGATAAGAAAAATGTGGGCATTGAACCAACTCCCCAAGGAATTAAAACCTCAGAGAGATTATCAGAATTCTTTGCTCCCTTGGTGGATTCAAAATACACAGCGGCCTTGGAGTTACAACTTGACCAAATTGCAACTGGTAAACAAAAAGAATTGGATTTACTTCAAAATTTTGCTGACAACTTTTATTCGCAAATCAACTTTGCTGTTGCTCATATGAACGCTGAAGTAAAAGAGGATAAAAAAGTTGGTCAAAATTGTCCTTTATGTGGCAACCCATTAGTTCACAAACACGGTAAATATGGTGAGTTTATCGGTTGTAGCAATTATCCTGATTGTAATTATATTCAAAAAGAAGAGACAGCTCCTTTAGAAGGGGAAGGCGATCTTTGTCCAGTATGTGGCAAAGGCCACTTAGTAAAAAGGAAATCTAAATATGGTTATTTTCTAGCCTGTGATCAATATCCAACTTGCAAATACATTAAGCAAGATGGCAAGAAAAGGGGTCAAATTAAGAGCAAGAAAATCTTTAAAAGCAAGAAAAAGATAGCTTAAGCGGCTATCTTTTTGTTTCTTTTATAGGCACAATTTCGTATAATACTATTGAGGTGAGAGTTTATGAAAAGAGCATTAGTATTTGGTGGTGGCGGAGCCAAGGGCGCTTATGAGTTAGGAGTCTGGCACGCTATCAGAGAACTGGGCATTAAGATAGATATTGTAACTGGCAGTTCAGTCGGCGCACTAAATGGAGCGATGTTTGCTGTCGATAATTACGAGTTGGCCGAGAAATTGTGGTTGAATTTAACGCCCAATCAAATAATTAAAACCAATGAAACCGATCCTAAAGTTGTTTATCAAAAGTTTCTTAAAGAAGCGGCGACTGGTGGAGCCGATACATCGCCATTAGAAGAACTGCTTCAGATGGCTGTTGATGAGAAGAAAACTAGAGCATCTAATATTAAGTATGGGTTAATTACCTGTAACTTTCCATCCTTGAAGCCGGTTTTTATTACCCTTGATGAAATGAAAGAGGGTTCGTTTGTCGATTACTTAATGGCCTCGGCGACTGCTTATCCAACTTTTAGACCAAAAGTAATTGATGGGTCGCGCTATATTGATGGCGGGTTTTATGATAATTTACCCGTTAATATGGCCATTGATATGGGGGCTGATGAGGTTATTGCCGTTGATTTGAAGGCCATTGGAATTTATCGAAAACTGAAAAATAAGAATATTGATGTGCACACCATTATTCCTTCAAGAGGGCTGGGCAGCTTTTTGATGTTTGACAAAGATTTAGTCAAAATAAATGCAGCGATTGGTTATCAAGATACCCTGAAATATTTTTCAAAGTTGGATGGAGAGTACTACTCATTCAAGAAAGATGAAATCGAAGTAAAGGGCAAAGAATTAGCCATTGTTTTGCGGCGTTTGATATCCAAGATTTTTGATTCTGATCAAGATAAATTATTGGGATTTGCTCAATTGTTTACTGCAAGGAAAGTCTTAAAGAAGTTTGAAAGCAAGCATCAAAGAAGTTATTCTAACTCCATTAGCAAGTTAATTCAAGGGATTGATTGTGCTGGTAAAACTTTTGGCTTAGACGATTTGCATATTTATACCTTAGAGGAGTTTAATCACAAATTGATTGAACAAGTTAATCAAGTATTTGCCGAAAATCCAGAATATGACAAAGCAGATATTACATTAGATGTGATTGGTATCGATAAATTATATCATAATAATCCCCAATTCTTTTCTTGCTATATCTTAAGAAAAATCAATAGATTCGAAAAAGGGGAAATTCCATCTTTTGATATTTATACTATTTTTACCTTATATCCAACTTACGCTTTAAGTGCCTTATATATTGAAGCAGTCTTTAAATGCATGGAAAATTGTGATGAACACTAAAGAAATTATTGTCATTGGAGCCGGTTTGGCGGGTGCTGAAGCGGCTTACCAAATTGCTAAAAGAGGTTTAAAGGTCAAACTTTATGAAATGCGACCTAATCCGAAAGCGCTAGGCCACCATAGTGATTTGTTTGCTGAATTAGTTTGTTCGAATTCTTTGAAAAGTTCAGCGTTAGAAAATGCCGCCGGTTTGTTGAAACAAGAAATGCGGGAACTTGATAGTTTGATTATGCAAGTTGCCGATAAGACAAGTGTTCCAGCCGGCCAAGCATTAGCTGTCGATCGCACTTTATTTGCGCAAATGATTACTAAGATTATTCGTGCTAATCCCTTAATTGAAGTTATTCATCAAGAAGTTACCAACATTGATCCTAGTCAAGTCACCATTATTGCTAGTGGACCTTTAACTAGTGATTTGTTATCTGCTAACATTCAGCAATTAATCGGGGATAGTTATTTGTACTTTTATGATGCAGCCGCTCCTTTAGTTTTGAAAAAAGGAATTGATTTTTCAATTGCCTATTCAAAGTCAAGATACGATAAGGGCAGTGGCGATGATTATCTTAATTTACCTTTTACCAAAGAAGAGTTTTTTGCATTTTATCAAGCTTTAGTGAGCGCGCAAAGAGTCGAACTAAAAAGTTTTGAAAAGGAAAAGCATTTTGAGGGTTGTTTGCCCATTGAGGTCTTAGCCAGTCGAGGCTTTAAAACCTTAACTTTTGGTCCATTAAAACCGGTCGGGTTGGAATTGGATAATGGTCAAAGACCTTTTGCCGTAGTCCAATTGCGCCAAGATAATATAGCTGGAAATATGTATAACATGGTCGGCGTTCAAACTAATTTAACATTTGCTGAACAAGAACGGGTTTTCAAAATGATTCCGGGACTAAAAGATGCGACTTTCGTTAGATATGGGGTTATGCATCGCAATACTTACCTCAATTCCCCTAAATGTTTGCACCAAGAATTGAACCTAAAAGCCTATCCTAATATCTTTTTTGCCGGACAAATAACCGGAGTTGAAGGTTATATAGAATCAGCTGCTAGTGGGATAGTGGCGGCGATTAATACCATTGCTCAACTAGAAAACAAGCCCTTATCTATTCCACCAAGTTGTACAATTTTAGGGTCTTTATTAGCCTACTTAGAACATGGTAATGCTCATGACTTTCAACCAATGAACGCGAATTATGGAGTATTAAATAGTGCTATTCAAGATAAAAAAGAAATTGCTAAAATCGCCTTAGAAGCTATTAAAAAATGGGGTGCAGAACATGCTTAAATATGAAAATGAATTTTTAGATTATCTAGCCTATGAAAGACAATACTCGCCATTAACTATCAAAGCTTATAAAGCTGATTTAGCTGAGTTTGAAGCATTTATGTTAACGCAAAAATCAGATTTATCAATCATTGATAAAATGGATGCACATGTCTATGTCGCCATGTTGCTACAAAAAGGCAACAGTCGGCGTTCGATTGCTCGGAAAATCTCAAGTTTACGGAGTTTTTATAAATTTCAAGTGAAAAATAAAATGCGAGATGACAATCCTTTTCAAAATATCGAAACACAAAAATATGAGAAAGCCTTACCGACTTTTTTACCAATTGAACAAATTCGTGAATTGATTAATCTTAACATTAAAAAAGATCGTCATCTCAATTTACGAAATCAAGCCATCATTCACATTTTATATGCTAGTGGGCTGCGGGTTAGTGAATTAGTTAACTTAAAACTGCAAGACCTTGATCGAAAAGAACAAACTTTGTTGGTCTTGGGTAAAGGCAATAAAAAAAGAATAGCTTTAATCAACGAATACTCATTAAATAAAGTTATTGAATATATTGATGATGCTCGGGTCAAACTTTTACGTAATAATCCCAATGGTTGTGAGGAGATTATCCTTAATAATCGAGGTGAAAAGATTACGCCACGGGGAGTCGAACTGATTGTCAAACAAATGGGCTATGCTTTACAACAGCCCAAAGATGTCTATCCCCATATGCTGCGCCACTCTTTTGCTACCCATCTGATGGACAATGGAATGGATCTAAGAAATGTCCAAGAATTATTGGGGCATAAAACTTTAAGTGCAACGCAGGTCTATACCCATGTTTCAAGTGCCCATTTGAAAAAGGTTTACAATGCAACTCATCCTCGGGCTAAGAAGGAAGAAGATATGATAGAATAACTTGAAAAAAAGGTGCAATAGTGGTATCATATCTAAGTCTATAAAAGACAAATACACACATTATGGATTGTTTTCGCTAGTACCTAGCCAATAGTGGCACAATAGGCGCGGAAATTTGGAAGTAATGGAGGAAAAAACGAAAAAGGAGTTTTTAGACATGGTTGAACAAAAAGTATTAAGTGGCGAACAAGCCAAAGAAGTTGAAGTTGTTGCCGAACACGCAGCCGAAGCAAAGGTTGAGATGGGACAACTTTTAGTTGACACAAATGGTCCAGTTATCACAATTAAGAAATTACTAGAAGCAGGGGTACACTTTGGCCATCAAACTAGAAGATGGAATCCAAAGATGAAGAAATATATTTATACTGCTCGTAATGGTATTTATATTGTTGATTTAAATAAGACAGCCTCAATGATTGATGATGCGTATAAAGCCTTAAAGAAGATCATTGATAATAATGGTAAATTATTGTTTGTTGGTACCAAGAAGCAATGCCAAGATTTAGTTAAAGAAGAAGCTTTGCGCTCTGGTTCATTTTATGTGACCCATCGGTGGTTAGGTGGAACATTAACAAACTTCAAAACTATTCAAAAAAGAATTAGATATTTAAAAGATATTGAAAAAATGGAAGAAGATGGAACATTTGATATTCTTCCTAAAAAAGAAGTTGCGAATTATCGCAAAGAAGCCGAAAAATTAAAGAAAGTGCTTGGAGGAATTAAAGAAATGCGTAAAGTTCCAAATGCTTTATTTGTTATAGATCCACGTTTAGAATTAAATGCAGTAAATGAAGCAAGAAAACTTCATATACCTGTATTTGGTATAGTAGATACAAATTCAGACCCAGATTTAGTAGATTATGTTATCCCAGGTAATGATGATGCTACAAAATCTGTAAAATTAATTCTTTCAGTTATGGCAGATGCTGTTGTTGAATCCAAAGGTGGTCAAACAGCTGTTGCCTATACTAAAGATGAAGGTGAAGAAGTATCAATGAATGATGTTATTTTAAATGCTGACAAAGTTGAAGAAGCAAAACAAATTGCAAGACAAAATGCTATTGCAGCACGTCGTGCTCAACAAAACAACTTTGGAAGAGGAAAATATCGC
>CAYIYS010000008.1:0-27969 GCA_964367975.1 uncultured Eubacteriales bacterium
ATCAATATCTTTATTCAAATCCATAATAAAATGTTCAGTTAAATCATTTCTATTGATTTTTTTCAAATCACTATTCTCCATCAAATCTAAAAGATCATCATCGCTTAAATCAAGAATTTCTTCGAGAGTAATTTTATTACTTTTTGACATGTTTCCCATGAAAATTCGATCTTCATCATACATTTGTTTAAACAAATCATGACTTCTTTTTATTCTCTTTATGCTTTCACAAAAAGCGTAGATAGAACTTTCTAAACGCTTTACTAACAATGCCTTCATAAATCCTTTGATGTTTTCTTGTCCAGATTTTAAATCTCCAATAGAATTTTTGTCTTGGACATATAACAAAGGGGTATAGCGAGCAAATTTCATGTCTTTCATTAATTCTATTGTTATATTGAAAGCTTCATCCATCTGATCATTGTAAATATAAGGCAATCTAATGGGATTATGTAATATTGGGAAAAAAACATTTTGTGCATCTAAGTCCTCTTTATAGTATTTCATTACCTCGGTCCTTGTTCTACGTATCATAACATTCATTAATACCTTATCTCTTATTTCGGCAGAAGCTTTATTTAACTCTTTTTGAAAATTTGGCTTTCCTTTCGCGGAATCCACTTTTTTTCTCAAATTGCGGAAAAAACCATCCAAATCAGGATTGCCAGGAATGATCGATGATTGATTCATATCTTGAAATAACGATATCAAGTTAGCAATGTCGGTTATGTAGTTATTTTGTGGAGTGGCCGTAATTAGTATAACACCTTTCCCATAACATATTTGCTTCAAATATTGAAATTCTTTAGATTCGATATTTCTGAATCTATGCGCCTCATCAACAAAAACATAATCATATTTTGATAAATCCTCTAGTTCGGCAAATCTATCAACAATTCCTAGAGAAATTACTTTATCTTTTTGTGAATATCCAAAATCAGATAGTACAGATTCCCAATATTCTTTGACTACCGGGGGAACAATAAATAATTTTCTTTTTTTATTATCTAAATACTTACCTAGCATCGCCGCTATATATGTTTTACCTAAACCAACAACATCAGCGATGAAAACTCCCCCATGTTTCTCAAGTATCTTCTTTGCTTGAATAACTGCATGCTCTTGATATTGTAATCTTATAAAATTATCTGGTAGATCTAATTCTATAGTACTATCGCCTATCTCTTCCTCAAAATATGAGTATAATGCCTTCAAATACATCTCATAAGGGGTGATCGATACATTCATCCATGTCTCGCTTTCAACTATTTCTTTGACATCATTAGTTACTTCAATTGATTTTTCCCATAGCGAATCAAAAAAATTGACTGCATATTCAACATCTTGTCTATTCTTCAATTCAACATTGAATTCAATGTTTTTTTCCAATCCATTACAAGAAAAATTTGAAGAGCCAGTAATTACATGACCATATTGTGACATTGCCACCTCTTGATTATTACGAATGATATATACTTTTGCGTGAACATTTTTATCTTCGCACATCCTTATTTTCAACTTACCATTTTCAATCCATTTAATAAATGTATTTATTCCGTTCTCAACCTCCAAATTATCAAAAGAATTATTAAACTCATCAACTATCTGTTGTTTTAACTTCTTTGCTTTTTGATATCTATTACTATCCCAAATGGTAACAGCTGTTGTTTCATCAGTGTCTAACCCAATCAAAAATCTAATTTCGCTTACTTTTTCAAGATCCGCTTTCAATAAATAAAATCCTGTTATTCGAAAGTATCCTACCAAACAATCAAAATATTCCGCATTATGAAGTACTGATTTCATTCTATCGGCCATCTTTACATCTTGATTAGTAAAAATGCTTATATCTGTATTCGACATTTCCCCTACCTCCTTGAAAATGCGATAATCTATTCCGCAAAATTTATTTTGTCTTTAACATAGTAATCCAATTTTCTTGTTAATGACGTTTTTGGATCACTCATATCCTTTTCGTTCGTACATATCAATGTTATTCCTAATTGTCTATACTTCTCAATCTTATATTTTTTTGAATTAGTATATTTAATGTTGTTTTCATTGAAGCCCCAATGTTCAATATAAACATCACTTCCGCACTTGTTGTAATTTGGCAAACAGAAATCGGGATGTAAATCATGTTCTGAATTGGCATCAATAGGCAATGCTTTTTCGTAAGCATGAGGGACACCTTTTTCGAAAAGAATATTATCAATAATCATTTCTGATTTGCTCTTAACAACATGTCCATCATCGCAAACATATTTCCCCTCATATGAATCATCGAGAATTTCGATATCCACACAATTTTTTATCTCCACAAGAAGCCTTTTTTCTTTATATTTACGATAACATTCCGGACAAAAAAAGAATCCATTTATTGTTGGCTTACCACAAGCAATACATTTGGTCAAAGGCTTGTTTTTATTGGTGTTATCAGAATCTTTACTCTTTTCTTGATCATTATTATAGGGGAAATCCTTATATCCTTTATTCAATATTTTCTTACTTTTTGAATCTAAAAATAACCCTTTTTCATTAACAATGATAAGTCCTTTTTTTAATTCATCCGCGTGTTTACCACAAAGTTTATCCTTCCTTGGATGCCCCATATATACTCTTGTGGGCTCTTCGCAAATAGGACATTTTTGTTCTTCTTTCATTTTGTTACCTCTTTCTATTATTCATTTATACTTCATCGATTTTTTCTATACAAAATAACTCTTTTAGTTATTTTATCACACTTTTAGTTAATCTAACTAATATTATTATGAAATGATACATAAATGGGACATAGCAACACTTTTTTGTGAACAAAAAAGCCTCTATAATTGATTTAATAGCGTAGAGTTTTTATCATTAAGTTTTTAAGGAAGAGCGCTTGGATTCTTTTTTGACACATATAAGGTATTGTGGCATACCGATTTCCTATACATTATAAAAAGATAGTCCCATCAAATGAACATAGTTGCCAATTTTTCTAACAAACAACATAAAAGCGGAGGCCTAACCTCCGCTTTAATATTATTTATAAGAAACGATTATTTCTTAGGGTTTGAAGCTGCGGCTTTAGCGTCTTCAATTCTTAAGAATAATTTAGCTTTTTTAGCAAATTCAGTGACATCAATATGTGATGGGCAAACATAGGAGCAAGAGCCACATTCGACACAACTTGAAGCATTCAATGCTCTTAATCTAGCATTATCCTTCTTGTTAACAGCATCTTTAATCTCCACTGGTTGCAGAGATGCTGGACAATGCAATGTACATTGACCACATCTTAGACATGGTTCTTCTTGATATTCAACATATTGCAAAACCGTTAAGCCTCCACTTTGGCGCTCAATCACAAATTGATCATTCATTTGCGACTTAGCAACCATTGGTCCGCCCGCTAGTAAAGTAACATTTTCTTTAGTATATCCACCCACATAGTTGATGATATCAGCTACTGCTGCAAAAACAGGAACCTTAACGATGGCTACTCTTTTGATAGCGTCTCCAGCTATTGTCAATAATCTTTCAACAATTGGATTACCATTACTTAAAGCATCACCAACCGCAATGGCGGTGAAAAGGTTATTTAAGACAACACCTGCTTCGCCCGGTAAATTTGTATATTCTCTTTTAGTGATTTCATAAATCAACGTTTTTTCCCAACCCATCGGATAAACATCTTTGGTTTCATACAACTCGCAATGTTCAACATTAGCTAAAACTTCTTGCAGTTTGGCCTTTAGTTTAGGTTTTCCCTTCTTAATTGCGACTATACAAACTTTTGCGCCACTGGCTTTCAATAAAAATTTAATTCCCTTAATTAATAAGTCGGGATATTCAAGACCACCATGATAATCGGTCGCTAGATAAGGTTCACATTCAACACCATTGATGATTAAAGTATCAATATCATGGCATTTGTCATATTTGACATAAGTTGGAAAGCCCGCGCCGCCTAAACCAACGATACCTGCCACTTTAATCGCCGCCACTATTTCTTCTTTAGTGGCTTTTTCTACATCTAAAGTAGGTAGTGGTTGCGCATGAGTATACTTACCATCGTTTTCAATCACAAAATGCTCAATTGGACGACCAACTAATGAATTCAAACGAGTTTCTTGCCCAATAATATGGCCTGAAACACTCGCGAAAACAGGGACATAGAAAGGTCCTTGTTGGCTGCCAATTTGTTGGCCAACTTTCACTTCGTCGCCCTCTTTGACGGTAAAGATTATTTCTTTACCATTGGCAGATAGTTTTGGTACATAAACCTTGGGAAAAATATCCTTGTTGTTGATGTTTTCAATCTTAGCCGCCATTGTCTCGACTTTGTGACTATCGATATGTTGATGGCCACGAATACATAATATTCCCATATAACCTCTCCTCTAACCTTAATTAGCTACGCCATATTTATCAGCATGATAATCCATCACTGAATGTAAAATACGAATAATATTGTTAGTGGAAACTGAAGCTCCAGTAAATTGATCAAACATGGCTGTTCCATCTGGATTTTTGATATCTTCCACTACACTAAGACTATCCATATATTTCTTATCTTTGCCAATCAGGTAAGGAATATAATCACGCTTGAGATCTTTATAGTAAATGCCGGTGCCATTGATATCATGACCATCAACACCGCCTGAGTCGCCCCAGAAACCAACTATATAACCATCTTTTTCATCAAAACTGATGGTTCTAATCTTAATATCGTCATTGGTTTGATCCTCGCCAGGTTTGCTCAGTTCTACATACATTGTTGACCAGAAATTGACATCCTTACTTCGGCAAGTACAAGACAAAAAAGTGACTTGATACTTGGTGTAAAATAAAGCCTCATATTCAAAGTTAATCAAGGCATAGAAATCCCATTCTACACGCGGACCATTAACGTGAGTAAATTCAATAACTGCAACTGGATTGGCATTTTCCATATCAACAGTATTTAAGTACTCATTTAAGGTTGGCAAGGTTAAATTATCGACCGTACACGCTCCACCAGCAGAACCTCCACTAGAACTTGTTCCACCACTATTAACTCCATTCACACCACAGCCAACCAGTGAAGTGAGCGTTAATAAAGCTGCCATTCCTTTTACTAATTTATTCATAAATCATTCCTCCAATTTTTCTATCAATCATTTATGAGACGAATGGTGTGAGTTCAACATCAAGTTTGAACACAACATTCTGTTCACCATCAATAAGTTCGTTCCCTTTTACTAAGTACTTAGCCCCTGCCATTCCATCATATGCTGGAATTTGAAGAGTCGAAGCGGTTGAAAAAGGTCCGATGTTGTATATATCACTTAAATCATAACCATATTGTTCTAACAAATACATTGTATAACTACATTCATCTCCCGAACTAGAAATCAGAAAAATTTTCTTATCCTCCGGGAATAAAGATTTGAGGATTTGTACTGATTCCTTGTAATTAGGGGTAAATGAGTGATCTTGAACATTCATTTTAAACATAATATTCTCAAAACCATTAACATTATTGCTTTGGCGGCAGAGAAAATTATAAAAAGGGATAAAGGTGAAGCCAGCAATATAACCATACTTGGCCACCCATTCAATCGGACGCAAATCGATATAAACACTATCCTCGCGGAATAAGTAATTGTCAATATTTAAAGTGGTGACACTCGAATCAAGGGGCGATACTCCAAGTGGATTAATTTTAGCGGGAATCGTTTCATTATTGTTAGTCTTAGTTGTACAACCAACCAATAAGATGGTTAAAAATAATCCCGTAATTATTCTCTTCATTCTACCCCTCCTTTCAAGACAATCTGACTCTTTTGATAATTCCAACACTTAAGAATGCAATCAATAGACCTGTAATAACCCCACTAATCGATAAAATTAAAACGTAAGATAGCATATAGGGGGTTTGATATAAAATTGCTACCATAATAGTTTGACCAATTCCATGCATTACTGCACCAATGACCGATAATCCCCAAATTGAAAACACTCGACCACGATAACACAATAAGACCACCAATGAAGCTAAAACAGCCCCGGCTAGTGAAATCCAAAAGGCAAAACCAAAACCACTCCAGATAATAGCACTTAATAAGACACGTAACAGGATATAGCCCAAATAATATTTGCCCCCTAGATAATACAACACTAGTAAGCCGATTGAATTGGCTAGTCCTAATTTGGCGCCTGGAAATAGCAGCGGCAGTGGGATGAATGACTCAATATAATTCAGCCCAACCCCAATCGTTAGAAAGATTGCTAATCTCGTAATCTTTTTAACACTCATTATTGACCACCCCCAGCTGGATAATCAATCCCGGAATCGACATAACCTTCTATTGAAACTACCACATGATTGGGAGCACAAATTAATGATGTTCCTTTACTATCCACCCAAGATTGGAGGGAACAGTAATGATAGTTACTGGTTTCTTCTTTGATACGAACGCGACTGTTGCTAATTTCAATTGTTAGATCTCCTAAAAGTAAAGGATAATCACTAGTCTGCATCACAAATTCTTGATCTTCGGCTAATTTCATGGTTTTTACCACATTATTAGCATACTTGACAGTTACAAGGTTATCTTTACTTGTGCGAAAAGAGAGAGTGAGAAAGGTGACAGAAATAATCACCAGTAGAACTATAGCATAAAGAATAATATCATACTTTGTCGGTTTGAGTTTGATCTTATCTTCCATTTTAGAAAACATTGATTACTTCCCCTTCCATTTTAGCATAAGAAGTCCGAGAAGAATCGATTTGGGAATGAAAAAGCGAATTGGCATAAACTTTTACTTTCCCCTCTTCACTGCTAGGTGCTTCAAGTAGTAGCGCTATATCAAGTCCATAATAAGTATTAATTGCACCGACAATTGAATTAATCTCAGTTAGACTTGAAATATTGAATAAGGCGGTCGTTAAGGCATCAGCAATGGCAGAATTAGCATTCGCATTGACGCTGACCACTCGCCAATAGTTTTCACTATATCCAGTGAGCGGATTTAAGATATGGTGTCTTCTAATTCCGGCCGAATTAATGAAACTTTTTTCATAATCCCCTGAAGAAGAAATGGAACTATTACCATCTAGAGTAATAACCGCTATCCCACTTTTGGTTAACCAGTTACTATTCGCGTCAACAATTTCAATAACCCATTTCCCTAAAAATTCGGCTGGTCTATTTTCACTTTCGGGCGTCGGATTTACACCTTGTAAGGTGATACTACTAGTTCCACTGTCCAGAGCAAAGACACTAGTTGGATATTTGGCTAGAATCGCGTCTTTGGCCTGATCTAAAGCATAGCCTTTGGCAATACCACCGAGATTAAGGACAACTTGACTCGTGCAACCAGCGTACTCATGAAAGGTCACACTATGTTTAACTTCATCTAATTCAAGAACATTTTTTAATTCATTTGTCTTAACGACACAAGTTAAACTGTCTTGAATACTTGCCTCGCTGGGATCAACATTTTCACTAGCAAAAGGCGTAAACCTAGCTTGGCCAGCTTCATCTTTTTCCCAAGTAGAGATTAAAGTCCCTAAGGTGGGATTAAAGGCTCCATTAGTCAATTCACTAATTTGAATTGACATTTTTAATAATTCGAAAAGTGCGGAATCAACAATCAAACTTTCACCGCTTCCATAACTATCATTAATGGCTTTCAGGCCAACAACTTTGTGACCTTGCTCATCTTGATATTCTCTGGTAGCATCAAATAAACGATGCGAGTGATGAATGCTATTTTCAAATATATTAAAAATATCATCTTTAGTTGTGCGATCAAAAACTCTTAAACTGACAGTTGTATATAAAGGGTCGACATAGACATTCTTACCATTAATTATTTCTTCACTTTTTAATGGAGTAACATTTAAATCATAGACTTCAAAGGTTTGGCCTTTGGCACATCCACAAATGATAAGAGTAAGAATTGGTAAGAGTAATCCCCATCTTTTTTTCATTGATTCAAGTCCTCCTATCTATTGAAGAAAGGGATAGAGATATTCTCTATCCCCTTTAGTTTGGCGCTTCTTAGGCTTTTCTGGTTAAATCATCAAGTTTTAGAGTAATTGTGTAATTATGAGCAATTGACTCTGAAACTGGCAGTTTATCCTTACTAACTTTATTCCAGCCGCCAACATTATAGACTTTAGTCATATCATAGCCTGCTGATTCCATGATATGCATCATCGAAACAACCCGACCACCTGATTGACACATCAAGAAAATGGTACGATTAGTTGGAACTAATGTTTTTAATAAGGTTTTAGATTCTTCAAATGTTGGAGCAAATTCTGTTCCATAGAATAATGTTTCAGCAGTAGCAACAGTGGCATTGGCTGTGTAAATGGTGTTGAAGAATGGTAACAATTCAAATCCCTCAACGTGTCCTAGCAAATAAGAAGCTGGATCACGTAGATCAATATAGACTACCTCTTTGCGGTCTAAGTAATCTTTAAGATTGTCGGCTTCTAAAATGCTGGAGCAAGAAGTTTTGTATTCATCCCCGGCTGGACACCCGGCTTTTTGAGGGGCTGGCAATGCGACTGGTTTTGAATATCCTAACCCAGCTAAATCACTTTCTTTGACCCAACCTAACCCGGCTAGATCTGCTTGTTTTAACCAACCTTCAGCCTTTAATTCAGTGTCTGTCTTTTGAGGTGGGCATTCAGTCGAACCACATCCCACCAACGTTAATGTCAATGCTGCAATCGATACTAAAGCGACTAATTTTTTTGTTTTCATATTTTATTCTCCTTTTCTTTCATCTCTTATTGAGATGCAATTATGAATTTCACCCTTTTATTGCTCAACTTTGATGGTCTTACCATCAGGTCCGGGTGTTGAAGCCAAATAGTCAACGATTTCATCTCTTTTATCCGGTTTAGCAATTCGGCATTGCGAAACTTTATTTGTTTCACCATTAACTAAAGCCGCTGCAAATCCGGCACACCCAGTATAACCACAAGCTCCACAGTTATAACCAGGCAAACGATTAGTAACTTCGACAATTCGATCATCCTCTTTGACAGTTAAGTATTTTGCTGCTATCGCTAATGCGATCCCTATGATTAAACTAATAACTACCAAGATTGCTACTCCAATTAGAACAATTTTCCAGTCCATATTAACCTCCTAAATTCCAATACCGGCAAAGCCTTGAAAAGCCATAGCCATAATGCCGGCTAGTATGAAAGCGATAGCAATACCTTGAAAGTATTTCGGAACTGGATTTAATTCCATCTTTTCGCGAATACTTGAGAAGAGGAACATAACTAAGGTATACCCTAAACCAATACCGAGAGCATAGATCATCGCTTGACCAAAATTGTAACTATTTTTCATGACTTGAGTAGTCACCCCTAAAATCGCACAATTGGTGGTAATAAGAGGTAAATAAATACCTAATACTTTATATAAACTTTGTATATATTTCTTTAAAATCATTTCCAGTAATTGCACTAAAGCGGCAATTACTAAAATAAAGACAATCAAATATAAATAGGCGACATTTAAAGGGACTAAGAGATAGTTATAAATTAACCAAGTGACCGCTGTTGAAATCATTAAGACTGCTAAAACTGATAAAGACATGCCCATCGCACTGGAACGCTTTTTAGACACGCCCATGAATGAACAAATACCCAAGAATTGTGATAGTAAAACGTTATTAACTAAGATGGCTGCAAAGCCTAATGCGATTAATTCCATTTTACTTCACCTCACTTTTCTTAGTTGCTTTTTTGCTTTTTGCTTCTTTGATAGCTGCAATGACAGCAATAACTATGGCCAAAGTAACGAAGGCTCCAGCCGGTGTACCAAAGAAGGAAATCTTGATTGATTCAATGAATGGAATTTTGATAAATTGACTAGTATCAAAAGGGTTAGAAATAACTAAAGATTGATTAGCTAGAATCTCGCGAATAAACCCCATAACCAACAAGGCTAGTGTATAACCAATCGACATGCCTAAGGCATCTAAGATAGATTTACCAACCGAATTCTTATAAGCAAAAGCTTCGGCTCGCCCAAGCATCAAACAGTTGACGACAATCAAAGGAATGAAGATGCCTAAGGAGGCATATAAAGTTGGAGTAAAAGCATTCATCAACATATCAATACAACTGACAAAGGTGGCAATCAAAACAATAAAAACTGGAATTCTGATTTCATCTGGAATCAGTTTGCGCAAAGCCGATATTGTAATGTTTGATAGTAAAAGAATTAAAATAACAGCAATACCCATTCCTAAAGCATTATCAAAGCTAGTTGAGATAGCCAAGATTGGACATAAGCCCAATAATGAGGCAAAGACCGGGTTTGAAGAAGTAATGCCATCTAGGAAAATACGTTTATTTTCGCTATTCTTACTCATAATTAATCACCTACTCCGATTTTTAATGATTTATGATAATTCAAGATTGAGACCATATGTTGGTTTAAGTAAACCGAGGTCATTGTACAACCACTGACTTTATCTAATGATTCAGTTAAGGTTTCTAGACTCGCAAACATTGGGTTTAAATCCACATTATGGAATTGCGCCAAATAATCTTGATAGTTTTTAATACTCAACCCATCATTGGAAGAGTTTTCTGAATAGATGATATTGAGATAACCCCGATTATCATTAGTGATGGCATAGAGCAATTTCATAATTTGTGGGTGACCTTCATAAACGTAAGTAAATTCAACATAATAGGCATGACCAATAACAGCCTCGGCTTGCATAATTTTATAAAAGCCTTTAATGCCCGAATTTTTTTGGACGGTCGCTAGTTTGTTACCTGCTTTGGTAGCAAAATAATCCCAATCATCTTGGTAGCCTGTTGCATTTGGAATAGTCAAAGCTTGGAAATCAGTCTTATTAATATAGGAAAGTTCTTCATTTTTAATTACTGCTTTATGAAATGTGGCAACATTACTAGCAATTTTAACAGCTGCATTAAGGGTTACACCCGCTGTGGATCCAGTTGTTCCAAAGCCAACACTACTAGTAACTTTATCAAGGCTTAAATCTTTAAATTGAGCCGCGAATTCTGGATTGTCCAGTAAGATTGCTCCATAATGCCCACCTTTAGTTTCGGCATGAGAGATAACTTTCATACCCACAAACTTATTCTCTTTGGCATCAACTAACATTAAGAATGTCATGTCTCCCCCATACCCTGTCCCACTGGCTTGATAAGCATAAGCGGAAAGGTCAGAGCCAACATTAACACTATAGACATCGCTAATTTTATAATCTGCAACAGTTGCATATTTAGCTGTGACATTACTGACTGCACTGGCAGTTGGTAATACTTCTTGAATGGCGGCTTTGGCTTCACCTACAATCCGCTCATCAATTATGGGTTGCGCTATTTCATGGACTGTCCCTAAAGCCACTCCACAAATTAAAGCCACTACTCCAAGTGTCAAAGGATAGAGAATTATTTTCTTCATATAATAATCCCCTCAATCCATAATAAACCCCAGTTAACTAAAACTGCGAGGAGTAAAAAGCCAGTTAAGATTAGCCATTGCTTGCCCACTTTAAATTTAGTGGTACCAGCAATTGCTTTATCAATAGTTGGTGTAAATAGATTCATGATAACAATGGAGAAGATAACTCCTTCTGGTAAAGCACCACAAAGCCTAATAACCATCGTTAAGGCAGCTGCACATATTCCAAAAATGATTTTGCCTAAAGGTGAAGTTGGAGTGGTCACCGGATCGGTAATCATAAAGACAGCTCCAAACATAACTCCCCCCGTAAACAAATGCGTATTAGCATAAGAAAGAGGATAATCCACTTGCATGATTAAAGCTAAAGCTAAAGCGATAATATAAATAGTCGCTAAATAGCTAATGGTTAAACGTGCATCAATCACTTTTCTAATTGCAAGATAAATCCCACAAATAATTAATAATAAAGTACAAGTTTCACCAATTGAACCGATGTAATTACCTAAGAACAAATCTAGTTCAGTAAAGCCACCTGGTATCAAACCAGTAATCCAGTTCATATTCGATGTCACGGTTGCACCACTAGCATAGTCTGCCACTAATCCGGTTACACTAACTGTCCCTAAACTGAAAGCCGTGACCGCAAAGATGCGACTGACTCCGGCTGGGTTAGCAATGTTGTAACCAAATCCTCCAAAGACCACTTTAGCAATAACAATACCAAATATTATTGATACTACTACGGCAAAATAAGGAGTGGAAGCAGGAATAATTAGGGCAAAGATAAGGGCGGTAACATAAGAATAAGAGTTTAAGAAATAGTCGATAACTTCTTTCCCTTTTTTCTTGTAAATTAAAGCAATAATAGAGTCGGTTACAAATGCGGTTGCAAGTGCAATGACTCCAATTAAGATTACTCTAATTCCATACTCCGCTCCCACTTTTGCAAAATAGAAAATAATCGCAGCAATCCATACCACTAATAAGACTGCACTAAGTTCAAGCATTATTGAACGAGTTGTGCGTTTCGTGCGTTGGTAAGGTGCTGGGCTTATGCGAAAACGCATTAGTCATCATCTCCCTTTTAATTTGTAAAATGTGTGCTGTAATATTATTTTAATACATAGACAACAATTTAACAACCTCTTTTGTAAGCGTTTACCACATTTTTCTTTACAAAAGAAGGCAAGTCAAAAATTCAAGATTTATTTATAAGAATAATGGAGATAAGGCTCCACTAACTGTTCCTGCTGAAAGCCAATATGTTCAAATAAATTTATTGAGCGTTTATTTTGCTGATGCACTCTAGCCGCCAAATGATGACACTTATTTTTGGCTTCCTTGATGATTTCTAATAAAGTATAGTGCGCTATTTTTTGGCCCCACATCTCTTTACATCCAATGGCAATTACCACTTCAGAAACATTTTCACCTACTGGTTTTAAGGCGACAAAGCCGACTGGATGATCTTCATAGTCTATCATATAGAAATCATTTCTTTGATTAAGATAATAAGTGAGTAAAGCTTCTTGTCTATTCTTTAGCAATTCACATAAAAAAGAAACCATACTCTTATCTTCATTCATATAAGTTATGATTTGATTGTCTTCTAGCCATTTAATTAGACATATGGCATCTGTTCGATTTAAGTGTTTCCGTAGCTTAATATTGATAAGCTTTCCCATATCTTTCACCTCGTTGGTAATTAATACAAAAGCCTTTCAAATATTTGACGGTTCTTTCATGACATGTTTATTTTAACATAGATAAAAATATTATCAAGGAAGAAAAACTAAGGGGTAGTGAACCCCAAACTCCTCTGCCCTTTTTGCTTTATTTAATAGCCTTTAATTTAATATCCAAGTTCCAATCGGTTCTAATTAGATCCGTGGATTATCTTCATCCCATTTGTAATCAAGTACGGTTGGATTATACTTCTATACAATCCCAAACTTCGCAGCAGAATAATTCTGCCGCTTATTTAGTTTGCTATTTTGTGATACATCTCAAGCAAAGCATCAAGACTTATTTCAATGCCTGCTTTTTTAAATTATCTTTTCTTAAATTGAACAATTTTTCAATAAGTATATCCGCATATTTAACATAATGCATTTCATTATGACAGTTGATACATAGAGATATAATGTTTTCTGGAACATCCAATGCTTTGTTAAGTATTTCCTATTCGAAGACATATTTTATTAATATTTTTCTTAGTCATAATAGCTCCTTCCAACATTTAAATATGGTAATAATGTTTATTGCTATTTATTTATGTCCTTCAAATATAGTCCTACCACCGTCTCCACATGATATGTTTGAGGGAACATATCGACTGGTTGACACTTTACTACATCATAATATTCTTTTAACATCTTCAAATCCCTAGCTAAAGATGAAGGTTCACATGATACATAAACAATCTTTTGTGGTTGAACTTCAATCAACGATTGGATAAATGCTGGGTCACACCCATTTCTTGGAGGATCCACAAAGACCACATCAAACTTAAGTCCATCTTTATTGGCTTTCGCTATATATTGTTTAGCATCGGCACAAATAAATTTGGCATTTTTAATATGATTGAGTTCCGCATTATGCTTAGCATCACTAATGGCATCCTCAACTATTTCTACCCCCACTACACTATTAACTTTATTGGCTACAATCAACCCAATTGTTCCAACTCCGCAATAAGCATCTAAGACCACATCGCTTGGTTTAAGAGCAGCAAATTCAATCGCTTTGGTATATAACACTTCAGTTTGTTTTGGATTGATTTGATAGAATGATTTAGGTGAGACTTTAAACTTTACACCTAAAATAGCATCTTCTATATAGCCCGGGCCAAAGAGAATATTTTCTTTATGTCCTAACATAATTGATGTATGGGCATTATTGATATTATGAACAATTGTTTTAATCCTAGAAAAGTTACTGGTTAACTCTTGAACAATTTCTTCTTTATGGGGCAGCGTCATACTTCTGGTAATAATCACCACCATTAAATCTCGATTTAGATTTGACTTTCTAACCAGGATTGTGCGAATCGATCCTTTATCTAAATCAACATCATAGGCTGAAATATGGTATTTATCCATTAAAGTCTTCATGAAAAGAACGATTTTATCGCCATCATAATCTTCGATTCGACATTTTTCGATATCTACTATCTCGTGGCTGGCTTTCTTATAAAAACCGGCCACTACTTTGTTTTCTTTGTTATAACCAATTGGTACTTGTACCTTATTACGATAATAAAAAGGATGTTCCATCCCTAAAGTAGGCGGGACTTCTACCTCTACTCCACCGATTCTTTTTAAGGCTTCTTTGACTCTTTTAGTTTTAAAGCCTAATTGCTCATCATAAGCCATATGTTGAATATGACAGCCACCACATACTCTAAAATAAGGACAAGCGGGTTTAATGCGTTTGGCCGAGACTGTGATTAGTTCTAATCTTCTAGCCTCACAAAAACCTTTCGCCTCTCTTGTAATCAAGACTTTAGCTTCTTCACCCACTAAAACATTTTCAACAAAAATTGGAATTCCTCTAACTTTAATGACACCTCGGCCATCATGTGTATAATCAAGACATTTTCCTGTAATTACTTTATCCATATTTATCCTCGCTTAACGAGTTTATTATACCATATTTGATACATTAACCTGTAATTATTGTGGTATAGTAATAATGTATTTTACGTTGAGGTGACTGTTATGATTTTTTTGCGAGATTTTTATTTACTTGATGAAGAGAAAGAATACAATCTTCTCAATTCTGAGAAAAGAAGAATTTTTAATAATGTTTATCCTTTTTTAATTTATCCTGAAAAAGAGTTTGATACTATTCAGTTTGAAACCATTACCATCTTTTATGGTGACAATGGTTCGGGTAAAACCACCTTAATTAATATCATTGCTGAAAAACTTCAGGCCGACAAAAAGAATCGGACTCATCAAAGTCCTTATTTTGCTAGTTATGTACAAGCTTGCAGTAAAGAAATGAGTATTAACCGCCAAGATGAAATCAAAATGATCTCTAGTGATGATGTCTTTGATTACTTATTGGACCTCCACTCGATCAACTCGGGTGTCAATCGTAGCAAAGACCAATTATGTGATGATTATTTACATTATAAGTTTACCGCCAGTAGCGATTTTCTTGCTAATTATGATCAGTTAAAAGAAAGCAACAAAGCTAAACACCAAACCATGTCAAGATATGTTAGAGAACATCTTGGTAATAATAATATCATTGAACAATCTAATGGAGAATCTGCTTTAGAATATTGGGAAAAAGAAATCAAAGAAAATGGCATCTACTTATTAGATGAACCCGAGAATAGTTTATCAGCTCCCAACCAACTAAAACTTAAGCAATTCATCGAAGATTCAGCTCGCTTCTATAACTGTCAATTTATTATCTCAACTCACTCCCCTTTCTTACTAGCCATTAAAGATGCCAAAATCTATGATTTGGATGCTCGTCCAGTCACAACTAAGAAGTGGGAAGAATTAGAAAATGTTAAAGTCTATTATACTTTCTTTAAAGACAGCAAAAATAAATTTAAATAAACCCAAGCTTCAAAAGTATTTAAGCGAAGTATAAAAAAGAGAAGGTGGCAAACCTTCTCTTTTTTGGGAGTTTATTTAAGCTTTAACATCCACTTTGGCAACTTGACTAAAGTCAGATAAAGCATAACCCGTAATATATCGTGAAGACATCGTATAAAGATAATCACCAATATAGATGCCTCTAGTAACGGCATTATCCTCAAAATCTTCATAGACACTTGTGTTGTCAGAGCCTGTATTATAATCAATGAACCATTCGCCACTCTTTAAGACTTGAACAGCCAGTTTATCATCAATTATTTGGAAGATATAGAAACCATTTGCTACCTTATACCCACCCCTATTATCATTTTCCCAAATATTATGGTTGAGGGCAAAGCCGAAGAGGTTTTGCTCTTTTGAGAAGAGTAAAGCTTTTGGTTCATGTAAAACTTCTGGGTAGTCGGCGTCTAGATCAATGTAGCGATCTAACATGACTGTTTCATTAGGATTGGAAATATCGTATAGCGCTACTTCTACCCCTTTAAGAGTCACTCTATCAAATTCATCGATATTTGAATTTTGACCAATTCCCATCAAATACTTACCATCGTCATAGTTTTTTAAATATTGCGATACTCCATCTTTTTTGAGTTCGCTGGTAATCTTTAGATTGCTAGGATTGGATAAATCAATCACATATAAAGGGTCGGTTCTTTCAAATGTCACAATATAACCTAAATCTCCATCAAAGGAAACGCTATGAATAATTTCTTTAGGAGCAATACCCTCAATTTTGTCCAGTAGTTTCCCTTCATTATCAAAGGTGTAAACTCCATTGGAAGATTCTGACCATGAACCGTTAGTGGTTGCAATTCTAAAGACGCCATTATATTCATCCATCGAATGACGATCTTTAATTGCACCCACAACAGCGATACTTAAATCATTTTCTAGTGTCTCAAGCGCATACCGTTGAACGTGAGTAATATTCTCGCCATTATAGGAAACGGCACCACCACCAGCGCTTGAATAAATTTTATATTCGACAAAACTAGCATAAATATTGTTAGAAGAAACATAGATATCTTTACCATAACCAACTAGATACGATTTAGTTAACATTTTGGTTGTTCCAGCAAGATCTAGTTTGTGTAATGACATTAAATTCCTTGTCGTGTGACCTTCATAATAATAGGTGTCATCTAGATTAATTGGTTGAGCTGTCCCACCTTTGCAATTATCGGTTATCTTTGGTAGTGTCTCAACACTTGAAGAGATATAATCATTAGTTATTAAGTAGAATTGATCATCAATCAGTCGAGAAGTTATATATGTTCCATCAATAGAAACATCATTTTTCTTGATAATATTAGTTTTATCACTAACATCATAAATGCGATAATTTACAGCAGTTAATGAATAATATTTTGTTGGCATGATGGTTACCATCGAAGAACTGTAATCATAAAAAGGAGTTTCTTTTTCTTGATAGATGCCACCAATGATTACTAGCAAAGCATCTTTAGTGTACATTTCATAAGGAATGTAGTTATCGATATGTTCTTGATACACAACATTGGCTGTGCCATTATTGGCTTTAGCAACAATAAATCCACTATCTTGAATCTTGTAGATATACTCACCTTGAACTTTGACTTTATCTCCTTCATCAACGCCTGCGACTTGGGCATTAGTATTACTTGTCGGTATTGTAGATGAACTCATCGCATTGGATGAAACAGCCTCGGCGGCTTTATAACCATCCATGACAACAAGCCCAAATAAGGTCTCCCACCAAGGGTGGCCATCATTTGTTTTTAAAACATTCGTTAAAGTTGCAGGTTTACTGATTGGTATGGCTTGACCAGTGACCGCTTTTTCACTATTCAAAACAGAATTACTATCACAACCCGTTAAGACAGTCATGCTTAAAATTCCTGTCATAATTAGTGGAAAATATTTTTTCATTATCATCACCTCTACTTATATAAGTCGTCTGATTTAATTTTTGGAGAATAAAAAGGAGACTAATATTTAATCTCCTGGTTAAAACTAGATTTTTTGTGGTTCTGCCACTTTTTCATCAACGACAGTAATCTTCTTGATTCTTTGCGGTTTGAGTGGCTTATCTTGCATGTTGGTGGTAGTATTTGCTATTTCATCGACCACTTCAATGCCTTCAATAACCTCACCAAAAGCCGCATATTCACCATCTAGATGTGGTGAGTCTTGATGCATAATAAAGAATTGACTACCGGCCGAATCTTTATCCATCGCTCGCGCCATTGAAATAACTCCGCGCTGATGTTTTAAAGTGTTATTGAACCCATTACTCTTAAATTCACCCTTAATGCAATAATCAGGGCCACCCATACCCGTGCCAGCAGGGTCACCCCCTTGAATCATAAACCCTTTGATAACTCGATGAAATATTAAGCCATCATAAAAGCCTTTAGCGGCTAAATTAACAAAGTTAGTAGCCGTATTTGGTGCATTAACATAATCTAATTTAATCTTCAGCGTTTTACCATTTTCCATCTCAATAATAATCATTTTTCTTCCTCCTTATGTTCTAAATAATCAGTATCAAAACAAATAACCACTTCATATTTTTGATCAATAGCTTTAACATGTTGTTGAATGAAGTCGGTAATTTCTTTTTCGTTATATTTACAATCCACCGGTCTTAAGATATCAAAGATTAATTTACTATGGGCATAACCCTTGACCACTCTAAAATCATGAAAAGAGAGGTTAGCAGCCATCTCAGCCACCAAATTAGTAACACTTCCCCTCAAGCGATTAATTTCGGGGTCATCCATGACGATCGGATCCATGTGAATAACCAAGTCAACGCCATATTTGTCTTTAATGGTGTTTTCAATCTTATCAATCATATCATGACTTTGCAAGACATCATCGTTAGCATCTACTTCCACATGCAGCGAGGCGAACATTTTATGTTCACCATACATATGACAAACACAGTCATGAACCCCCAAGACCTTTTTATTATTCTTGGCTTCTTTTATAATGGCATTAACGATGGCTGGGTCAGGCGCTACCCCAATTAAAGGATTGATAGCCACTTTAATCAATTGAATAGCTGAGATTAAAATGAAAATACTGACTAGCAACCCTAGATAACCATCAATATTTATCTTGGCCACCATGGTAATAATTGCCCCGACTAGAATAGCCGAAGTGGTCGCTACATCATTATAGGAATCTGAAGCAGAAGCTAATAATGTTAAAGAATTAATCTTCTTACCTAAAAATTTATAAAACCTTCCTTGAAATACTTTAATCAAAATAGATACCACCAGGATAATAATTGTTAATAAATTGAAGTAAACATCAACCGGAGCAATAATTTTTTTTACTGAATTAATTCCTAATTGAACCCCAACAATGAGAATCAAAATAGCAACAATAAAACCACTAATATACTCTATTCTTTGGTGCCCATAAGGATGTTTTGCATCAGCAGGTTTGGCCGCCATCTTAAAGCCTATCAAGGCTACTATTGAACTAGCCGAATCCGAAATGCTATTGACCGCATCACCAATAATGGCAATCGAGCCAGATAATAAGCCGGCTACCAATTTAATAACTAGTAAAAAAACGTTTGAAAAAATGCCAGTAATAGCTCCTAGTTTCCCATAAGCTACTCTGACCGTTAAATTATTTGTATGTTGATAATTTTTAACAAAGCGTTTGAGCAACCAGTCCATTGTTTCACCTCATTGCTTATTATTTTACACTATTTGACAAACAGATAGTTAAAAAAACATTAGTAATACTTCTTTATTATAATTATACTAATTATAGATGTATTTACAAAGGAGTGATTAATAAATGGAAAAGAAAATGGATTTTATTGAGTTTGCTAGCGCTAGATACTCAATTAGAAACTTTAAACAAATTCCAGTTAAACAAGCTGATATTGATCAAATTTTACAAGCCGCTTTGATTGCCCCTACTGCTCATAACCTTCAACCATTTAAGATTTTAGTCATTAATAGTGAAGATGGAATGACTAGTTTAAAGAAAGCCACCAAATGTCATTATGGTGCGACTCTCGCCTTTTTAATCCTCAATGATACTAGTCAATGTTGGATTAGAAAATATGATAATAAACCTAGTGGGGATATTGATTGTGCCGTTGTTGGCACTCATATGCTGTTAGCCGCCCACAGTCTTGGGGTTGGTGGTACTTGGGTCGGTTATTTCATGCCTGAAGTTGTCAAAACTGAGTTTGCTATCCCCGCCCAATATGACCCGGTCGCCATTCTAGTCATGGGCTATCCTGAAGATAACGCTCCCGTTAACCCTTTACACTATCAAAAGAAAAAACTTGAAGATCTTGTTGAATATAATGTATTTAAAAAATAAAAGTGGCATTTGCCACTTTTCATTTGTGATAAGTCTCGTTATTGTTAATCTTAAACCCACGATATATTTGTTCAAGGATAATCACCCTAGTCATTTGATGAGTAAAAGTTAACTGAGAAAGAGATAATTTAAAATCCACATACTCATCAAGGACTTGGTTAGTACCATAAGATCCACCGATAATAAAAGTAAAAGTCGAATAACCCTTAATCATCTTTTCTTTCAATAAATCCGCTAGTTGAGGAGAACTAATTGATTCACCTTTCAAACTAAGCAATATATTAAAGTCTTTAGCATCAAGTTTAGTTAAAATTTTATTAGATTCTTTCTCTACTAAAAGCGCGATTCCACTTGGAGAATTTTCACTTAAGCGAACTTCACTCAATTCAATTATCTTGGGATCACAATACTTGGATAATCTTTTTAAGTATTCTTTGACAGCCTCTGTCAAATACTTTTCTTTGAGTTTTCCAATGCAAACAATTTTGATTTTCATACTATAAAGTTAAAGTATAAGTATGCTTGACATTTTGAGCATCAACAGTTTTTAAGACAATCGTGTCGCCTGCATTTTGGCGAACTAATTGACTCGAAATTGAAGACATACCGTTAACCTTGACATCATTGTAAGCAACGATAACTTCGCCGCCCTTCATGCCAGCTTTGGCGGCTGAAGAATTAGCCGAAACACTAGCAATATAGGAACCGACATAAACTGCTTCATTGATTCCATTGCTACTTCTTTGCTCAACCGTCATGGCGCCGACATCTGCAATTGAGACTCCAATTGTTGGTCTAATATATTCACCACTAGCAATAATCTTGGCAATCACATTTTTGGCATTATCAATTGGTAGCGCCATTGATAGCGATTCATATTCAATGCTAGTAGCAGAACCTTGGAATTTATAAGATAACATCCCGACAATTTCCCCAGCAGCATTAATAACCGGACCACCTTCCATGCCACCATTGACTGGAGCATCAAATTGGAAAGCCGTATAATCTGCCACTTGGAAAGAGCGATTAATGCCATTGATAACTTCATCATAGGTTACTTGTTGGCGTCTTTCGATTCCCGAGATTGTCCCTCTGACTAATGAGTTAATTAAAGAATCACCTAAAGAAGGAGTTCCAATAGCTAGCAAAGAATCCCCAACTTCCAATTCATCTGAACTACCAATTGTTGGCACAGCAATATCATCACCGGTGTTTATTTCAAAAACAGCAACATCGGCATTATCATATGAACCAGTTAAGGCTGCTCGATAGCGTCTACCATCATCAAAAGTAATCTCAAAATCTCCAACTTTAATCACATTAATATTTTCGACAGTAATGGTTCCGGAGCGATTATAATAACGATGGAAAATACCAGAAGAGTTAGTTAATATATAATATTTATCTTCCTCACCTTGCTCAGCTTTTTCATAAACAAAACCGGAAGTGATGTAATTATATTGCGTCCCACTAACTGAATAACAAGCATTAACAACGACTGTCGATTTGGCCACTTCATTATAAATCATGCCCGCATTCGTGGCTAAATTCAAAATTGTATTCTTCCCAGCGACATAACTATTATTCGAGTTAACCGCATTAGCACAAAAAGTCTCATTACTTAAAGGGTTCGAAGAGCCGCTTGTGTTAGAGGAGGAAGAGGATGTACCTTTATTAATTTCGATTATTTTATCAATAAAACTACAACCTGTGATAGTTGCTAAGATTAAGACTAAACCTAAGATTTTCTTTCCAATTTTCATAATTATCACTCCTTACCTAACTGATTTCACAATGTTGATTGTGATGGTCTTTGCCTGATAGACTCCATTAACTTTTTTCATTACTTTTAAGCTCACACTACTACCAATAGTTTTGCGATATATTTGTTGGCGTAATTGAACTTTATCGCTAATCGGCATTCCGTCCACTTCAACAATCACTGAATACTCATCAACTTGATTGGCAAACAAGGGATTAGCCGCAGATTTTTCAATGTTTTTGACTAAAACTCCACGATATAAACTATTAGGTAACCCAATTTTTTCTCTTTCAGCTAAATCAATATCTCTTAAAGTATAAAAATAAGCAGTCCCTAATGATGATTTAGCATAGGTGCCAGCTTTCGCCACTGCTCCTTTATTAGTCAGAACAACACTTTCTAAGATTTTGCTAAACCCCAAATACATATCATTAATTGGTAAAGACAAGTTAATCCCTTCATAATTTGTAGTGCCACCATCAGAAGTGAGTTTTAAAGTATTAATTCCAATAACTTCACCCACTGCATTATATAAAGGTCCACCTGAGTTGCCAGGATTAATAGCCAAATCAATTTGAATGGCGTGTTTTTGTAACTCTAAATAGGCCGTATTTTCACTGGCACATCTATTCAACCCCCCCACCACTCCTTGGGTAACTGTATTTTTCAAATTCACTTCGCCTGGAGTACCAATAGCAAAAACCTCATCACCAACTTGAACTTGATCAGAATCACCTAAAATTGCTACTGTAGCATTGGCAAAAGAAGGAATTCTTAAGGCGGCAACATCTTGGTGCTCATCTACCCCCAATAAAGTCGCATATTGAATTTGATAGTCATAAGATAACACTTCAAAAACGCTACCACCTTCAACCACGTGATTGTTGGTGAGAACATAGTCATAGCCACCTTCTCTTTTCACTACTATGCCACTACCTAAGCCAATAAATGTCCCTTTGCCATCGTAATTATAAACTGTCACGACATGTTTAGTGGCAGCCTCGATGATTTGATTATCTATATCAACATATAAAGAATTGGTAGGAGCTGGAGCAATTAGAATATCATCATTTCCGGTTGTTAAATTTGCATAAGAAGGATAGGTAATTAAATTTAAAACGCTCGCTCCGATAAGCGCTAAAATGGGTAATTTCATTTTTTTATCTCTCCCTTCGTTATTTCATAGCGATCAGCGACTTCAATATCAATTTCCGAATAAGAAATTCCACATTCATTGAAAGCGGCAATCAGAGAATGATAAGCTAGAGTTTTGCTATTACAGTCTTCACTGACGTGGGCCAAGCGAATGGTTCTAGTTCTATCACCAACTAGTTGAGTCAGTGTGTTGGCTGCATCATCATTGGATAAATGGCCTTGCATCGACATGATTCTTTGCTTTAAATAGAACGGTCTTGTAGGACATTCCATCAGCATCGCAGAATCATAATTGCTTTCAAAGATATAATGTGTAGCATTAGCAATATATTGGTAATCTTTTTCTTTAATGTAACCAGTATCTGTTACATAGACCAGAGTTTCTTTCTCATCCGAAATGACATAACCACAAGGGTTAGCGCAATCATGAGAGATTGCCACCGGCATTACCTTTACACCTGCTATTATATATTGTGAATATGGAATTAAAGTGTTTTTTCCCTCAAATTTATATGTATTCTCACAGCCATATAGCTTCGAAAGAGCAAATTGTTCAATACTGCGAATATGATCGATATGTTCATGCGTGATTAAAACAGCCTCAATGTCATTGATGTCAACGCCTAATTCATTAAGTTTATGCCATAGTTCTTTTTTAGGAATGCCACAATCAATCATTAAAAGATGATCACCACTTTTAATGATGGTTGCGTTGCCTCTTGAACCACTGGCTAAGATTGCATATTTCATTGGACTCCTTTAATTGATACCGAGGTTGAAAGCCCCGGTTGCTAAATCAAAGGTAAAATGGACTTCACCAGTTCTACCATTTCGATTTTTTGCAATAATTAAATCGGCTTGAACCAAAGTTTCAGTATTGGTGGTATCGTAGTAACTCTCACGATGTAACAACATAACCATATCAGCATCTTGTTCGATTGAGCCTGATTCTCTTAAGTCAATTAATGATGGCTTTTTATTTCGGTCATCTTTACTTTTTTTCTCGCCCTTTTCAGCAGCACTTCTGGATAATTGGGCCAAACAAACAATTGGAACATCGAGCTCTCTCGCTAAGTTTTTAACTTCACGTGAAAGCTCCCCAACAATTTGGGTTCTACCATCCGCTTTGGATTGTTTAGTGGGAACAATCATTTGTAAGTAATCGATAAAAATAACGGCTAAATCAGGATGTTGTGATTTAAGTTTTCTAGCATTTGTTTGAATATCAAGCATTCGTTTTGAAGTATCATCAAAATAAATATCGAGGTTAGCAATTTTACGAGCTCCTTCCTCAAACTTGATAAAGTCCTCATCTGACATATTAAAGGTTTTTAATTTACCTGAATCAAGCATGGAAGTTGTGGCTAGCATTCTAGTCATAATTTGAATGGCTGGCATTTCGATTGAGAAAAAACCGACCGGTCTACCAGTAATAGAAGCGGCATTCAAAGCTAAATTAACCGCAAATTGGGATTTACCAACTGAGGTCCGAGCCGCCAGAATAATGACATCGCCATTTTGGAAACCCTCTGAATAGCGATCAAGATCGGAATAACCACTAGTTACTCCTATTAATTTATTCCTGCCTGCTTTATAGCGTTCATTAATCATGGCAATTAAATCTTTGGTAGTAATAAAATTTTCGGCTTGTCTATTGCGTGCAATCGCCATAACCTTTTTTTCTACTTCATCAAGATATTCATCACTATTAGTAATTGTTTTATTAGAAATATCATCGGTAATTTGGTTAATTAAATCTAAAATATCGCGGAGATTTTTTTTCTCTTTTAAAATAATGATATATGAATCTAGGTTAGGAACTACAACGCCTCGTGCTAAAGCGGTCAAACCAGCAACTCCGCCAACCACTTCTAATTTGTCCATCGATACCAAATCATCAGTCAGAGTTGTAATATCGATTGGCAGATTTTTGCCATTGAGACGTTTCATGCAATCAAATACTAAACGATTTGAAGGTACATAAAAATCTTCTTCAATCAGTGAAGATAATCCTACTCTTTGAGCATCTTCATCGACCATCATAGCTCCAAGCACAGCTTTCTCTGCTTTATCGCTATATGGATATTCAATTGCCATACTTATTCCTCTCCTTTACTTACTTTCTTTAATTTCAATGTTTAAAGTCGCAATAACACCTTTAAATAGTTCATGTTTTGGTCTTGACCAACCAAAAGTATTAATGGGTTCATTATCAATGAATTTACGTTTATCAATCTCAATATTATGAACGCGTTTCAATTCTTCACAAATTTGTTTGGTCGAAATTGAACCAAACATTTTGCCATCTTTGCCCGGTTTAGCATAAAAAGTTAAATTGATTGTAGCTAATTGATCTTTTAATTCAATTGCTGCAGCCTTTTTGGCTTCATAGTCTAATTGAACTTGGCGGTCTTGTTCTTGCTTAACTTCCTTACTTTTCTCAGAGGCTTTAACGGCGGCTTTTTGCCGAATAAGAAAGTTCATGGCGTAACCATCAGAAACGGTTACTATTTCACCTTTTTTACCGACATTTTTAACATCTTTTAATAAAATTACTTGCATAAAATATACCTCCTACACTTATTGAATTTCGTTAATATACATGCTGATGAGTTTATCTAAATCTACTCTAACTTCATCAACTGTTTTGTTTTGTATTTGCGCGGCGGCCATTGAAAAGTGCCCTCCGCCACCCATTTTCTCAAGTAAGAATTGAACGTTAAATGAACCATCAGATCTAGCTGAAATACCAATTTCATTTTCGCCAATTTTACCGATAACAAAGATGGCTTTAATGCCTTTTACATTTAAAGCATCTTGTCCTACTTTGGCTAGCATGGCTCTAGCGACAATCATATCATTTGGAGCACAAGCTACTAAGACACCTAAGTGCACCGTTTCGGAATTATTCATAATCTTGGTTTTTAATTCATATTCTTCAAACTCTTCTTTGAGGAAGTTATTGGCGACATCCACATCTGCGCCCCGTTCTTTTAAAAGCATTGCAGCTTCAAAAGTATCAGCCGATGCATTGACCCTAAAACCATTAGTATCAAGTAAAAGTCCGGCAAATAAAAGTGTTGCAACCTTAGGGGCTAATTCAATTTTTGTTTTATTAAACTTAATTAACCCAACAATTATTTCACTAGCTGAGGATGCCGTAGTTTCAACGATTGAGAAAATTGGATTATCAACCGCATCTTCACATCTGCGGTGATGATCGATAACCGCAATATGTTTACTAACTTCAATCAATTGTGGAGCAGTAGTAATTTTGGCTCGATTAACATCAACTAGAATCACCATTGTCTTATCATCATTAATTGCTAAGGCCTTACTTTCACTGATAATCAATGCATCTAATTCATCTTTTTTTAATAATTCTTTAACACCAGTTCTGGTTTTGATTTCCATCTCATCTAAAGAACATACTAAATAGGCTTCTTTATTTTGCGCTTTGGCCATTGAATAGATACCTAAAGCTGCTCCAATCGCATCAAAATCAGCGATATCATGTGGAACAATTAAAATCTTATTGTTTCTTTCAATATGGGTATAAAGAGATTGTGATAAAACTCTTGAGCGAACCGTGTTCTTTTTGGTTCTATTCTCTTCCATTCCACCTAAAAACTCCATATGTGCCCCATAGTTATTAATAACTATTTGTCCGCCACCTCTAGATAAAGCAACATCAATTGCGCCCGATGAAAGGTCGGATAATTTATTAAAATCCGCACTCCCCCTACCCACACCAATACTTATTGTTAAAGGAATGGGATTGGATCTTGTAATTGTTTTAACATCATCCATAATCGAAAACTTATCTCTTTCCATTTGAGCGTACTTCTCTTCTTGAGCGACAATAATGTAAACATCATTTTTAATGTTTTTGCTATAAACTTCATACTTTTTGGCCCAGTCAATAATGGCTTTTCTCACTTCGAGTTCATATTGAACCGACTTATCATCTTGTTGAGAAACGCTTTCAAGATCGGCTAAATTATCCAGAACAATTGTAATGTAGACAGGAGCTTGTTTAGTTTTTATCTCATATAAATCTTCTGTCTCACTAACATCTCTAAAGACTAATAAATCTAACTCTTTCAAATTGATAACGCTATAAGTCCGATTGTGATAGCGAACTTTAATTTCTTCTGGTTGATTATCTAGGTTGGTAAAATAGGCTCCCAACTCAGGAAACATTTCAATAACATTGTTGCCGACACATTTAACGTTTCGCTCTTCAAATAGTTCTGAGCTCCAAATAATTTCATTGGATGCATCATATATCAACATGCCAATTTGACCATAAATAAAGGTCTCTTTAAGGTCGGCTCCCAAGGTATTAGTAATCCCAATGTGATTTAATCTGGCATCAATTTCAATGCTGCGATGAGAAAAAATAGTATAAATTATATTAAAACCAAAAAGTGCCACAAAAATGATAAAGACTGCGGATGTATTATCAACAAAAGTGTCATTCTTCTCCTTTAAGAGTTTGTATATTATCATTCCTAACACAAACATTGTCTCAATTAAATAGATTAAAAATGTGTATGTTTTTATTTGTTTAAGTTTTTGAATCATAGAATTTTCCTCCTCATGCTATTTATTATACAATATTTTTGTATAATAATCACTAATAACC
>CAYIYS010000009.1:0-26853 GCA_964367975.1 uncultured Eubacteriales bacterium
GTTATTTTATTTCCTTCCTTTTTTATAAATAAATTATAACACACTAAATCATCTTTCATTTCTTGATTTTGGAGTTTGTTTTTCCCTATTATCTATAATTCCAACCTGGGGAAAGCCAGCTGTAAGTTTTTAAATAATCAGTTTTTTTGTGGTTAAAAATCTTGGCCTTACAAAGCCATTATTTTAGGTTCAACATCATGTTCTCTAAATTTTAGATTTTGCTATTGCAACGACTAATCAGATTTGAACTTAAACAATTAATACTTAAAATCGTTTTAAAACAAAGAAAAACCATCAAATTTTGATGGTTTTCGCTTATTTTTATTAGTTTTTCCTACTAATTTAAGATTTTTGTACTTCCCCCAATTCGTTGGGCAAATAAATCTGAACTAGCACACTCTCATCTTTCTGCATGGTATCTTTTTTCTTTATATTGAATTGGACTGTAGTTTAATCGATTAACTATTCTTACATTGTTATAATACTTTATCCACCTATCTATCGCAACTCTCAATTGTTCTAATGTTTCAAAACTCCATATGTAATCATAAAACATCTCTTCTTTCAAGCGTCCAAAGAAATTCTCTGTTGGCGCATTGTCTAAACAGTTTCCTTTTCTTGACATAGATTGTGTAATCCTCAATTCTTCAAGTTTGTCCTGAAACCACTTTTGTTGATATTGCCATCCCTGATCGGAATGAAGGATCATGTTTCCTCTTTTCCCATTGAGTTTCTTCTCGAACCGTTCCATCATTCTCTTTATTTGATTCATATTTGGATGTTCTGAGATATCGTAAGCCATTATCTCTCGAGTATGAAAATCAATTATTGGAGATTGATATAGTTTCCCGGATTTTATGTTAAATTGAGTAACGTCTGTCCCAAAGATTCTCTCTGGTTCTCCAACATTGAAATACCTTTTTATAACGTTTCTTTTTGTCACTCCCACTTCTCCTTTATAAGAACAATATCTTTTCCTTTTGGGAGTCGCATTGATATGATTTTCTCGCATTACACGCTCAACTCTTTTGATGTTAATATTGATGCCCATATTACGCAGTTCTCGCCATATTCGCGGACTTCCGTACTTTTTATAATGACTTTTATGTATCTTTTTGATTAGGTTTAATAGTTTAGCATCTTTTTTCTTCTTGTCTTCTCCGTGTTTCGTATTGTAATAGAATGTCGATCTTGAAACCCCAGATACTTTGAGAAGAGTTCCTAACTTACATGTCTCCCTTAATTCACAAATGGCTCTTACTTTTTCTTTGACCAATTGTTCTTCTCTTGAATCAGGGATGCTAATTTTTTTAAGTATGCATTCTCCGTCTCTAAATACTCTAATCTCTCTTTCAATTCTTTCTCTGCTAGATACTTTTGTCTATCTGCATGCAAACGATAGTTTTTTCTCCCTCGGCTGACTTGAATTGCTTCAACCCCTCCTTCTTTATACTTCTTGATCCAATCCAAAACTGTTGTTGAATCAGTGTTACCTATCTCTATACTTATTTGCCTCGCTGACTTCTCTCCAGATAAATATTGTTTGATTGCATCTAGCTTTTCTTCTTTTGTAAAAATTCTTTCTTCTTTGTCTTCAAAAGGCCATTCTCCATGCAGTTCGTACAATCTTATTAGATACTTTATTTTTGCTATGTCATATTGAAAATCCTTGGCGAGTTGTGTTATTGGGATATTCTCTTCTTTATACTTTTTTACCATCTTCAATTTGTCTTTTTTCGTATATTTCATTCGTTTTCCCATATAAAAATCCCCCTTTTTATTGTACTACGACTGTTCAATAAATGGGGGGAATATCATTTTCATGGAGCAGGTGACGAGAATCGAACTCGCATAGCAACCTTGGCAAGGTTGTGTTCTACCACTGAACTACACCTGCAACACGCCGGCGAGTATTATTATACTCCTAACCAGCGAGTAAGTTCAAGAAGAATTTCCGCTTATTTAGTTGTTAGAAAGTCAGCAACATCAACTAGAATTGCCTCTTTAGAGCGAACCCCAATTCTCCGGGTAACTAATTTACCATTTAGGAAGAATAATAAGGTTGGAATTGTATCAACTCCATATCTAGCGGCAACATCGCCAACTTCATCAACATTCAGTTTATTTACGACGACTTTGCCATCTAACTCTGTAGCTACTTCTTCAATAGTTGGAGCTAACATTCTGCAAGGTCCACACCAATCAGCATATAAATCAATAATTACTGCTGGACTTTTTAAAACTTCATCAAATTCTTTTTCACTTTTAATAATATGTGCCATTTTTATCACCTCTGCCGATATTATAACTAAATCTTAATTGTCTGCAAAATGATATGCTTTATTTTTGATAAAAATATTTCGGTTCAAATTGCTCGAAAATAACATTATCAAAATCTTTAAAAGCTTGCCGATATTCTTGCTCATTACGGGCGGTATAACAAATGGTTTGGCCCCCTCTTTTTTTAAAGCGTAATAGTTTAGGTGGTAAGTAAGTGAAATGGGAATTGATAAAATCAGGTTTAGAAAAGATATTCAGCCAAAGGCGAGCGAGGGCTACTTTAATTATTTTATTGAAGTTTGAATCGACCATATCACAGACTAACTGCCCACGTAAGATTTCTGGATGATGAATTTTAAAATATTTAACTAAAAAAGGATTAAAGGATTGAATCACATAGTCGCCTTGATAGTCTTGCAGCATTTGATAGACTTTGGGACATAATAAAGCATTCATCTCTTTAATGCTTTTCAGTTCGATGACCAACGGCACTCGCCCTTTTACTAATTTCAAGACGTCTGCAAATAAAGGCATAGAATGGTTAGTTTTAGCCAACTTAAAAGTTTGTAATTGTTGATAGGTATAGTCTTTAACTCCGCCCTCAACTTGACACATTCTAGCTAAATCATCATCGTGAAAAACCACCAGTTGCAAATCTTTACTTAATTGCAAATCTAACTCAATCGCATAATTATGCTTAACCGCCTCTTCAAAAGCCGCTAAAGAATTTTCGGGATGAGTCTCATCATAATACCCCCGATGAGCGATAGGATATTTGTCTAACCATTTTACTTGACGCATCATAAAAACCCCCTTTATATCGCTGGACCATTGGATAGAAATAAAGCGATAACTGTTATTGTATTGTAAACAACGTGAGCGGTAATTGTAGTCGCCACATGTTTAGTCCGATAGTAAGCAATCCCAAAAATCAAAGAAGGGATTAAATAAGCCGGAAAGGAACGAAGATCTTCGGCAATTGTGCCAGCCGCAAAAGAACTTGTCATATGAATGGCCGCAAATAAAAATGCGGAAACAATGATTGCTAAAACAACTCCCTTTTTCTCTAATGGTTTATATAAATAATAACGAAAAATCAATTCTTCAACAACAGGAGCGACTAAGCAGGTAAAAACGATAAATAATAAAGGTGCTTGTTGGGCTAAAGCATTTAAGGCGGCTTGATTAGCATTGACGACCGGTTCGCCAAAAATCCAAATATCAATTAAAGAGTAAGCGATGGCTACGCCATACATTATGACCCCATATAAAGCCCCTTTGCGAATAACATCACGATTAAAACCCGCTATAACAGTCGGATAAGTGCGTTTAGAATTGATGATCATTAAGATAATCACCACCATAGCCGTCAATAATTGCGCCACGGTGGATAAAATATTTGGATCAACATCTTTAAAAAACAAACTGAGTAATAAAAAAGGCAACAAAACAAAAACTGTTAAATACCCGACACCGAGTAATAAACCGATAATAGTTTCTTTCTTATTCGGCGTTTCATCTGGTAAGATTGGAAGCGCTTTGCTCTCCTCTTGTCCAATTTTAGGATAGAGTTTCATTTCATCACCATCTTTCTTTTACATTATACCAACAAAAACTTAAATATACATTATTATTTTACCCAAATTATGCTATCATAATAATTGAACAAAAAGGAAATAAAAAATGAAGAATAACAATAAAATTCAAGTGCTAGTCGCCATCATAAGTTCCTTATGTGCTTTTGTTTTGATTTTATATATTTCCTTCATGCCTTATGCCCTGAATCGCAAGTTATATAGTAAGTTTTACGCAAGCACTAATGCGGTCCAACATTCTAATTTTTCCATGCCAACTCTTGAAGTTTTAATTGATCGAACATTAGCTTATTCTTATGGTAGTATTAGTGAATTTCAAACTAGCGTTATCGACCTTGATGGGCAAAGCGTCTTAGCTTTTACTCCCAAAGAGGTTTCCCATATGCAAGACGTGCAAAACCTCTTTATTAAAGGCCGTTTATTGGTCGTCTGTTGCTTAGCGCTTTTCATTGGAACGGTGGGTTATTTAGTGGTTAAACGTCGCCAAATAAGGCCAAAAACCATCAAAGCAATGTTAATCGTCTTCAGTGTGCTCTTATTAGCTATGATCATCTTACTACTAATTGCCACTTTAGATTTTAATGCGGCTTTTACAACTTTCCATAAAATCTTTTTTACCAACGATAATTGGCTCTTAAGTTATGATGACACTTTAATAATCTTGATGCCTGAAGACGCCTTTTTTGGGGTTGTGATTCGCACCATCATTACTTTTGTAGTTATCACAACCGGACTTTATATTTCGCTTATTTTAGCCCATCGCAAATTGAAAAAAACAGCTAATCTAAACTAAAGCCAGTTCCAATAACCTTTGTTAACAAAGCCCAGTTTAGTATACAATGGGATAAGTTTAGGCGTAAGAACTCCAACTAAAGTAGCCACATTGTATTTGGCTACTTCATTGATGGCCGCTTGAATTAACTCCTCACCTAACCCTTTCCCTCTTTCCTCTTTAACTAAGGCTAAGTAGGAAACATAAGCATAATGTTGCCCGACCCTTTCAATTAGAAAAGTTCCGACCATTTTGGTTTGAATAAAACAGTGAAAGAAGTGTCCATTTAAATGAGTAGTGGCCGCCAGTTCAGCTGGCAAGTCTTCATCTAAATCTTCTTTAATCAGATTGACATATTCAAAAATAAAAGTAAAGAAATCACATTCTTCTACCCTCAAATTTTTCACTAAACGCGGAATGGAAGGGGCAGTTAATAAAGCACAACCCCCAAAGGGAGCAAATTGCATATCTCCCTTTTTAACTGCTAGTGCTGATTTGGATTTAATTCTATTTTGGTCATCAAAGCCAAAACTATACCCTGTTGCTTCTTGCACAAAGTCACTAAACCAACCATTCATAATTCCTTCTTGTAAGAAATAATCAAATTCAGTAGTCGTAAAGTCTACATCATCGATACTAAAATACAAAGGCACAATTTGATACATCAGATTGTGCTTTTTAGCATTTTCTTGCTTAGTGTAAATAGTATAACCAGGATGATCATGCAAGTAAGCAATCATAATTTTATCATTGACTAAGTATTGTGAAGTCGAAACTAAAGCCAAATAAGCGACCTTATCACCCACTTCAATATAAAGATGCTTGACTGGCCCAACTTGAACAAAAGTGTAATCTAATTTGGCTTTTTGGACAATAGTTTGCAAGATGGTATCGCTAATCTTAGCTTTATGATATTCGACTTTTAAAGGTGCTTGTTGCTCCCAATTTGATTGCAGCGTGTATTGATACAGCGAATGCTCCTTGTTAAAAAATAGCGGACGCGCAAAATTAGGACGATGTGGTTGATAAGCAATTTTCCCCAATTTATTGACTGTTTTTTTATAACTAACCCCTAGTGGGGTCAGCCAGCCATCACTCGTTTCTAGTGGTTCATGCAACGCTAACAACCATAACAAATTTTTCGACAAGCTAAAGGGATAGCCCATTATTTTTCATCTCCATCACATAATTCATGATATAAATTAACATATTTAGTGGCACTTTTATGCCAAGAGAAATCTTGACTCATGGCATTTTTAACTACTTTACGCCAAATAACTACACTTTTATATTTACTAATGGCACTATACAAACCATACTTTAAGCCTTTAACATCATAATCATTAAAGACAAAACCAGTCCCGTTTTGTTTATCAGTCATGAAATCTATCACACTATCTTTTAAGCCCCCGGTATTTCTAACCACTGGGATACAACCATAGCGCAAAGCAATCAGTTGACCAATACCACATGGCTCAAATAAGGAAGGCATGACAAAGATATCTCCGCCAGCATAAATTTGATGGGCTAAAAGATCATTATACCCAAGATAAATTCTCACACTATCGGGATATTTATTACAATAATACTCGAGTGCGGTTTCATATTGACGTTCACCCTGACCTAAAACGATTAATTGAGCGCCTGCGCCCACGATGAAATCAATATTATCCAGCAAGAGTTCAATCCCTTTTTGGAATGTTAAACGTGACACTACCACAAATAACGGCGCGGTTGGATTTTCTAATAAATGAAATTGGCGTTGTAAGGCTTTTTTGCATTCTGCTTTATTGGCATCAAAACGCGTATAATTTTTAGCAATGGCTTGATCGCTACTCGGATCGTAAACATTATTATCAATCCCATTTAAAATTCCAATAAAATCATTGCGACGATATAACAATAAAGGGCCCAGTCCATAATCGTTTTCATTCCTTTGTAATTCCTTGACGTAACTTTCACTGACCGTTGTAACTTTATCAGCATAAACAATGCCAGCTTTTAAATAACTTAAACTTTCTTTAAAACGTGTTTTACCATTGTAGTAATTATTCATATCAATCTGGAAAATGTCAGATAAATAGCGTTTATCCACTAGCCCTTGATAGGCTGCGTTATGAATAGTTTGTACTAACTTGACTTTACCCAATAATGGATGGCCTTGATAATTTTCTCTAATTAGCGGAGCCAGCATCGCTGCTTGCCAATCATGTAAATGAATAACATCTAGTTTCAAAGCTAACAATTCAATCATTTTTATAACTGCTAAATCAAAAAAACCAAAACGCAAAAAATCATCATCATAGCCATAAATATTATCTCTTTTGAAAAATTTTTCATTATCAATCAAATAGAAAGTTACCCGTTGCATGGTATATTTAAAAATCCCGACATACTCTTCCACTCCATTAGTTTGGACTGTAGTACTAGTAACGTATTTAAAATGGGCGAGATATTCAGGTTTAATGCTCGAATATTTAGGTAAAACTACACTAACCTTGACTCCTTGGGCAGCTAGATATTTTGGTAATTGACCACAGACGTCTCCTAAACCACCAGTTTTAGCTAGCGGCACTGCTTCACTAGTCACAAATAAAACTTTTATCATACAATATCCTCTTGTTTAATAACTACACATTGATCGTGTTTACCTTGCAATTCTTTGATCTTAATAATTTGAGCCTGTTTATCTGCTACTACATAGTTAAGTTTAGCATCAGCAGCTACATAAACTCGTGATAATAAAATCGAATTTTTCACTACTGCTCCCTTTTCTATAATGACATCCCGGCCAATAATTGAGTTGGTGACATGACCTAAAATGCGTGAGCCATTGGCCACAAAACTATCTTGGACTTGGGCTTCTTGCCCATAATAGGTTGGCGGTGTATCGTAGGTCCGAGTATAGATTGGCCATTCGGCCGCAAATAATTGTGGCAATTTTTCCGGGTTTAACATCTCGAAAGAAACTTCCAAATATTGTTGCAAAGAATCAATGAAACGCACATAACCATGGTGCTCATAGCCACTTATTATTAATTTCTTTTTATAATAATTCAGCAGATCAAGAAATGAGAAGAAACTAGAAATCTCAGCCACTTGTTTGATTAAATCCAGCAATAACTCTTTCGAAATAATCAAAGTATCCAGTCCAACATTTCGACTGCCCTTGCTCCCTTTATTCTTTTTGATATCTAAGAGCCGATCTTCTTCATCAAAAAGATAATAATCGCTATCAATATAGTGCTGTTTAGCGCTATGCACTTTAGCATAAACAACCGTTATATCAGCCTTTTTTGCCTTGTGAAAAGCCAATACATCACGATAATTAAGGCGCGTAATAATATGAGCAGGAGCCACTACTACATAAGTGGCATTAGTATTTTCTAACGCCCAAATATTTTCAATTAAATTATTGACGGCATGATTATATTTTGGATTGTTATTATGTTTTTCGTTGTACATCAACGACATTTTACCGGTTTTTGAATTTTTTAACCATTCATTACGATCTAAGCCAAAGTGTTTAAGTAAGGAACGTGGCTTATCTTTGATTAAGATACCAATTTCTTCAATCCCACTATTAACCATATTCGACAAAGGAATATCAATAAAAGCATAACGACCCAAAAAGCCAACCGAAGCCAAAGGGCGATTAGCTGTCAATGAGTCAAGATTGATATCATAGTGTAAATTCACCAGTCCATATATTTTATCCATGCTCATTTCCTCCTTCATAGAGTTTGATGCTTTGACCATCTTGGTTAAGTATTTGATCACCATTAATTGTAGTATCTGCATCAACAAGACAGCGATAAACTTGCGCTCCCGCTTTGATAACACAATTTGGGAAAATCACTGATTCAACTACTTGGGCTCCACTTTCAATGCTAACGTGGCCAAAAATGACCGAGTCTTTGACTGTTCCATTAATGTAACTACCTTGATTAATCAAACTATTCGAGACTTTAGCCTCTTTACCAATTAAGTGCGGTAAAGAGAAAGAATCTTCTGAATAAATTCTCCATTGGCCTTTTTTATTAAATAAATCCAAATCATTAGTCTGCAATAAATCCATATTAGCTTGCCATAAAGATTCAATCGTGCCCACATCTTTCCAATAACCAGTAAAGCGATAAGCCACCAATTTTTCTTGCCGCTTGAGCATGGCCGGAATAATGTGCTTACCAAAATCATGTTCAGTTCTAGCAATTTTCCCTTCGGCTAGTAAATATTGTTTCAAAATTGAATAAGTAAAAATATAAATCCCCATTGAAGCTAAAGTGCTTTTAGAGTTTTTAGGTTTCTCTTCAAAACTTTGAATCACATAATTTTCATCACAATTCATAATACCAAAGCGCGAAACTTCAGCTGCAGGAACATTAATAGCTCCAATTGTGCAACTGGCTTGGCTTTCTTTATGTAATTCCAACATCTTGGTATAATCCATTTTATAAATGTGATCCCCGGAAAGAATTAAGACATATTCTGGGTCATAACTATCAATAAAATCGAGATTATGCATGATGGCATCAGCCGTTCCATTATACCAACTTGAATCACTTTCTTTTTGGCGTGGTGGTAACATCACCAGTTTCGAGTGAACTCCATCGAATCCCCATTTGCTACCCGCACCCAAATAATCATTTAATTGAACTGATTCATATTGGGTTAAAACCCCAACCACATCTAACATGGAGTTGGTACAGTTGCTGAGTGGAAAATCAATTATCCGATACTTACCACCAAAACTGACCGCCGGTTTGGCTGTCTTTTTAGTCAACCCTAAAAGTCTAGTTCCTTTGCCACCTGCTAGTAACATTGCAATCATTTCTTTTCCCATATGATTATCACCTCGACTATTTACTTATATTATACACAAAAAAACAGCTTATAAAAGAGCTAACGACTTAAGTAGTGTTAATAAAATGACTATGACAAAGGGCGCTAGCAAGGTGGTATAGACCACAATTTGGCCACCCAGTTCACTATCACCCTGCATTTGTTCAACAACGGGCACGCTTGAAACCGCTACTGGTGAAGCAAAAGCGGCAAAAAATACCGCATATTCAGCAGAGGAAAAATCAAAGAATAAGATGGCTACTCCATAGACTAAAAGGGGCAGAATAATACTCTTGCCAACAATAGCTCCTAAGATGTATTTACCTAAAGCTTTAGTCGCCGAGAATCTAAACTTAGCACCCACCATAATCAAAGCTAAAGGTGAAGCTAAATTGGTAATATAAGTAATCGCTTTATACACAAAAGGTAATTGATCTCGAATAAAGAAAACTCCCGGAAAAAACAAGGCTCGACCAACACTAAAAACTAAACCGATAAATAATCCAATAATAAGGGGATTTTTTATTATTTTAATCACTGCATTTTTGAGGTGATGTTTTACTTGTTGACCTGATTGCTTAGGATCACAAATGCTCAAAGCAACGACACTTAAAATATTGCTTAAAGGTAAAAAGAAAGCGGCCACTAGTGAAACTAAAGCCAGTGTGGAAGCATACTCACCACTACCTTCAGTAAAAATCATCATCACTAAGGGCATACCAATCAAAGTGTAATTGGTGCGCATCAACGCTTGAACTAGCGTCCCAACTTTTCCTGAACCTCGATAGATTAAACCATAAAATAACCAGCCCAAAAGAAAAAAGATGATGGTAGCGCCTAAAATATAAGCAATATAAGTGAAATTGATTTGGGTAAAAGTGGCATCATAAACACTTTTAAAAAGCATGGTCGGAATCGCCACATAAAAGACTATTTTATTGGCACCAGTAACAAATTCTGGCGAGATTAAACCGATTTTTCTTAAGCCGTAGCCTAAAACTACTAAAAGCACCAAAGGTAAGACAATATTGATGGCATATAAGACATTTTCCATAGCACACCTCTTTTAAATAATGTGTTAATTATAGCACAATCAGCTCTTGGATAATAAAAAAACTAGCCAATGCTAGTTACGAAATTAAGGGGAGGGGGAAACAAGGACAATAATAGGGTGACGCGTTCTAAGCATCTATGAAAAACAAGGTGACCTCTAAACAGAGATTAATGAATTTTTCAATGCTGATAAAAGTTTGGGTGTACTTTTAAATCAAATGATTTTCTTATATTAGGGCAAATATAATAAGTCAGAACAATGCATCCCTATTTCCCGCTCCTACTTATATAATGATGAATTATTTTACTTTATTGGTGGCTGAATAATCGTCGATTTATTTTTTTTGATCCCAATGCAGTTTATTTGCTAATTACTTTTAAAATAGGGTATAATTTAAACCATCTGGTGAGGTGTGTATTATGAAAATTTTATTAACAAATGATGATGGTTATAATGCCGAGGGAATCAAAATTTTATATGCTGCATTACAACGATATGGTCAAGTTACTGTCATTGCTCCAAACACCCATCAATCGGCAAAATCGGCTTCATTAACCTTAAATAAAGAATTTGAATTAGCAAAACATGCTGAAAATATTTATTCTTTAGATGGCACTCCTGCTGATTGTGTTTCATTTGCTACCCGCCACTTTGCTACTGACTGGGATTTAGTGGTTTCCGGTTGTAACGATGGCTTAAATATTGCCTATGATACATGTTATTCTGGCACGATTGGTGCCGCTATTGAAGCTAATATTCAAGGCTTTAAAACTATTTGCATCTCAAATGATGTGAATAATTTTGCTTTAGTCAAAAAAGAAATTAATGCTGTTTTTGAATTTATTTTTGCCAACAAATTAGCTAGTGATGACTATATCTTGAGTGTCAACTTTCCCACCAATAATCACCAACAATCAAAAGGCTATCGCCTAGCCACCCTTGGTAATCGAGATGGGGATATAACTTGGCAACAAATAAGTGACAACATTTTTAAACCTTACCGCGCAGTCCGGTGGGAAAGCGCCGTAGGTGAAAATAATGATTCCGATTTATGTCAAGCTGGTTATATCACTTTTACCCCGTTAACTTGGTCTCACTTATCTGTCGATAACTACCATAAACTCAAAACTTTTTTTGCTAAAAATAAATAATAATTGCTTTTTGTTGACAAAAAAACTATTAAAAAGGGGGTAATAATTTTTGCCCCCTTTTTCTTTAACTTTATTTCTTCAAGAATTTTTTCTTTTCAGGTGGAATATCTAAACCAAGGGTTCCCCCTGGATTCATAATATTATCCGGATCAAAATGTTGTTTCAAGACTTTAAAAGTCGCGTATTCAAGGCTACCTAAAGAACCTTCTAACCAAGCACCAAACATCTTGCCAATGCCATGATGGTGTGACATAGCGGCTCCACTAACTTGAATGGCATCTAAAATCCCACTATGGTAGCTAAGATAATCATCAATATCATCCATTTTGGTAATAAAGATAAAGTATAAGTTAGCCCCTTGCGGATAAACGTGGGACATATGGGTTGTGACAACTGTATTAGGACGAGAATGGCAATATTCTCGCACACTATCATGCACTGCGGCCATATTTGACCAGTTGACCGAACATTCAAGGGTATCAGTAACAATACCGAAATCTTGTAAAGTGTCTCTTAAGAAAGGATCGGTGAAGCGCCCTTTTTCCCAGGCTTTGGTAACTATGCCAGTTAAACCAACGCCACCATAGCGATGAGCAATTTGGCGAATGTTTTTGGCAACATTGCGCGCAAAACCCTTCTCCCCTTCACTAAAACCTAAAAATAAACATTTTTTATTATCTTCTAAACCTTTAAGTTTAAATAATTTAGTTAATGGTGTTTGGTCAATGCCATATAAGCTCATCATCATATCGGTTTCCTCGGCATTGGATAAACGAAAGACGGAAGCATTACCGGCTTCACATTGCATCATCTCACGAGCTGCTGCCATGGCGCTATCCCAGTCTTTAAACATATAGGAAAATCTTTTACGATTGTTAGGTAGATAACGAAAAACTCTTAAGGTAACTTCAGTTAAAACACCAAAAGCCCCTTCACTACCTAGCATAATTTGATTTAAAGAAGGACCGGTGGCTTCACGTGGATAATTAGAAGTGACAATATTACCAATCGGTGTCGCATATTTTTGACATAAGACGAGATCTTCAATCTTGCCATAATAGGTTGAATTTTGCCCAGCTCCACGCGTGACTACCCAACCACCAACTGAGGAATACTCAAATGATTGAGGAAAATGACCACAAGTATAAGCGCGCTTGGCGTGAAATAATTGAGGAGCATTGTTGAGCGTCTCTTCTAATTTAGGACCACTCATGCCAGTTTGTACGGTAATAGTTTGATCAACTTCATTAAAGCTAATCACTTTGTTGTATCTAAGTCGCATATCTAATGATACGCCACCTTTAACACATTCCACACCCCGCGTGACACTACTGCCACCACCATAGACATAAACAGGTATTTTGTGTTTAGCACAATAAGCCACTACTTCTTCAATTTGTTCTTTAGTATCAGGATATAAAACAGCATCTGGTAAATTTTCAATTACTTTTTTTCTTAAGCGTAGAACATCATACATGGTTTTTCCATAGGCCACTGATAAACGCGCATAATCATCAATGCGAACATATTCCTCGCCCATTATTTTTTTAAACTCCGCTAAATGATGAGGGGCTAAATTGCAAGGCTGATTATATTGCACTTTATCTAAGCCTAAATCAACATCATATTTGGAAAAGTAGTCATCATCGAGTTGAAATGTTTTCTTCATCAACTTATAAAGATTCTCATTTGGGATTTTGACTTCATCAGGCGTCCCCCATTTAAAGATTGAACGATATGTATCGTTGGAATAGTCGCTTTGAAACCATTTGGGTGAAAACCCCTTATAAGGTTTAGACATTACTTACTCCTCCTTTACGTTTATTAGTAATTGCTCTTAACGTTTTATAAACTGGTTTGAGATGTTTATATATCTCTTTATAAACCTTGCAATATAACTCATCATAGATTTGATGCGTTTCTAGATCGGGTTCAAACGGCTTTTGATAATGGACCATTGCTTGTAAAGCTTCTTGATAATTAGCAAACTCTTGCATGGCCACAAAACCAATCATAGATGCCCCAACCCCGCAAGCTTCATAAGTTTGAATCCTTTTGACTGGCACTCCAAACATATCAGCGGTGATTTGGCAAATCTCATCACTTTGTGATCCACCTCCACCGACGGCGATGGAATTAACTTTAAAATTGCCACGATCTTCAATTCTTCTTAAGCCCTCAAGTAAGCCATAGCCAATTCCTTCGATAATGGCTTTGTAGATGTGAGCCCGCGTGTGATCACTATCAAAACCAATAATTGACCCTTTCGCTTCGGGAATTTTCAGTAAAGGTGACCAGTAAGGTTGTAACATCAAACCATCACTACCAGCTGGAATTGTTTTTAACTCACGATTCAATAAATCTTCTGGGGAAATACCCATTTCCTGCGCGGCCATCACTTCTTTAGCGGCGAACTCTTTTTTAAACCAACTAATCATCCAATAACCGCGAAAAACTTGCACTTCAGGGTTATAAACAGTTTTAACTGCGCCTGGATAAGCCGGCAACAAAGTATCAGGAGTTACATAAGATTCGGTCGAACATTGCACAGTGGCAGCTGTCCCAAAACTTAAGGCGGCCATGTCGTTGGCCAAAACTCCCACTCCTAAAGTCTCACAGCCCTTATCAGATGCGGTGGCAATTAGCGGTAAGCCAACTTTAATGCCAGTTTGGCGACTGGCTTCTTTAGTGATTTGGCCTATAATAGTGCCGGGATCAACTAAATCAACCAAGAGACGTTGATCGACATTAAAAACTGGACACATTATATTATTAGGTTTATCCCAGACTTTGTTTTTATAGTCAAAAGGAATGTGGCCAATTTGAGCAGCATTAGAATCTATTATCTTGCCTGTTAAACGATGAATTAGAATGGTAGAATAAGAAGCATATTTATAAGCTTTATCCCATAATTCTTTCTCATTTTCTCTAATCCAATTGGATTTAGAGATTTTTCTTTGATCTTGGATAGCTTCGGCCATGCCGACCAAGGCAAATGATAATCTGGCTTTAGCTGGCAGTGGTTCTAGACACTTAGCTTCTCTTTGGTCTAACCAAACAATTAAGTCTCTGAGCGGTTCACAATTTTGATCGACAATGGTATAAGTGTCGCGAATAGTGGTGATAGTAACGGCGATGATGTCTTTAACTAACTCTGGATATTTAGCATGCAGCTCTTGTGAAGCCGCGCTAAAAGCTTGCCAGTAAGTTTCAATCTTTTGTTCAGCATAGCCGGGCCGAGTAGAATAGTAAGGTTCAAAATATTTTTGGACCTTAGCTAAGATTCCACCACTTTTATCAACTAATAAAGCCCTGGTCGATTGTGTTCCACAGTCAAATGTTAAAATTAATGGTCTTTTCATCTTATTCCTCCTTTTTTTTCATATTTGTAGTGGTGATAACATCTACCCCACTTTGGAAAACATTACTCAGCACCACACTGCCTAATGGCAAATAATCTTTAATCACGACGCTATCGAGTAAACGCATTAAGTCAAAAATCTGGGACTTAGCGATCTCCTGACTGGTTCTAACCGAAACCACCGCGTATTCAGGTAAACTAGTTTTGACTAAAGAGGAAACGCCCCTTTTGGGAGCCAGCAATTCTTCTTGAGCAAACGTTATCCCTTTGGGACATTTATTGCCACTCACCTGATAAGATTTATCATCAATTGTCAAATGACAACCATTTGGACAAGCAATACAAATCATTTTTATTTCCATAGCCTAGTCCTCCAAAACAAATTTGATTGATTCAATATTTTGATAGTTGGCAAAATCAAGTTCCAACTTTTCCATTTCTGGTGGTCTTAAATTCAGATATCTCCGCTTAAATACTTCACTATCATTAATATACAATTTTAAGGTTTTATTTGCAAATTCAGCCGCTACTCGAAAATAGATAATTGTTTTAAGTGGGGCTTTTAAATCTAATACAGCGGGCACAATATAACCAAAGTCAGCACTCTTCTCAATTGGGATTAAGTGGCGTGGTTGACTAGTGGTGATAGCTGCATATTTGCCAGCTATTTCCCCTGATTCGGAAACATAGTCCACCAAATCATTGACATGCAAAGCATTGCCACAAGAATAAACTCCTGGCACATTAGTTTGTAGGGTTTGATCGACACAAGGCCCTTTAGTATAGCGCGATAATTCAACACCAATTTTTTCAGCCACTTCATTTTCGGGGATTAAGCCAACCGATAAAATTAAGGCATCACATTTGATAATTTGGGACGTATTAGGAATTACTCGCATTTGTTCATCAAGTTTGGAAATCTCGACTGCTTCCAATCTTTCCTCACCAAACACTTTGGTGACAGTAGTTGATAAATGCAATGGAATAGCATAATCTTGCAAACATTGAACAATATTTCTAGTGAGACCACTTGGTGTCGATTTAGCTTCATAAACGCCTAAAACTTTACCGCCCTCTAAAGTAATTCTACGGGCCATAATCATACCAATATCACCACTACCTAAAATGACACAACGACGAGTTGGCATTTTACCTAGTAGATTTATATAATATTGGGCGGTTCCAGCCGTTAAGACTCCGCCTGGATTGCTGCCATAAATAAAGACTTGTTTGGCACTTCTTTCACGACAACCAGTCGCTAAGATTATCTTTTTAGTAAAGACACTTATAATACCTTGTCTAGTAACTAAATGTAGTGTAAAACCATTGTCTAACTTTTCAATACGCGTCACAAAAGTTAAGACCATCACTTCAATATTTTTATTCAAAGCATTGATCTCTTTTTGCGCGTACTCGGGTCCGGTTAATTTTTCTTTAAATCTAGTTAACCCAAAACCATCATGGATACATTGTTTTAAAATACCACCCAGTTGCGCTGCTCTTTCAATTAATAAGGTTTGGGCTTGATTAACACTGGCGGCCTGGGCTGCTGCTAAACCAGCAGGGCCTCCGCCAATTACTACGACATCGTAATTATTCATGGTATCCCTCCTTAATAGCGCCAAGCAAAACGCTAGCTTCGCCTTTTTTGGTAATATCAGTTAGTTTTTTATGTTGTTGTTCAGCCATTATTTGTAGCACCAGTGGTTGACAAAATCCCCCTTGGCACCTACCCATTCCCGCTCTAACTCGTCTTTTGATACCATCTAGTGAATTAACGACAATTGGACGATTTAAAGCATCAATAATCTCGCCTTGTGAAATCTCCTCACAACGACAGACTATTTGGCCATATAAAGGATTAGCTTGAATATATTCATTACGCTCGGCTAAGCTTAATTTATTTAAAGGTGGCGTTACTTGCCTTTTCCCATTAAAATTTGGATTAACAGGCAACCTCTTGCCCAATACTTCTTGGACAAGGCGTACTATCTCAATAGCAATAGCTGGCGCAGCGGTTATACCTGGTGATTGAATGCCGGCCGCATGGACAATGTTTTTAGTCCATTTGCCTTTTTCAACAATAAAATCTTCTTCATAAGTGGCTGCTCTAATGCCACTAAAATAGGTGATAATATCACCCTTGTTTAAGTTTGGCATCACACTTTTATGTTTATTGAATTGCTCATCAATAGAAGACCCTTCCACCGTAAAGTCTTCCCTTAAAGGTGTTTCATGAGCGGTGGGGCCAACTAGCGGATTTTTATCGGCAGTTAAAACCACACCGCCACCTTTAGTGTGTTGTTTAGCATTTGAAGAGTGCAGAGATAACATTGAAAGGGAAGTTGTCGACAAATGCACAGCCGATTTTTTATCAAGAATACTATTAGTTCCCTTTCTTGGGTGAATTGTAAAAAATTGATCTTTGGCCAACTGGGCAACTTTATCGGCAAAGACACCAGCAGCATTAATTACGACTTTAGGATAGAAACGACCTCGATTAGTCTCCACCACTTCAATTTGCTGGTCCTTGACAGTCATGGCTAAAACGGCAGTGTTAAGTAAGACCTTGGCCCCATTAGTAACAGCATTTTCGGCTAAAGCGATGGTCATATTATAAGGACAGACCACTGCACCGGTGCCAAACAAGACTCCGCAAGTCACATTTTTAGAAACATTAGGTTCATATTTTTGAACTTCCGGTAAAGAATTTAACCATTGCACCTCTTTAATTTTATTACGCTTGGCGAGTAAAGCAAAAACGGGTCGAGCCAAACGATAAATGGGTTTCTCAAAAGTCACCATTTGCCCACATTTATGGTATTCCACTCCTAAGTCTTTAGCTAAAGAGGGATAAAGAGGAATGGATTGTTGTAAATAATGCAGTTTTTTAGAGTTGGCAGCTAAATCCACTCCCACGTGAATACAACCATCATTACGGGAACTGGCTTGGAGCGCCAAATCATTCTCTTTTTCGATTAAGATAGCCTCGACTTGATACTTAGACAATTCTCTTAAAATGGCGGCTCCGACAATCCCGCCACCAATTACTAAGACCTCACATTTGATCCCATCATATGCTTGATCTTTTAGCGTTGGAACATGCATTTTTGGTTCGATAAAGCCAGCCAGTTTAATTTCATTAATTACTCCATAAAAATGATGAGTTGCCGCCGCTAAAAGGCCGACCTCAACAATTTGCGCATGCTCATTTAAAGTCCCTGACAAAACAACACAATCATCTTTTAAATTAGCCCTAATTCCAGGATATAATTTATCTATTTTTTGTTGGAGTTTTTTCAATTTATTATTTAGCATATTTCTTAGTTATTTTGCGCCTTTCTTTCATAGCAAGATTGAATCTTTTATTGCTTAGATATATCTTAACACAAGAAAGAAAAAAGAAGTAGTCAAACTACTTCTCTAAGCGATATATTCGAGCCTTTGCACTATTGCGATTAATCTTACAACGATTTAAAGCTTCAATTACTTTAGGAGCAGAGGCTGTTGGTACATCTATCAAAGAATAAGTGGCACAAATTTCAACGCGACCAATCTCTGTTGAGCGTAGATGCGCCTCTTCAATAATCGCACAAACAATATGAGCGACCTTAATATGTGATTCACGCCCTAATGATAAACGAATTCTAGTCATAGTGCCCTCTTTAACTTCTTGTTCACTATGAATATTACTTCTTTTCCGCTTCTCAACTTTTTCAATTTTGATTTCAGGTAAAGTTAATGATTTAGCAATAAGTTTTAACATAATATCATTATCACTCAGGCCTAATTCATGCAGTTTATCAATTACTTTTTGATAATCTTCAACATTTGGGATTTGATAATCATCAGCTAGTGTTTCAGCATATGAGGCAATTAAACTTGTTTTCAAAGCCGCTGAACTTGGAATATCTCTTTCAACTACATTGGCTTTGATTCGCCGAGTAATTTCAAAGAATTCTCGTAATTGTGAATGTCCAGAAATTAGAGTTATTGCCAAACCCTTTTTCCCTGCTCGTCCAGTCCGACCAATTCGGTGCACATAATATTCACGCTCGTTTGGAATATCATAATTTATCACTAATTCAACGTTATTAACATCAATCCCGCGAGCAGCGACATCACTGCAAACTAAGACATTAACTCTTTGCGCTTTAAAAGAGTTCATAATTTTAGTTCTATCTGCTTGCGATAAATCGCCATGTAAGCCGGCCGCCTTAATTTTGTTTTGTAATAGTTTTTCAGTTAATTCATCAACCATTTTTTTGGTATTACAGAAAATCATACAAACACTAGGATTTTCTTGTAATAAAATAGCTAATAAAGCATTAAACTTATTAGGTTTTTCAATTTCAAGATATTGTTGTTTAATCGATTGAACTGAAACATCTCGACCTGCGATTGCAATCGTTTCAGGGTTAGTTAGAAAATTGCGGGCAATTTCTAAAATAGCTTTAGGCATAGTAGCTGAAAACAAAGCGGTTTGTCGATATTCAGGTGTCAAAGCTAGAATAGCTTCAATATCTTCTTTAAAACCCATATTTAACATTTCATCTGCTTCATCAAGAATGACCATTTGAATACTATTTAAGCGAATGGTTTTCCGGCGGATATGATCTAAAACTCGACCTGGAGTGCCAATAATAATTTGCACGCCGTGTTTTAGTTGGTTAATTTGTTTATTGATTGGCTCACCACCATATAAACAAACTGCATGTAACCCTTCATACTCACCTAGTAAAGCCTCAAATACCTCACTGATTTGTAAAGCCAACTCCCGGGTTGGACATAAGATAATGGCTTGATTCTTTTTACTTTCGGTTTTAACTTTTTCAACAACTGGAATCGCAAAGGCTAAAGTCTTGCCTGATCCCGTTTGAGATTGACCAATAACATCTTGGTCTGCCAACATTAAGGGAATCGCCTTTTGTTGGATTTGGCTCGGAACTTCAATATTCATAATCTCAAGTACTTTCAAGATTCTTGGGTCAAGTCCCATTTCTGTAAATTTAAGCATAACATCAACTCCTATAAACAAAAGCGGAGATAAATAATTCTCCGCTTATGCCTTACTTTTATTTAACATCAGTTAGTATACCATTACTTATTTCAAAACACAAATTAAATTGCATTTATTTATTAGCTACTTAGTAAAGACATTATTTGCTCTAAAAAGGAAGAATAATTTCCGCTTTTATAGTTGACTATCATCAATGCTATCTAAATAGGTTTTGATTGGTTTTAAAATCTTTTTAATGCTATTCTTTTTAAATGGATTGATTAATTTAGTGGCTTTTAATAGTCCAGTAAATGATTTGCTACCACCTAGATCACATAATTGCAAATATTTATCCCAGGCCAAATCACGATCACTATTCATTAAATTGAAGAATTGGAAAGCACAAACTTGGGCTAAAGTGTAATCGATATAATAGAATGGTGATTGGAAAACATGACCTTGCAGAAACCATCTGGCCCCACTATCCATAAATTTAGTTGGATACTTTAAGTGTGGTAAATACTTCTTTTCAATTAAGCGCCATTGCGCTCTTCTTTCAGCAGGAGTAACAGCCGGATTGGCATAGACAAAGTGTTGGAATTCATCAATTGCAGCACCATAAGGTAAGAAAGTCACTGTTGATTCTAGATGTGAGAACTTGTATTTAACCGTATCCTCTTTAAAGAATTTATCCATCCATGGGTAAGCAAAGAATTCCATGCTCATTGAGTGAATTTCACAAGCCTCTAAAGTAGGTTGTGTATATTCTATTAAGGCCACATCGCGGCATCTATATCCCATAAAGGCATGTCCGACTTCATGAGTTAAGACATCAACATCACCGCTAGTACCATTGAAGTTAGCAAAGATAAAAGGCGCTTTGTAAGTATCCAAAGTAGTCATATAACCGCCACTCATTTTATTTGGTTTAGTTTCGAGATCTAATAATTCACTATCAACCATAAAGTGGAAGAATTCACTAGTTTGTGGCGACATTTCATCATACATCTTGACAGCTTCATTAACGAGGTAGTCTTTATCGCCCTTAGGCGTTGGATTACCTGATAAAAATTCAAGGTTATAATCATAGACCTTCATGCCTTTTAATTTTAAACGCTTGGCTTGTCTATGAAAGAGTTTTTTGCTATAAGGTACTACGCTTTGATAGATTTGAGCACGATAACCTTCAACTTCAACCGCTGTATAATCAGTTCGACCTAAACGATAGTAACCTAATTCGATAAAGTTGGCATAGCCCAACTTATGAGCCATGCTATCTCTGACTTTAACTAATTCATCATAAATATGATCAAATTGCTCACTATGCTTCTCTAACCAGCGCGACATTGACCGATAAGCTGCTGCCCGCGTGGTCCGATCACTATCTTGGGTTAATTTACTAATGCCTTTAAGATTATAAGTTTGGCCTCTAAACTTAATTTTGGCACCCGCAATCAGTTTTGTGTAATCGCTGCACAACTTATTCTCTACTTTCATATCTTCCACAATCTTTGGATCAAAAGTTTTTAAACTAATGGCAATGGAATCAAAAAGCAAAGGTCCAAATTTTTTAACTAAGTGGTCCTTATAAGGTGAAGTAACTAGAGCTTGATAATATTGATTAACTAAAGCTGTATACTCTGGCGATTTTTGGTCATTGGCATCATTTTCGGCAGCGTAATATTTATCATTAGTATTAATGGTAAAACGCACATTAGCTAGGGCAAACATTGTCGAAACACCTTTTCTAAATTCATTAATCTCGGCCACTTTAGCTAGGGCCGCTTTAGCAGTTTTGGCAGTCTGAAACTCCTGAATTAGTTTTTCAAACTCAGTTTTTACTTTTGGCATATCAATCGGTTCATATTTATATTCACTAAATTTTAATGGCATCTGTTTTTCCTCCCTAAAAATATATAGCAACATTATATACCATTAGACGGGTAAGAAAAAAGAAAAGATGTCCAAGAAACTCAAAAAACCTCAGTTTAGTTGAAATTAAGGGTTTTTAAAGCAAGGATTGAACATCTTTAAAACTTTTAATAACATTTTTGGCTTGGGCTTTAATTTCAGCGCGCGCTCGCTCCATTACAAAAGAATTAGGAAAACGCTCAAACATGGTAACATCATTAATATCATCACCAATGACAGCAACTTCCTCAGGTTTAAAGCCTAATTTATTAGCAATTTGGGCCACCATAGTTCCTTTATTATACCCATGTAAAGTTATCTCACAGGCATGATGGGTCAAAAAAGCATGGACTTGCCCAGCAAAGACTTGGGCTAATTTGGCTAAACCTGCACTAGTCTGAAAACCAGCTCGGACATAAATTAAAGTGATTTTTAAAACCCCTTTGGCAAACACTTGCTCACGTAAAGATTTATCGACAAAAATCCTTTTTTCATTATAACGCAAATTACGTAAAAGATATAAACCAAGAGCCATTTTTTCAAAGGCATTTATTTTCGGTCCAAAAGCATATATTTCATCATTTTTAACATTTACAACCCAATAAATACGACCACCAGATTGGGCTAAAAAATCATAAATTTTATTTAATAACTCGACTGGAATAATCCCTTCGGATAAAGTTTCACCATTTAAGTAGCAAGCCCCGCCACCATATGGGACATAATCACAAGGTATTTCAATAGCACTGACGATTTTACGACACATCGCTAAGCCTCTACCCGAAGCAATAACTACCTTACCGCCTTGGCTAACAAACTCACGTAAAACTTTTTTATTGGCACGCGAAACCATCCCAATTGAACGCTTGGGGAAAAGCAGGGTCCCATCTAAATCGGTTGCAATTAATTTTATCATTTATACTCACCTTTCTCATTCTAACATAAAACTTGTTGGTATTATAACAAAAATGGGTTAAAATAAACTTATAGAGGTGATTAAAGTGTATTATGGAGTAATCGATATCGGGTCAACCACCCTTAGACTATCTTTGTATAAATATGATAATCAGCAACTGACTCAAATTTTTAATAAGCGCATTTTCACTAAATTAAATGAAGATGTTACCAACAATTGTTTAAATGCAGATGGCATGGATGCAATTATTCAAGGCATTAAACAATACTTAGAAGAAATGTCAGTAATACCTAATGTCAAAGTTTTATGTTTTGCTGGCGCCTTCATCCATGAACTGGATAACTATGAAACTATTGCGGCCGAGATTTATAATCGCTTGCTACTCCATGTTGATGTCTTGGCCTCAAAAGCCGAAGTTAAATATGCCTATAGCGGCTTTCGCAAAAATAAAGGCTTTGATTTAAATAAAGGCTTACTAGTGGGAGTGGGCGGAACTTCTACTCTTTTGATTTATTTTGAAAATGATCAAGTCAAACACTCTGCTAGTCTCGCCTTAGGTAGTATTAAAGAAATCAAAAATCTCTTCAAAGGAATTATTCCTAATAGTGTGGAAGCTGCCAATATCTTTCGCAAAATAAATAATGAACTTAATCAATTAAGTTGGTGGAAGGATGTTCAAGTTGATTGTTTATACTCAGTTGGTGGCAATGGCCGAGCCGTAGCTAGAATTCACAAAACCATGTATAAAACCAAACAAAATGTTGAAGAATATGTTGTACCAACTGAAGATATCGAAGCCATTATTGCCAACTTAATTGGCATGCAAGACAAAGCCGTTTTATATCTAAATGAAGTTGTCCCTGGCCGCATCAATTCCTTTTTACCTAGCGCTTTAATTTTGGACGCCATTGCTAAATCGACAAAAGCAAAAGAGTTCAAAACTGCCCGTTATGGGTTAAGAGAAGGCTACTTATTAAGTCATGACCTCGCGGGTAAGGAATAGCTCAACATTATGGAGCAAGAATCGCTAAAATTTAGAAAGATACTTTACACCAAAATTGAAAAGTATTTTGTCTATACTTCTTTTTTGGAATTTTTGTTATCGACTATCAACATTGATGAAACTTCCGACTATCAAAAATCAGTCTGGGCGGCCTTCAATGCTTTTTGTCTTAGTTCAATTTCCTACATCATGTCAGTTTATGAAGATTTACGCTATGAAAATTATGACTTCTTACCCAAGTCAAATGCTAACCGAATATTATTAAGAAATTGTTTAGAAGCCGTTTTGATTCTCAACGTATTGGAGAACAAACCGGAATTAGCTACTAACTATTATGCCACCTTAAAAAGCGATCAAGAAAGAATCGCTGACTTATATGACTATAATGAAGATGAAGAAGATGACAAAGAAAATAAACACTTTTTAAAACGCTTCTCTTGGCTACCCCGCTATCAAGGCAAAAAAGCCAAAACCATGTCGGACTTATTAAATTATGTCAACTTTGATAGTGAACAACAAAAGAATGAATATAAAATAATCATCAAAAACTTTGACACCTTTATTCATCCTTCTTTTAACTTTGTACAATCGATTAATGAAGAAAAAAGAAGAGGAAATATTGATGGGGTCTTAGCCCTTTTCATTGATAATGGCATCTTTTATGAAACGGCTTATAACTTATTTGCTTCCTTCCATAGTATTTATATCAACGACTTTAATGATGATGTTTTTAAAATCTTGGAAGCTTTACTGCAAAATCCACCTTTTACTAATTTCTTGTTTCCAATTGATGCCAGAGAATTGTTAAAAATTAAATATACCGCCGAAAATAAAGTGACAATTTTATCGGGTTTATATTCGACTTTTAATATCCAAAAGTTTTACCAAAAACTGATTGGTAAAGCCCCCGACTTTGTCGGCGGTATACCTTACATCATTGGCATGATCGCCAATTATATGAATAAATATACCCATATTGGTTATACTGCTAGAAACTTGATCTATTTATTGCAAGACTTAACCCCACGCTATGATGATATGTTACGAGCTGTTTATGAAAACAACCCGATGCAATTTTATGGCCAATCTCGCTATGTCATTGAAGCACTCTCGATTATTAATGTTTTGCTACTAGAGGATGAAGAAAGATCCAAGATTTATGCCATTCATCAAAGAATTAAAGGCTATGATGCCAAAATAAGTGCAGTTGATTTTATCAATGCCAATAGTGAATCAGCTAACCTGGATGTCAAAACTAAAATTGACAATGAATTTATCAATCTCCAATATGAAAAAGATATTGAAACCTTGACTAACTATTACCGCCAAGTCTTTAAGGTTGAAGTGGAGCGACGTAAAATAGTTCGCTTAAATGGCTGGGCGCTTTATTTAAAGAAAATAAATAATGATAGCGTCCCAAATTCTCCTTTTTTTGTCAATCTGCTATGTGAATGCTTCTATGGTAAAGAAAATAAAGAAGTCGCTTCATTATTGTTGGCGCTTTTTGAAGAATCTAATGCCTTTACTCACGTCACACCTTACGGCTTTGCCCGGAATAATAAAAAGTTCGATTTAGTCAAACCATTGATTTTTATTAATGATTTAGCGATGCGTTTAGTTTACGGAATCTTAAAAGTCTTCCGCTTAGAAGAACACTTAACGATTGAAGAAAAACAAGAGATAGAAATTGGTTTCTTCAAAGCCATGGATGCTATTAAAAAATCAGCTGAAAAATCATTTCAAAAGCAAGAATAAATAAAAGTTAAAATGGTCATACTATTTGTTGTAGTGAGCAAAAAATACCCGATAAAACGAACACTTTAAAAATCGTTTTATCGGGTATGTTTTATATTTTGTGAAATCAATCTTTTTAGTCTAGCGCTTACTTACTCTTCTTCACTAACCACTAAACCATAAGCAGAAGCAACAGGTTGGGAGAAAATAATACCTTGACCAGGTTTACTTAAGCCCACTTCTTTAGCAATTGTCTGCATAATGGCATCTTTCTTTTTACTCTCAACCACAAAGAAAACCACTGCTTTTTCTGGCACAATCCGAATCCCAAATAACAAATTGGCTTCTGCTGTTCCAGTGCCATGGGCATTGATGATAGTTCCACCTCGGGCTCCAGCTAGCTTAGCGGCTTCGATGGTCTTTTCAGTGGCATCAGTATTAACTATTACTACCACCAATTCGAAGTCGTGTTGTAATTGTAAGTTCTCAACTTTTTTACTTGGTTTATTTTCTTCCATTTTATCACTCCCCACATCATTTGCTAAGAATCTATAAGAATAAGTGCCAACAACACTCGTTATATTTAAACAAAAAATAATTCCATGGCCTTCTTGATCAAGTCTCAATTTATGCTCAAGATGATGATAGATATTTTTTTCTTGGCTTTGTTTAATCACTCCCACAGTGATAGCCCGAGTTTCTTCATCCAATCCTAGAGTGTCCGCTAACTCTTGCGAGACTGTTCCTTTACCATACATTGTGTATTGTAAGTTCGAATTGTTGAGTTTAAAAGTTGAAATGATCTTGTCAACTTTGTCGCGGGGCGAGACTACCCACATGGCTAATAATTTTTCCATTATCTTCACTCCTTACAAATTTATTATTTCGAGATCATCAACAAAGTAGGCTTTGCGTTTGCGATTTTTAATTTTAACAATCAAACCTAAAAGTTGAATGGTAATCAAAGGAATTAAGGCGATGGTAGCTACCACCCCAAAGGCTCCCGTTAAGATATCCTTACCTAAAGCACTAGCAACCCCAATAGCGAAAGGTAGAATAAAAGATGAACTCATCGGTCCACTCGCTACTCCGCCTGAATCAAAAGCAATGGCAACATAAATATCATCAACTACATTAGCTAAAATCAAAGCAATGGCATAACCAATACCAATAATCACCATAAAATCGATATTAAAAATAATTCTCAGCATGCAAACAGCCACCGCTGAGCCAAC
>CAYIYS010000010.1:0-1157 GCA_964367975.1 uncultured Eubacteriales bacterium
AAAAAGCCATTGGAGTTTGATATTTATTGATATCAAATTTTCTAATCAAATAATATTTACTAATATTAAATTGTTGGGCCAAATTATCTATTGTAATATTTTTTTCACAATTTTCAGTTAAATAACGACAAATTTCCTGAATTTTTATTCCCGAATCAGCCTTTTGATTCATACTACCACTTGGACTCAAAAATTGACGAATAAGCATAGAGATTATTGTGGTTGATAACGCTTTTTGAATACCATCACTTCTTAATTCACCATAACGATATTCTTTGCGATACATCGCCACTAATTGTTTAACATCGTCGCTTTCTTTCATTTCGACAAAATCAGGAACATCTCGCATGCAAATGTTTGGCAAAGCATAAACCAGCTCTTCAAAAAAAACCTTTTTAACAAGAATCCGCGAATAGGCAACCCCAACAAGATCATATGTCATTCCGTGGGGAATCATACTCTTTATAAAATAAACCATGCCCGGCCTACCAGTAAAAACCCGTCCACCCACACTTATTCCCGGCATTTCTGTACTAGGAAAAAAGAATTGATAATCCTCGTGCGAGTGTAAATATTTAGGATTATATACCCTTTCAGAAAGTGTTTGCACACTTAACATAAAATTTGGATCTCCATAGTGATATCTAAAAATATCTTGATCTGTGGACTTATAAAGTCCTTTTTCTTCGATTATACTCATTAGCGTCTCCTCCTTGATTATTGATTTATTGAACTAATTGCGGTCCTACCTACTTGACCTTTTTATAATTGGTACCAACTATCTTTCGTAACGTAATCATAATATCTTTTAATGAACCTTTTACAATCTCTTTACCTACAATATAAGATTGACCGCTACCTTGAACTAAATACCAACAATTTGGTCGTTCTAGAACCAATTTGATGGCTGAATATGGAACTTTGACAGCCTCTCCCGCTTGGCCTTCAACTCTTATTTGCATTTCATTGTTATAAAATTCATATAACAAAGGGGTCATAAACGTTTGCCGCATTTTGTTATAACTTGTTTTTAATTGCACCTTATAGATGATGAAATAAGCAATATAAACCAAGAATAAGATAATAAAAGGCAACATATTTTCAAAAGTTAAGGGGTCACCTTTGTTAAGAGTTGCTATAATGACATATGCGGTATA
>CAYIYS010000010.1:1257-26640 GCA_964367975.1 uncultured Eubacteriales bacterium
CAAAAGTTAAGGGGTCACCTTTGTTAAGAGTTGCTATAATGACATATGCGGTATATAAAATCGCAATTACCGCAAGCACAATCAGCAAAACAAAACTTTTTCTTTTTTTAAAATTATATGCATAATAGTCCTTATACATAGCATAAGTAACCATTGTTCTGACTATGGGATTTGTCATTTTGCCCTCCCCTTTCTATACATGTGCAATATTTAACTAAATGTATTATACCTTCTTTCCTCATAATTGCAACTTTTTTGACCAATATTTGTTAAAAACGATTGTTTTTAAAATATGCCCTATAAAACCTCGAGTCTCTTTTTTTGAGGTGTCTATTTTATGGGGTATATTTTACTTTTTTTATAAGTTCTTACTTTAGGGTACAAAATGTTTTTAAGGGGGTCTTTTAATCAAAAATTAATATTAATCTCTACCCGTTGGTTCTGATATTCATATAGCAAACGTTTATGGTAAACAACAAACGTCATCGCCTCATAAGGAATAACATAAAGAGCTGCCACTCCTGCTGTTAGAGGAATTAATAAGTTCCATAAAATAAAGGATAAGCCGAGAACAAATAATTCCACTTTGTGACCTCTCATCATTCTTTTTGACTTTCTAATTGCCGCCAAAGGATGAATCGATGAATCTTCCATAATCAAATACATGGCTTGTGAATAACTAAAACTTTTGATAATGCCCGGAATGACAAACAAGAAGGACCACAAGGTCGTAAAGAATCCTATTAACAAGGACGTAGCAATTATTCTGATATAGTTTTTACGATTATATCCTGCAAATAGATACGCAAACTTCTTGGTATGTGAATCCTTGTATAAATTAAGTAATACGGAAATAAAACCAGCTGATAATGGGACCAAAACGAAAAGATCTAAAAGAGTCGAAAGCATTTCTCTCCAATTAAGGCTCGCGTTGCCAATTTCTTGATACCCATTAGCTGCAATTTCCGCCACAGTAGTTATACTACCATCTGGATTTAATTTACCAGGAAGAGAAATCAAAAAATCAGTAAGCCCCGATAAAAATAGCCATGAAAGCGCCCCAGTTATAATCATTACAATAAGGGCACAAACAAATAAAAACCAAATATTACCTTTCAGCATTGTTTTGGCTGACGCTTTCATATCTTGACGATTAAACATAAATTACCACCTTTCGCAAGTATCTCAGCATATATATGTATATATATAATTACTTTATTTTACTATAGGCAACTGCAACCGCCGCTCCCACTTTGGCATTGTTTAAAACTAGTTCAATATTAGCTTCTAAACTTTCACCCTTAGTTTGATCTTTGATATAAGATAGCAAGAAAGGGGTTATTTCTTTGCCATGAATACCTTGCTTATTCATTTCAATAACTGCATTTTGGATGATGGCTTCAACATATTCATTATCCATTGAGTATTTTTCTGGAATTGGATTGGCCAATAAAATACCGCCCCTCAATCCCATCTCCCATTTGGTTTTCATAATATGAGCCATTTCATCAGGAGTGTTAATTTGATAATCCACACCATACTGACTGCTTCTAGAATAGAAACAAGGCAATTTATCTACGCCATAACCCAAAACAGGGACGCCACAAGTCTCTAAATACTCAAGCGTTAATCCAATATCTAAAATTGCTTTTGGACCGGCACAAATGACTAAAGTGCTAGTGTGGGCTAATTCTTGTAAATCAGCTGAAATGTCCATTGTCTCTTGTGCACCTCTATGCACTCCGCCAATTCCGCCAGTAACAAAGACTTTAATACCAACCATATCAGCAATTATCATAGTGGCCGCTACCGTTGTGGCTCCCCATAATTTTTTATAGCAGACAATTGGTAAATCTCTTCTACTGACCTTAACAATCCCGCTGCGTTGACCAAACTCTTCAATTTCCGCTTTTGAAAGGCCAACAACACAGACACCATCAATAATCCCAACTGTGGCCGGAATGGCTCCATTGTCGCGAATTACTTGTTGCACTTTATTGGCGGTTTCAACATTCTTGGGATAAGGCATCCCGTGGGAAATGATAGTTGATTCCAAACAGACTACCGGCTTACCCTCTGCTAATGCTTGTTTTACTTCTTCATTCAATCTAATATTCATAACCATATTTTTCCCTCATTTCCTTTAAAATAACTTCTTTATTAATTAAATCGGTGGTCGTCTCTTCGGCTTCTAGTGTAAATTTAGACATAATAGACGCAAATTGAATAGTTTCTAATAAACTTTTGCCTTGAATATCTTGAAAGATAATGCCAGCCATAAAAGAATCTCCAGCTCCAGTGGCATTGACAATTTTTGTTTGAGTAGCCGCTAAGTGAATGGCTTGTTTGCCATCACTAGCATAAACCCCACTAGAACCATCACTAATAAATAGTTTTTTAATGCCTTTGGTATGAAAGAATTTCTGCATGTTGCTAATAGTACTTTCTTGCGAAAGTTTAGCCGCCTCATATGCATTAGGTTTAAAAGCATAAATCTTGTCTAAATACTTAGCCAGTTTAGTTGCCTTAAACGTTGAAACCGGATCAACATAAATTTTACCTTTACAGTTATGCAAAAGATAAGCAATGGTTTCTTCACTTAAGTTGGTATCCATAAAAACAGCATCATCTTCTGTGATTTTTTCAATGCTTTCCTTAATGCTCTCGGGCGTGATTTTATTCATTATCTCCATATCATTAATAGCAACATCCATATCACCATTGGAATCTTGGACGGACATATAAATTGATGGTTTCTCGTTTTTAACAATTAGACAGTTAGACACATCAATTTTATATTTTTGACAATCTTTTAGAAGTCCAATTGATAAAGGATCATCACTAATTACAGTAACTAAATGAACTTTGACACCTAAGTTGGCTAAATTGGTTGCAACATTTCTAGCAACTCCCCCATAAGAGATAGTAATTTTACCTGGATTAGAATCCTGTTTAACTAATTTGTGTGTCGGGCGTCCGGCAAGATCAATTGTCGAGCCCCCAAATAAGTAAATCTCCATTTTATCCCCCCCTAATTAACCGTAAATCATCTGGTGTTGTTATTTTAATATTTTCTACCTCACCTGGAATATAGGTAACTTCAATACCTCCATAACATTCTATAATACTTGCTTCATCAACAAAATTAGATAAAGTATTTTCTTTTGTTGCTTGAGCCATAGATTGCCGCAGTAGTTTGGTTTCAAAACCTTGGGGCGTTTGGATAACCTTATCATCAATAACACGCCCATTTATCACGAGCGCTTGTTGTTGAGTAACAAAAGGTACTGCACTTGCTTTACCTTTAAATAATTCTTGTAAAACCCGGTTTATTAGAGTTTGGGTAACATTACATCTAGCAGCATCGTGAACCAAGACATATTTAGTAATTATTTCTGCAAGACCATGAAAAACGCTAATTTCTCGGCTGGCCCCACCAGTAGCAAAATGTACTTTAGCAGATGTAATAAGTTGTCTGATTTGGTCTTTATCATTTGGAGCACAAACCACCACAATGGATTGACATTGTTCATCTGCAATAAAGGGCGCAAGTGTTCTTTCAAGCAGAGTCAATCCACCATGTTTATAAAATATTTTATTATACCCGAGGTTCGTTCTAGTTCCCTTCCCGGCCGCCGGTATAATGACACTATATTTCATCTTTACAAGCCTCTAGATCTTCTTCATCCAAAATCTCAATTCCATTCTCTTGGAGTAATCTAGCAGTAATTCCCGTGCCAGCCACCAGCACATTTTTAAAGGTACCATCATAAATCTTGTGCACCCCACAGGATGGGGAATTAGCTTTCAAGATGGCCTTTTTAACGCTATACTCTTTGGCAATGGCTAAAGCCTTGTCGGCTCCAAGTTGAAATTCATTTGTCTTATCTTCTCCTTGGTTATTTAAGACTTTTTTGCCAACAATTTCAGACGGGAAGCGCGGTGTAGGTAATCCTCCTAGAATTTCTGGGCAAATTAAAATGGCTCGTCCCTCATCGTAGATAGCTTTGGCTTGCGCACAATAACTATTGCCACCTCTATAGTTGCAGTTGACCCCAATTAAGCAGGCACTAACAATGATATAATCAACCATTTTCTCACCTCTAGTAAATTATAATACAAAAGCTTAATAGATTGTACTCTTAATACTTTTAAAGCGAGAAAAATAATAAATTTAGCCTTTAATTTACCAATGATCTCTTTTCAATATAAAAAGTTCATCACTAATGCGATGAACTTTGCTTCTTATTTTATTAACTTCATTTGGGGGAATAAGAGTACTTCACGAATGGAAGTTGTTTCGGTCAATAGCATAATCAAGCGATCAATTCCAATACCAATACCACCACATGGAGGCATCCCATACTCGAGGGCTTCAACGAAATCTACATCCATTTGGTTAGCTTCATCATTGCCGAGTTCTCTTTCTTTTAATTGACTTTCAAATCTTTCCCTTTGATCGAGCGGATCATTTAGTTCGGTGAAAGCATTAGCATATTCACTACCCATGATGAAAAGTTCAAATCTTTGCGTAAAGCGTGGATCTTTGTCATCTTTTTTGGCCAAAGGAGAAATTTCAATTGGATGGCCATAGACGAATGTTGGTTGAATGGTCTTTTTCTCACAATATTCATCAAAAAATAATTCAATAATATGACCAATGCCAGTAAAGTGAGGCGCCACCTCTAAGTGATGCTCAAGAGCCAGTTGTTTAGCCTCGGCAAAGGTCTTGATTGCTCTAAAGTCAATCCCGGTTTCTTGTTTGACAAAATCTGTCATATCAATTCGCACAAATGGTTTACCTAAATCAATCTCAACATCATTTCTTTTAACTTTAGTCGTGCCCAAAACCTCAAGCGCAACACTGCGCAGGAGATTTTCACATAAATCCATCATTGTCGATAAATCACCATAGGCTTGATAAGCTTCAATCGTCGTGAATTCAGGATTGTGTTTTGTGTCCATTCCTTCATTTCTAAACAAGCGACCAATTTCATACACTCTTTCTAAACCACCAACTATTAATCTTTTTAAAGATAATTCAGTGGCTATTCGCAAGTAGTAATCCATATCTAAGGTATTGTGATGAGTAACAAATGGTCGCGCTGATGCTCCCCCTAAAATAGGTTGTAAGACCGGTGTTTCAACTTCGATATAACCTTGCCCATCCATATAATGTTGAATGGCCCGAATAATTTTAGGTCTAGTTAAGGCTACTTTTTTGGCGTCTTCATTCATAATCAAATCAACATATCTTCTTCTAAATCTTTCTTCAACATCAACCAGGCCATGATATTTTTCTGGCAATGGTCTTAAGGCTTTAGTTAAATGAGTATATTTATGTGCTTTAACCGTTAATTCACCGGTTCTAGTCATCATTACTTCGCCTTCAATTCCGATAAAATCACCAATATCTGCTAATTTATAAACTTCCCAAGCAGTTTCACCAATAACATCTTTTCTCACATATGCTTGAATGCTACCGCCTCTATCTTGCAAGACAATAAAAGCTACTTTTCCCATATCTCTAATTGCCATGATGCGACCCGCAATAATAACCGGGGCATGCAAGGCATCAATTTCATCATGGGTTTTACCCGCAAATTCACTTTTGATGTCACTAGATAAATGAGTTCGCTCAAATTTTTGACCGAATGGATCAATACCTAATTCTCTATATTTAACAAGTTTATCTCGTCTAATTTGTTGTTGTTCACTAATATTAACAACTTTTTCTTCTGCCATATATATCAACTCCCACTTTATACGCTTAATTATTATAGCTTATTACTCTTTAATATTCAATAAAACGCAGCCAAAAGGCCTTTAGATGTTCTCATCATTTAGGTGTTTGGCAAAATCTCCCATAACTTCTTGTAATTGTGCAAAAGTAGCTATTGAATGCATTTGTTGTTTATATTTAGTGGCATTAGGATAGCCTTTAATATACCAACAAGCATGACTACGCATTTCTTTGATAGCCAGCGTTTCATTGGCATAAAGTTTGATTAATTCTTGGGCGTGATATAAACACATTTGAATTCTCTCCTCTAATGAAGGATTAGGACTATATTTACCATTTTCAAGATACTCTATTGTTTGTTTAATAATCCATGGATTACCTAAGTAAGCTCGCCCAATCATGACGCCGTCACAACCAGTTTCAGTAAGCATTCTTTTAGCATCTTCTGGCGTTTTGATATCACCATTACCAATAACAGGTATCTTAACCGCTTCTTTGACTTTTTTAATATAAGACCAATCAGAGACTCCTTCATAGAATTGACTTCTAGCTCTAGCATGAACAGCCAATGCACTTACGCCCGCCTTTTCAAGCAGTTGTGCCATTTCGACCGCATTAATTGATTCTTTATCCCAACCTATTCGCATTTTAACTGTCACGGGTTTTTTAACGCTCTCCACCACTGCCTTAACCATTTCATATGTTTTAAGGGGATCACAAAGCATTTTAGCACCTGCTCCTGTTTTAACTACTTTTAAAACTGGGCAGCCCATATTAATATCAATAATATCGCAATCACATTGGCTATCTACTAATTTAGCAGCGTAGACTAATGACTCTTTATCGCCCCCAAAAATTTGCATACTTAAAGGGTGTTCGCTTTTATCAATCATTAACATTTTGAAAGTTTTTTCACTATTGTAAAAAAGGGCTTTATCCGATACCATTTCCGCATAAACCAGTCCGGCTTGCATCGCAAAAAGGATTTTGCGATAAGCGCTATTAGAAACTCCTGCTAAAGGAGCCGCTATGACTTTATTTTTAATCTCAATCTTACCAATCTTCATAATTATCCCCAAGCTATCTCTTCTGGTGCCGTTTTGTTAAGATTCTTTTCATTGGAAACAATCTTGCCGCTATTAATGTGCACGATTCTATCACCAATCAGGGCAATCCCTGGATTATGGGTAATGATTACCATGGTAGTCTTATATTTTTGATTGATATCGACCAAACTTCTTAAAACAATCTTACCGGTTTCTTCATCCAAAGCGCCAGTTGGTTCATCACAAAACATCACAAAAGGCTTTTTGGCGATGGCACGCGCAATACTAACTCTTTGTTGTTGGCCCCCTGAGAGTTGATGCATATAGGCCTGCGCTTTATCTGCTAAACCCACATCTTGAATAATTTCCATAATATCTTCTTTGGTATTATGACCCAACTGGGCTCCCACCTTAACATTTTCATAAACATTTAAGTGCGCCAATAAATTATAAGTTTGAAAAATGAAACCCACATTATCTTTGCGAAATTTAGTCATTTTACGATCAGAGTAATGAGTAATATCCAAGTCATCAAACGTGATGGTGCCACTGGTTGGAACATCAAGGCCAGAAATAACATTCAACAGTGTGGTCTTGCCGCCACCAGAACTACCCAAAATAACGAGAATTTCGCCAATTTTTACATCTAAATTAATGTCATCCAAGGCTTTCGTAATAATATCACCTTGATAGTAATATTTACAAATATTTCTTAACTTAATTAAAGTTCCCATCTTCTCACCTACTCTCTTTTCAAGGCTTCAGCTAAAGCCACTCTATTCAAGGCTTTTCTAGAAAGTTGCAAAGCAATGAAATAGGCTGTCATAATGACCGCTAGCCCCAGCAGAGCGCCTTGCCATGACAAATTAATCGGCACACTGAAATCTAAGTCTTTAACAACTAGACTAATAATAAAGCGCAAGATTCCTTTCATGGCCGGTATTGAGAGCCAATAGGCCACAAAGACAAATGGTGTATAAATATTCAAAACCACTTTCTTAATTTCATTTTCTGTATAGCCCATGACCTTCATCAAGGAAATGTGCTTTTTATTCTCTTCAACGACCACGTTGGAAACTACCGAAATAATCACTAACGCCATCGCTCCCGAGAACAAGACAATGATATATATAGAGTAATTAGCCATTTGAATAGCTAACGCCACATTTTGTTTTAAATCCTCAAATCTAAAAACACTACTGATCAATTCATTGGATTCACTATAGATATCTTTATTCTCATTGGTATAGATAAGATTATAGGCACTTTCATCATAATCTAAATAATTATTTAATGATTCTTTGGTGACATAACTGGAGAGGCCACTAAACGTGCCATTAATATCGACAACATAATATTTCTTGTCATTAGCACATTGAACATTGCCATCAATATCCACGCGTTTAGAAACAACTAGAGTATCACCCACATCAATTTTTAACAAAGTTTTAATCGTGTCATTAATAATAATGTTGTCAATACCTTCCCCTTGACCATTATCGGCATATAAATGGGCGGTAATATCTTTGGTATTATAATCAGTAATTTTGAGTAAGGATAAATTTTCACCAACCCCATTTACTTCAATGGCTCGGCTTTCATCTAATACTTCAACATCGCCATTTTTATGAATTACTTGATAAAGAGTTAATTCGGTTTTCATAATTAAATCTTCTCCCGTATGGTCTTCATTATACCCTTCAATTAAGGTCGGATCGATGACGGTAGAATAACTTACTTGATATTTATAACTGGCGCCAGCAAAAGTTTTCTCAACCATTTCATCCATCATTGTCGAACCAATTAATGTTAAGACTAAAAGTAACCCTGTACAAAATGAACATAAAGTGATAACGAATAATTTGCCAAGCGATCTAGAAGCCAAAGATAATTTAAATCTCGATTTAAAATTAAGGGGTTTAGTTATTTTGGTGATGGCTTTAGTCAGCACATTCACTTTCAAGTTGCTGCCTTCTCTTAATAGTTTTAATGGCCTTTGTCTCAACATAAATAAAGCCACTAAATAAGAAGAGATAGATAAAACTAGCAGAGGAATCGCTACTGATAAAATTAAGTATTTGGGATCAAACATAAAATCGTTGACTGGAATGTTATAAAAGGCTTTATAGAGTGTCACAACGGTGTTCTGCAATAAAGCTCCTAGCCCATAACCTAATAAGCCGCCCACAATCGATCCCACAATTGGATACACTAAATAACCGGCCGCTATCATCGGAGTGGAGTAACCTAACGATTTCAAAACTCCAATTTGTAAACGTTCATCTTCGATTCTCTTTTTCATAACCATTAAAATGATAAAAACTGCAATGGCTAATAAAACATATAGAAAATAAGAAGTAAAGGTGCGCGTTGACTGGATAGCCATGGTGAAGGTGGAGATACGCGGATGGATAGTAGCCGTCGATAAGACAAAAGTAACATATTCACTTTTCGAAACTTGATTAACTAGGTCTTGCAGTTCATCATCGGTATGTAACCCCGCATAATTATTGAATTTAGCGGTATAGTATTTATCTACTTTCCCCTCAAAATTATCATAAGTCTCGGGCGTTGTAAAAACCACCGTTTGTCGTTTTTCATCATAAACTGGGGTATTAAAGGAAACGGCTGGATAGATATAATCGGGGGCGTAGGCAAATCCGATCACATGATAGTCATGCTCACCCATATTGTAGACGGAATTTAGCACAATATTATTAAAACTAGCAAATTGCGGCGAGACCGTAATTTCATTTAAAGCTGACGGCCATCTGCCTTCCAATAAGTAAGGCGAATTAATAATTAAATCGGGTTCATAAATCATGACGCTAGCCGCATAATTTTGTTCATCGCCTTCTTTTTCAAAGGTAAAAGCCTTACTAGCTTTCAATAAATAACTGAAATCATATTGCTCCGCCAGTTTTTGCATCTCGATATCTAGATATTGATACTTATCCACCCCATACTTTGAAGTATTGGTCATAGCGGAAAAGTTATTATACAACTTCATAATGTAAGTGGCCGCGTTACTACCAGTAGTTTCGGCACATTCATCTTCAGGGGTCTCGCTTTCTTGCTCATCCCCCTCTTCAGTCGCTTGACCGCTTGGATTCATTGGACAAAAAGTGACATAAGGCAAGGTTGGATCGCGATTTGTGGCATCATCAACAGCACTGGCGCTACACCCATAAAATAAGTATGTATTAACATCGTTAACCGGATTGGTGCCATCTAGGATTCCGGTTAAGTAATTCACTCCCGCTAAAGATTTACCAATTTGTTGTTTTAAAATGGTATCCACCATAAAAGGGGGAACACCAAGCGCGGCAATGGCTGTTCGCATCTCATCCAATGTTTCGGCATCATAGGCCTCTAAATCTTCATCAGTAACCTCAACCGGAGTTAATGAAATATCTTTCCATTCATTTAATTGCTCATTAAACATATCAGCAATATTTTCTCTAGTTAAAATTTTAGTCTCATTTAAAATGACTGTCATATGCTCAACATTTTGGTCTTTCATATATTGATTGGCCATCGTATCCATGCGATCCAAAGCGCTATTCATAGTCGTATAAATACCAGTGGAAATAAGAATCAAACAGATTAACCCAATCATTTGAACCTTTTTCGCCTTTAATCCCTTTAAGGAATTAAGAAATAATAACCACATCTGCTAAGCCCAATCAATCTTGGCAGCATCTAAGACAACTTCATTATGCTTAGAACTGACAATCTTGCCTGAAATAATCTTAATCACTGTATTAGCCATCTGTGCAATACTTGGGTTATGAGTAATAATGACTATCGTTGTTTTATATTTTTTATTTAAATCTTGAATGGTTTTTAAAATCACTTTCCCGGTTTCTTCATCCAAAGCTCCGGTAGGTTCATCACAAAATAAAACTTTAGGGTTTTTAACTAGTGCCCGGGCAATCGAGACCCGTTGTTGTTGGCCACCAGACAATTGATAAGGAAATTTCTGACTGTGTTCTTGTAATTCAACATTGGCAATGACTTCATCTATATCAATCGGTTCGCTAGACAATTGCATCCCGAGTTCAATATTTTCGCGCACATCTAAATTAGAGATAACATTATAGGTTTGAAAAATAAAACCCAAGTAATCTCGCCGATATTTACAAAGTTCTGCTAAATTATAATTAGAGATATCTATCCCCATAAATTTTATTTCACCACGGGTCGGTGAATCAATGCCTGATAAAACATTCAAAAGTGTTGATTTTCCACTGCCTGAAGGCCCCAAAATAACAATTATCTCGCCCTCATTTAATGACAAATCAATATTATCTAATGCTTTTGTTATAGTATCATTGACTTTATAAATTTTTGATACACCATGTAACTCATAGATTGCTTTTTTCACTTTTTTCCTCCATCTAAATATCACTGTTTAGTCTATACTTATAAAAATAATTGACAACATATACAACGCCTGGGCTGCGTAATAAGTTGACAGATAGATTACGTTCACCAAGCGGTATTGTTTTTTAAAAAAATATTTGTGCAATAGCAACAAGTCACTTATTAAGAAACATAGACCCCCCAATGATACTAGAGCTAATGGATTTGCAAACCCATATTTAATTACGAACCCTAATGAACAAGACATGGTAAATACTACTATCGCAGCATAACCATAAACCAAAGCCTTCAATTTACCACTCATCACATTAAACTTTGGTCGCTGAGTGATAAACATGATGACTACCAAAGCCAGAATTGGTAAGAGAATCAAATACCAATTATAGCCAGCACCATAAATAAAGGCCCCAGCATATATTAACTGCGCAGCAAAGAAAGCGGTACCACCAATAATGAAATGTTTGTTGTGAATATTTTTGATTTTCTTATGACTTATGGCTAAAAATAAATCACCAATAAAGGATAAGACGGCCCCGCTAATAATTAAGATAAAATAAAGACGCTGATAGGCATCCGCTTGATTAGCGTAAATAAAACTTAAAATGCCAAGAGTCACAAAAAGTAGACTATCTAGCAATTTAACAATCAAGCGTTTCTTGGCGTCGCCTTTGTAAGTGAAATAAATGAGTAATGCTACTCCAAAGACTAAAACTACCAATAAAACTATTATCGCAGTCTTCATAGGCCTTACCTCTTACCTTCTTTTATTTGCAAAGCGGTTTGTAAGTCTTGTTCATCAAAATTATAAACATTCCCACAAAATTCGCAGCGTACCTCACAACCATGTTCTTCTTGCAACATTTCAACTATCTCTTGACGGGGTAAAGTTGCAATGCCAGCAATAAATTTTTCTTTACAGCAATCACATTCAAATTTGATTGGTTTGATATCTAAGATTTCAACTTGTTGTTGAAATAATTCTTCAATAATACTTTCTAAACTTTTGTTTTTGGCTAGTAGTTGAGTAATGGGTTTGAGATGTTTAGCTAAATCTTCTAAAAAGATGATATCTTCTTCCATAGCGTTAGGTAATAATTGCAAAATCATTCCTCCCGCATATTTAACAGTGCTATCAACATCAATTAGAGTACCAACCGCCACCATTGAGGGAGTTTGTTCACTTTTATAAAAGTAATAACAAAAATCATCACCTATCTCGCCATTTGTTAAAATAACATCGCCCGAGAAATCTTGTTTTAACCCAAGTTTTTTAATAACTGTTAAAACTCCTAAATCTCCCACCGCAGTTCCAACATCTAATTTACCTTTGCCGTTAAGTGGCAAATCTACAGATGGATTGGCAACAAAACCGCGGATAACACCCTCGCTAGTAGCATCTACAACCATTTGTTTGATGGGTCCATTACCGGATATTTTCAAGGTTAATCTACCGTCTTTTATCATACCAGACATCATGGCTCCGACTGAAGTAAGTCTGCTTAAAGCATCACTTACAACCGGGGTTGTGTGATGGCGCGAACAGATGGCTGCACTCGTGATAGAACTATCGACTAAACTTACCCGGATTGCTCTATCTTTGAAAACTCCTCTTAATAACTTATCCATAAATCTCCTATATAATAATCAAAAACGACATATGCTGTCGTTTTTAAATCTCGGTTGATGATTTTTCTTGAGTTGCTGCTGTGGTTGTTTTTTCCGCAACCGCAATTGATTGCTCTTCCTTTTTGATTTTGATCGGCAGTTTGCCGGTTTCGACAAGCGATACAACCTCTTCATTTGTCAAGGTTTCTTTATCTAGTAAAGTTTGAGCAATTAACTCCACTTTATCTTTATTCTCAACAATTACTTTGCGAGCCCGATCCATTGAATCATTAACAATTCTTTGAATCTCTTTATCTATTTCATAAGCAATTTCGCTCGAAACATTGCGTTGAGAACTAGTATAATCTCTACCTAAAAAGACACTGCCGGTTTGTTTTTCATATTGAATAGGCCCTAGATTAGACATCCCAAGTTCGGTCACCATTGCTTTGGCAATCTTGGTAGCTTGTTCAATATCATTTTGGGCACCGGTTGTCACATCATCAAAGAAAACTTCTTCACTAACCCGACCCGCTAGCAAACCTGCAATTCGATCAAGCAACTCACCTTTGGTGTTTAAAAACCGATCATCGGTCGGTGTCATTAAGACATAACCACCGGCTTCTCCACGTGGGATAATAGTAACCTTTTGAACTTTCATTGCATTGGCTAATTTCAAACCAACCATAGCGTGACCAGATTCATGATAGGCAATTAACTTCTTCTCGGCTGGAGTAACCATTTTTGATGTTTTAGCTGGTCCACCCATAACTCTATCAATTGCTTCATCAATATCTTCAAGCGTAATCGCCTCTTGATTTAATCTGACCGCCAGAATAGCGGCTTCATTTAAAACATTTTCCAATTCTGCTCCACTAAAACCTGGCGTTCTAGCAGCAACAGCAGTGAAATCTACATCCTTATCCATCACTTTGTTTCTAGCGTGGACCTTCAAAATTGCTTCTCGCCCATTTTTATCTGGCAGCGCAACAATGATTTGACGATCAAATCTTCCTGGTCTTAATAAGGCTGGGTCAAGAACGTCTGGTCTATTAGTTGCCGCAATGACAATAACACCGATATTCTCTTCAAAGCCATCCATTTCCACCAATAGTTGATTAAGGGTTTGTTCTCTTTCATCATGGCCACCGCCCAAGCCCGCGCCTCTTTGACGACCAACGGCATCAATTTCATCAATAAATAAAATAGATGGAGCTAATTTCTTAGCTTTATTAAACATATCTCTAACCCGGCTAGCACCGACACCAACAAACATTTCAACAAAGTCAGAACCTGAAATTGATAAAAATGGCACATTAGCTTCACCGGCAACAGCTTTAGCCAGTAAGGTTTTACCTGTGCCTGGTGCTCCTTTAAGTAAAACACCTTTAGGAATTTTGGCTCCCATTTTTGAGAATTTCTTTGGATTTTTTAAATAATCAACAACTTCAACCATTTCAGCCTTTTCTTCATCACAGCCAGCCACATCAGCAAATTTAACTTTGCTGTTTTGAATGTTTTTAACTGGTGATTTACCAAAATCAAAAGCTTGTTTATTAGCTCCTGCTCCACCCATTTTAGATAGAAAGAAGACTCCTACTAAAACCAGTAAAATAATTGGAACAATATAAACCAGTAATGACGACCAGATATTGGTGGCGAAAGCATTTTTTATTTCAACCGCTGTGCCAAATCTTTCAATGGTTGGGAAAAATTCCGCCTCATAATAATTTGGAATAATAGCTGTATAATTAATTTTTTGTCCATCGACTATAATAACACCAGATACTTCAATAACTCTTTCTTGTTGTGAAATCACAATACTTTCCACGTTCTCTTTATCGATAGTTTGGAACTCATTGATCATTCCTCTTGCAGAATAGGTTCTTGACCCAGGATTATTTCCTCCCAAAGTAAAAATTAGAACCATGACGATTCCAAAAATCATTATGTAAGGCAATATAAATTGTAACGTCGACTTCTTTGGTGCGTTTGGTTTTCTTTCATTGTCTCCCACTTAACATCATCCCCCTTAATTTATTTCTTATATATTTCTTCTTTTAGAATACCGATATATGGCAAGTTGCGATAGAATTGGTCATAATCTAAACCAAAACCAACCACAAACTCATTTTTAATCTCAAAGCCAAGGTATTTGACTGGAACATCAACTTTTCTAGCGGCTGGTTTTGATAATAAACAAGCCACTTCAACACTTTTGGCTCCCCGATACTTCAATAATTTAGTAATTGTATCGAGAGTCAAACCCGTATCAATAATATCTTCAACAACAATCACATCTCGACCAGAAGGCGATATGGTTAAATCGTTAATAATTTGGATTTCTCCTGAAGAAGTAATCCCCGATCCATAACTAGAAACAACCATATACTCAGTTTGTAGCAAAACATTGATGTGTTTCATTAATTCAGCCATAAAAGGAACTGAACCCTTGAGTAACCCGATGAGGATTGGCTTCTTCCCTTCGTAATCCTTTGTGATACGCTTTCCTAAATCTTCACATTTCGCTTCAATTTGCTCTAACGTAACATAAATTTCTTTAATATCCATATGCATACAAACCCCTCCGATAAGATATACGTTAACATTTTAACACAAATAGATTGCTTTGCAATCTTTTACGCCTGATATCTTGGTAAAAGCCACTAATCAAGATAATCCGGTTTTTGTTATTAACAACCAGCGGAGTAGATTTTCTTTGCGCCAGGCTAATTTTAGCATCGATGAAGAATCTATTGACCTTTTTATGCCCTTCATTAATCTCAATAATATCAGTGTTTTGATAACTTCTAATCGTCAAAGGAAAATCGGATTCTTCAACATAGATCCCATTCATTTTAGGACCACTTTTTTGGATCTTAAACTCTGGTGTTTCCATTTCTTCAAAACTGCCAAGAGTGTAAGAAAAATCTTTCTTAAGCGCAGGGGGCGCAATCACCAAGTCATCATAGTTTCTCACAATAACTTCGCCACTAGATAGAATGATTGAAACCCCGGGTTTATTGGTATGTAACTTCGTCAAGATATCTTCAAGCCTTCCTTTGGAGATTAAAGCGCTTCGAATGGAAGAATGTTTTTCGATAAATTTATAGAGGACTTTACTTTGTAGATCTTGAGCTAAAGATAAAAGGCTCTTAATCGATAAAACTTGTCCTTTTAAACAATTAAGGTAACTTTCCTGCACTCTTTGATTTTCTTGGTTTTGAAGTGCTTGTTCTCGAGCAATTTGGCATAATAATTTTTCCCGTTCTTCACTTGTTAATTTACTAACTTGTTTTCGCATGACGTTACGAGCATAAATGTCGCTTAAATTGCTTTCATCAATTCCATAATCAAGCTGATTATCCAGACAATATTGCTCCAAATTTTTTTTGCTGATTTTGAGTAAGGGGCGATAGATGTCCATATCAAAGATATGGTTGCTTTGTTGAATTGCTAAGTTTTCAGAATAAGAATCTCGTTGTTGCTTGAGTAAATATGTTTCAATATAATCATCTTCTTGATGGGCTATTAAAAGACAATTACAGCCTTGTTCATGATAGATTTTATTGAAAAAACGATAACGATATTCGCGCGCCCAATTTTGAAAGTTACCAGTTGAGTGTTCTTTTACAACGGATACAAATAAAGGGATCCGATGTTGTTGACAATAGGCGCTAACAATTTGTTCATCTCGATCACTACTTTTTCTTTTTTTATAGTTAATATGGGCGACGACAAGCTTGCTGGTTTGCTTAAAACACATGTCTAAAAGAGCCATCGAATCAGGCCCACCCGAGACCGCTATCAAATATTTCTTAGCTAAATCTAATTTAAAATCCATATTAATCCTCTATTTGAATAAAAAAGAAGGTTACTTTTTTACCTTCTTATTTTGGAAGTCGAATAACGTTATTCCCATTTAATTGAAACTCTTCACGAATGTAGATTGAATAGTAGTCTCCATCGTGCAATAAATCACTTTCATGTTCGAGGTATTCATTCTCCTCGATTATTTCTTGTTTAATTTGTTCCAAGCGCTTATTGACTGTCGTTTCGCTAGCATAAGTTAGCACTATTTTTAGGGCGAACATCAAGCCAATGGCGGCCAAGCCAATCATTACAATTGACGTTGAACGATTAATGTTCCACTTCCGCACTGATTTAGCATCACTTCTTTGCATGTTCATTCTCCCTTTTATTATCTTTTATTATACTATTTAAACTCTTCTTCAACAACTTCAAACATTGATTCAGCTTGTTCTTTTAATGCATACTCTTTCAGTGATAACACTTTTACTGTCAGTTTGCGATCACTTAAGTCTAGCAAAATATAGTCATTAACCTGTACTTCACTACTTGGTTTAGCTACTTTTCCATTAAGATAAACCCGCCCCTTTTCGGCCAGTTCTTTACAAACTGAACGTCTTTTAACTAACCTGGCGACCTTTAAATATTTATCTACTCTCATCTTATCACCATTGCTTATTGTAGCATAGTTCCTCTTTTTTTACAAAAAGAGACCTTTTTTATCAACTTGCAATTTGCTATAATGAAATAAAGAACACGAAAGGTGTGATAATAATGGAAGATTTTAAAATTAGGGAAGACGTTTGTGGTCTAGCTTGGAAAATCAATAATCCTAAAGCGATTATTGTTATTTCGCATGGCATGGCCGAGCATGTCTCACGCTATGATAGATTCGCAACCGAATTGAATAAACATAATTATTCGGTTTATGCTATTAATCATATTGGACATGGTGTACCTCCGGTGCACAAAAGGGGGCATTTTGATAGTGGCGATTTTTACAACTGTGTTGATAATATTCATACACTAATTCAAGATTTACATCAACAATCTAAAGCCCCAATTATTTTATTTGGACACTCAATGGGTTCATTTATGGCCCAAGAATACATCGCAAAATATGGTGATTCCATCGCTGCTTGTGTTCTCTCTGGAACTAATGGTCCAAATCCAATTGCCAAAGTGGGACATATCTTAGCTTGCATTATTGCGGCATTCAATAAGAAAGACAAACCTAGTAATTTCATGAATAATATGTCATTTGGGTCTTACAACAATGCCTTCAAACCTAATAGAACTGGTTTTGATTGGTTGAGTCGTGATGAAAAAGAAGTCGATAAATATATCGCAGATCCTGATTGTGGTTATGTTTGTTCTATTGGCTTCTTCAAAGAATTCACTGGAGCTTTAGCTAAACTACAAACACCAGCGAAAATCCAAGCCATTCCTAAGAATTTACCAATTTTATTAATCTCTGGTGAAAAAGATCCGGTTGGTAACAATGGAGATGGAGTAGAAAAACTTTATCAAATTTATAAAAATAATGGTATCCAAGATGTCACCCTCAAACTTTATCCAAATGGTCGACATGAAATGTTAAATGAAATCAATCGAGATGAAGTAACAAAGTACTTAATTGCCTACTTTGATGCTCACCGATAAGGGAGGTTACTATGCTATCTTTATTAGCAGAAAATATCGTAATTATGGCTAATGGTGTGACCCTTGATACTTGGTCAATCATCTTGCGAATTTGTGCTGCCGTAGTTTTAGGCGGTCTGATTGGGCTTGAAAGAGAATGGCACGGCCGTCCAGCTGGGCTTAGAACTCATATTTTAGTAGCAGTTGGTTCTTGTCTAGTTATGCTTGTTTCGATGTATGGATTTACTAACATGGGAATGACTACAGACCCCGCTAGATTATCCGCTCAAGTAGTTAGTGGTATTGGTTTCTTGGGTGCTGGCGCCATCATTCGTGATAAAGGCGGTGTCACGGGCATTACAACCGCTTCAACTATTTGGTTAGTTGGTATGATTGGTCTAGCTTGTGGAAATGGCTACTATATTGGAGCTTTAGCCGCCACAATTATTTCGCTAGTAACATTAGTCATGTTAAGAGTGATTGAAAGAGCAATCTCGCATCACATCACCTCTTTTGAAGTAATTGGTAACGCTGAGCATCCATTACTCAAGGAAATTGTGGAAATCTGTGATCAATATAATTTATTGTTAACAAACATTGATGCAAAGGTCATTGAATATGGTAAAATTGAAGCCATCAAATTAACTGCCGACTTTATTAGAAACTCTGATAAAGACAAAGTAAGAGCGTGTTTAGCTCAAATCGAAGCCGAACTTAAACCTTACTCAATCACCATTGACAAAACAAAATAACTACACAAAACCCGGAATAATCCGGGTTTTATTTTGCTCATTTTCTTCTTGAAAGAAGACTCTACAAATAATTTTAAGTGTTCGTAATGTTTGAGTCAAATTAAATCATAGCACCTGTAGGTTTAAATCCCAAATGTATCGAGATTGAAACACTAACCTATTGCTTAATTTTCGTTTTTTCTTGTTTATAATTACTCTAAATAACACACATATAAACACAAAGAAACTAAAACCAAACATTAATATTCATTGATTAATTCATCTTATTTGCTGATACAAAAAGCCCACTCTAGAATCATTTCTAGAATGGGCTTAGATTTGCAAATTGTAATTAATTATTTACCAATGAATCCGATTAGTCCTCTACCTTCATTGATCATCACGAACAATGGGATAAAGACGACCGAGACGATAGACATTAATTTAATTAAGATATTGATAGATGGACCAGAGGTATCCTTGAATGGATCACCAACTGTATCACCAACAACTGCGGCTTTGTGTTCTGGGCTACCCTTACGTCCACTCGCTTCGATGAACTTCTTGGCATTGTCCCAAGCTCCACCAGCATTTGACATAAAGATGGCTAACAAAACACCGGTTACAAGTGAACCGGCCAGTAAGCCCGCTAGTCCTTCATAACCTAGGACAACCCCCATCAACAATGGAGAGACAACAGCCAGAACGCCAGGTATAACCATTTCTTTTAAGGCTGCTTTGGTCGAAATATCAACACATCTTGCATAGTTAGGTTTGCTGGTACCAGCCATAATGCCAGGATCAGCTTTGAATTGGCCTCTAACCTCTTCAATCATTTCAAAAGCAGCTTTACCAACTGAATCCATTGTTAAGGCTGTGAATAAGAATGGTAACATACCACCAATTAACAGACCAACAACAACGCTTGGAGAAGCTAAGTTTAATAAGACTGTTATATCAACAGAAGTTGCGGCATTCATTGACCAAATAAATGTAACAAATAACGCTAACGATGTTAAGGCTGCGCTACCAATAGCGAACCCTTTACCCATCGCGGCGGTGGTATTACCAACCGAGTCTAGTTTATCGGTAATATCTCTCACTGATTCTGGAAGTTCTGTCATTTCTGCAATACCTCCAGCATTATCAGCAATTGGTCCATAAGCATCAACGGCAACAGTAATGCCGGTGGTTGAAAGCATACCAACCGCGGCTAAAGCGATACCATAAACACCACCATTTGCGCCACCACCTACGTAGTAAGCAACAACGATAGCAACTGAAATTAATAAAATTGGAATGACAGTGGACATCATACCTACTGATAAACCACTGATAATTGTGGTGGCTGCACCAGTTTCAGATTGTTGCGCAATCTTCTTAACATATTTATGATCTTCAGATGTGAAAATTTCAGTAACTGCACCAATAATAACACCAACCACTAAACCAACTAGAACTGAGAAGAAAGTTTTATAGAACTCGTGGCCGAAGTAAAGAATACTGAGCAGTAAAGCCCCAACCACAACGATGATGCTAGCAACATAAGTTCCAATTCGCAATGACTTAGCAGGGTCTTTATCACCCTTAACGAAACGTCCACCAATGATGGCTGCAATAATACCAATAGCAGATAACACCAATGGATAGAAGATTTGTTGTGTAACCATTGCACTGCTTGAAGCAGCTAGTGAAACAGCGGAAATAATAGCGCCAACATAACTTTCAAATAAGTCAGCACCCATTCCAGCCACATCACCAACGTTATCACCAACGTTATCAGCAATAACAGCAGGGTTTCTTGGATCATCTTCAGGAATACCGGCTTCGACTTTACCAACTAAGTCAGCTCCAACGTCAGCGGCTTTAGTATAAATACCGCCACCAACCCGGCTGAACAAAGCAATCGATGATGCTCCTAACCCAAAACCCGTAACAATACTTGCTAAGTCTTTTGGATCTATATTAGGAACTAAATTAAAAAGATAAATAACTAAACTTAGGCCACCTAGACCTAAACCGACAACACACAAGCCCACCACAGCTCCGCCTGAAAAGGCGACTTGTAAAGCGGCATTCATTCCGCCTTTTTGGGCAGCTTGGGTTGTTCTACCATTTGCATTGGTTGCTGAACGCATTCCAATGAAACCGGCTAAACCTGACAATATAGCGCCGATTAAGAAGCAAATAGCAGTAAACCAGCTATTGTTCCCTGTGAGAAGTCCAATCAACAAGAAGATGACGACTACACAGATGGCAAGAGTTTTATATTGTCTTTTCAAAAATGCCATAGCTCCTTCTTGAATGTAAGATTGAATCTCTCTAATTTTTTCATTTTCAACTTTGGTCTTTTCTGATTTGTTCTTTAAGTAGAAAGCAAATAGAACGCCAATAATTCCTACGACAGTAACGATAAGTACCATCAAGAAATTTGTGGTGAAAAATTCCATAAAATAATCCCTCCAGTAGATAATGATTTTTAATTCATCCTAGTTATTATAAACCAGTGCCTGTTTTTATTCAAGTTGAATAACGCCACTTTCGACACCTTTTATAAAATAAAATCTGCCGTTTTTAACCAAAAATGAATATCAATTCATATTATATCAAATTTCTTATTATTCGGGTTGAAAAAAGAAAGAGAAAAGTGTATTATTTAATCGACAAATCTTCAGGGTTGGGTGCAATTCCCTATCGGCGGTATACCCCGCGAGCTAAACCTTTAGCATGAACTAGTGTGATTCTAGTGGCGACAGTAAAGTCTGGATGGAAGAAGAAAAAGATTTTTTTCTGCTTAACCCTAATTTTGTTAGGGTTTTTTTGTTGGAGGGTCAGTATGTTTGCATTTTTTAAAGATACTAAAAAATTAGTTTTATGTGCCATGTTAAGTGCTTTGTCATTTATTTTGGCGCTGATAGAAATACCTACTCCCTTTTTGAGTTATCTGAGTTTGGATGCTAGTGAAATTCCGATTTTAGTCGGCGCTAATTTATTGGGCCCCGGTGGATTATTGGTGATCACTTTACTACGATCAATCTTACGTTTTGCCTTAAAAGGAACTTTAATTTTTGGGGAGATCGCTGCCATTCTGGCTTCTTTAACTCTCGGTTTTATTTTCACTTTCATCAATAAAAAAATGGATCAAGGTGATGTCAAAAAGAACCAAAAAATAGCTCTTTATACTTTAATTATCACCATAATAACCTGTTTTACCGGCATTGTCTTACTTATTATTAGTGCACCAGTCTGGCAAATTGGTGGGATTATTGTACTTATTCTACCTTTATTATTTTGTCTTTATGCTTTTATCCGCAAAGATAAATCTACCCAAATAGAGTTTTGCCAAACCATCATTAGTGTCCTTGTCGTAACTGTGTTCATGGTAATCTTAAATTTCTTTTTTATCACGCCTTCGAATGCCTTGCAAAAGTTTGCTTTCTATCCAGAATTAGTAAATCTCTGGTTTGATGGTTCAATTCGTAATTATATCTATGCCACCATTGTCCCTTTAATTCCCTTCAACATTTTAAAGTTTACGCTTGTAATTTGGTTATATATAATAATTAAAAAGATACTCCATCAACAATTAAGCAACAAAAAAACAGTGGATTAATAAATTCACTGTTTTATTTTGTTCTCTATTATTCTTCTTCGATTGCTTGGACTGGGCAAGAGTTTTTTGCTTCTTCTGCGCTTGCTACCAAATCATCAGGTACTTCTTCACCTAATGCATTTTCGGCAAAGCCATCTGCACCCATTACGAACACTGCACTAGCAACTGCTGTGCATACTCCACAACCAATGCAACTTTCTTTCTTGACTCGAAATTTTTTTGCCATATTGTTTTAGCCTCCCTCTGCTAATTGATATCACGACTTTAAATCGCGTTTATATTATATAAGTAGAAGATTAAAAAAGCAATAGTATTGATTTTTATTAGCGCTATGTACACACAACAAAACCGGGTTGTGCTATAATAATATTCGACGAAGGGGGAGGTATTATGAAAAAACTTATTATTGCTATAGACGGTCCAGCCGCAGCTGGAAAAAGTAGTGTCGCCAAACTTTTAGCAAAGAAGTTGAATTATCAATATATTGATACGGGAGCTATGTATCGTTGCTTAACTTTAGCGGCTTTGCAAAATCACGTTGATGTTAATGACGAAAAATCCCTTTCAGAACTTTTAACCAAAAGCGACATCAGAGTTGCCAAAGACTATTTCTTTCTAAACGATGTCGATGTTAGTGAAGAAATTAGATCTAAAGAAGTTTCAACTAATGTGTCAATCGTCTGCGCTTATCCAAGTGTCCGACTACAAATGGTAGAAAAACAAAGAAAATTAGGAGAAAAAGGCGGTGTAGTTCTGGATGGACGTGACATTGGAACATTCGTCTTTCCTAATGCCGATATTAAAATATACCAAACCGCCGATATGGAAACTCGCGCTTTACGACGTTACCAAGAATACAAAATCAAAGGCTTAGATGCCTCTGTTGAAGAAGTCATGAACGATATTATTCGAAGAGATAAATTAGATTCAACTAGGTTACTAGCCCCGCTTATCAAAGCGGATGATGCTATCCTGGTTGATAATTCAAATCAAAATATTGAACAAACTGTTAATAAGATTATTAGTATTATTAAACGTAAAATTAATTCAGGAGAAGAGTTTGATGATTGAAGGAAAAGTTGCAATAGTTGGTCGACCTAATGTTGGTAAATCCACTATTTTTAATCGTATCATTGGAACTAGACTTTCGATTGTTAGTGATGAAAGTGGCGTAACCAGAGATCGTTTATATGGAAAAGCCAGTTGGTTAACCAAAGAATTTGCCGTAATTGATACTGGTGGAGTAGAAATTAAAGATGCTCCGTTCCAAACTCAAATAAGAGCCCAAGTGGACATTGCCATTGAAGAGGCCGATGTCATTGTTTTAGTTTGCGATTCGCGAGTCGGGATTACCCCAGATGACCGCATGCTAGCCAAAATAATTCAAAAATCAAAAAAGCCCTGTCTTATCGCAGTTAATAAAGTTGACGAAGGTCATTTGCAACAAGATATTTATGAATTCTATGGACTAGGCATTGGCAATCCCATCGGCGTAAGTGGAGTTCATGGGATTGGCATTGGTGACTTACTCGATGCTATTATCCAAGCTTTACCTCCTAAAAAAGAAATTGAAGAAATTGAAGGAGAAATTAAGTTTTGTTTAATTGGGCGACCAAATGTAGGAAAATCTTCGTTAACTAATGCTTTACTTAACGAAGAACGTGTTATCGTTTCTAGCATTGAAGGTACGACTCGTGATTCAATCGATACCCCCTTTGTTAAAGATGGCAGAAATTATGTCGTCATTGATACAGCGGGTTTAAGAAAAAGAGGCCGTATCTATGAGGCGGTAGATAAATATGCTGCTTTAAGAGCTTTAGGTGCCATTGATCGAAGCGATGTTGTTTTGCTCTTAATTGATGGTGAAAGTGGTATTAAAGAACTAGATAAAAACATCGCCGGTTATGCCATCGATGCTAAAAAAGCGATTGTCGTGGTTGTCAATAAATGGGATTTAGTCGATAAAGAAGAAAATAGTATGGTGCAATTCACCAAGAAAATTAAAGAAGAATTTAAATTTATTGATTATGCCCCTATCGTTTTTTGTAGTGCTATCACAAAAGCCAGACTTGCTACTATTTACGCCGCAATCGATATCGCTTATGATAGTGCCACCAAACGCGTCCCAACATCAACGCTAAATGCATTGATGATGGATGCTCAACAAATCAACCCAGCTCCCGAGTTTAATGGGGGTCGAATCAAGATAAAATATGCTAGTCAAGTGGCGGTAAAACCACCAACCTTTGTCCTCTTTGTCAACAACCCAAATTTCCTACATTTTTCTTATAAACGTTTCTTAGAAAATCGGCTTAGAGAAACCTTTGGATTTGAGGGAACTCCAATCAATATTATTTGCCGGGCCAAAGAATAACACAAATGTGCAAAAAAACCCCACAAATTCATTAATTATTTGCATTTTTTCTTTTTATCATGCTATACTAAAACAAATAGGAGGACGAAATATGAATAAAGCACAACTTGTCGAACAATTAGCACAAGAAAGAAACATCACAAAAAAAGAAGCGCAATCCTGTGTTGAAGCAGTTTTTGGTGCAATCGAAAAGGCTCTCTGCGCGGGCGACGTTGTCAAGATTGGCGGCTTTGGTAACTTCTGTGTAAAACAACGGGCAGCTAGAGAAGCTAAAAACCCTGTCACTAAAGCTCCTGTAAAAGTCCCGGCCTCAAAGAAAGTGGCGTTTAAACAAAGTCAAGCTTTAAAAGAAAAGCTATAATTGTTAATGACAAGGGAGATAGAAATCTCCCTTTTTTGTTGCACTTTTTTAAATGAAACTATATCATTTAAAC
>CAYIYS010000011.1:0-25549 GCA_964367975.1 uncultured Eubacteriales bacterium
ATTATATTGTCTCGGGTGGCCAATCAATGAACCCATCCACCAATGATTTTATTGATGCTATTTCGCATGTTAATGCTGAACATATTTATATTCTGCCTAATAACAAAAACATTATTATGGCAGCTAAACAAGCAGCGGCTGTTTGTGAAAATTGTCAAGTTCATGTTATTCCAACTCGGACAATCTTACAAGGCTTAACGGCTTGCATGATGTTTAACCCGGATGCCGATGAAAAAACTAATGAAAAAGAAATGTTAGAAGCGGCTAAACGAGTCCGTTCTGGCCAAGTAACTTTCGCTATTAAAGATACCGAAATTGATCATCTTAAGATTAAGAAAGATTATTTTATGGGAATACTTGAAACCAAGAATATTGTTAGTTGCCGTAAAGAACTTGATGATGCTTGTTATGAATTGTTGGATCATATGATTGATAAAAACAGCAGTATTGTCACGATTGTTTATGGCGATAAGGTGAGCGAAGAAGAAGTGCAAAAATTAGCTGAGAAAATTGCTGAAGATCATACCATTGAAGTGGATGTTCATTATGGTGGACAACCAGTCTACTTCTATTTCTTTGGGGTAGAGTAAAAAAGGGTAATCCCCTTTTTTTGTAGGGGGTAAGTGTTGTGAATGAATTTAAGTTCAACATAACTACAAAAAGAGCAGAGTTTTTAAATAAATTAGGTTTAAAAACTCCTTTTCAAGTGCTGTCTTATTTACCTCGAAAGTATGTTGATTATACCTTAACAACGCAAATCAGTAATTTAGATAATGACAAGCGAGTCGTTATTTGTGGTGAAGTGGTTAGTAAAGAGCGCTTATTTAGAATCAAAAGAAACTTAAATCGTTTTGCTTTTAAAGTGGCTTACTTAGATGATGAATATAAAGTAGTGGTCTTCAATCGCGACTTTTATTACGCTAATATTTTAGTTGGGTCAAAAGTCCTAGTGGCTGGTAAACTTGATTATTATCATCGCGAAATTATGGCGAGCGACTTATTTATCAAAGAGCTGGATACTTTGCAGATTAAACCTGTTTATTCCTTAATTCAAGGTGTCAAAGACTATGAATTTGCTAAAGTTGTGAATTATTGCTATGACCAACTAGTTGCAGAAGAAAAATTGATGCCGATTATTCCTGCTAAATACTCTAGTAAGTACAAATTAATCGGGCGGGACTTAGCCTATTACTTGGCCCATTTTCCTAGATCGATGAATGATGTCGTTCAAGCTAAAAGATATCTTAAATATGAAGAAGCTTTAGTTTATTCTTTGCTGATGCAAAAACTGCGAAGCGTGAGTTTGGCAAGTAGTAGCGGAGTAGGTAAAAACATTAATCAAGCTTTACTGAAGAAAATTATTGATACTTTGCCTTACCTTTTAACCCCTGATCAACAAACTTCTTTAGCCGAAATCTTACTTGATTTACAGTTACCAAAAACTATGTATCGTTTATTGCAAGGTGATGTTGGCAGTGGCAAAACTATCGTTGCGACTTTAGCTTTAGTCGCTTGTATTAGTGGGGGTTATCAAGGGGCCTTTATGGCACCAACTGATATTTTAGCGCGCCAACATTATGCCACTTTAAGTGACTTACTGACTCCTTTTGGTATTCAAACCGTTTTATTGGTTTCCTCTTTATCAATTGAAGAGAAAAGACAAACTCTAAAGCGTCTGCAAAACGGGGAAGCGCAACTGGTTATTGGAACGCAAGCTTTAATTCAAAAAGGTGTCGAGTTTCATAATTTAGGAATGTGCGTAGTGGATGAATTACAACGCTTTGGGGTGGAACAACGGAAATTATTGCATGAAAAAGGCACGAGTGTGGACTTGTTATTGATGAGTGCTACGCCAATCCCTCGAACTTTAGCTATTGCTATCTTCCAAGATATGGATGTTTCAACTTTGCAAGTTTCACCTTATGCCCAAAAGGATATTCAAACCGAAGTTATTAAAGGCAATAGTATCACGACTATTAAAACCAAGATGTTGGAAACTTTAGCTAAAGATGAGAAGATCTATGTTGTTTGTTCTTTGATCGAAAATGAATTAAGTGATTATAATAATGTCAAAGATGTTTTTAAAACTATGCAAAAAGAGTTTGTCGACATTCCCGTCTTTTTATTACATGGTCGCTTAAAGGAAGAAGAAAAAGTGGCAGTTATGGCCGCTTTCAAGCAAGCAAAAAAGGCCATTTTAGTTTCGACAACTGTCATTGAGGTCGGAATCGATATCAAAGAAGCTACCATGATGATTATCTATGATGCCAATTGTTTTGGCTTAGCTCAACTCCATCAATTAAGAGGTCGAATTGGGCGGGGAGGTCAAAAAGCCGCTTGTTATTTATTAACTAATAGTAATGATGAAGAAGTATTAGAAAAACTAACTTTCTTGCAACACAATAGCGATGGGTTTGAAGTGGCTAGATATGATTTAATGGTGCGAGGCCCTGGTGATATCGCTGGCTATGCCCAAAGTGGTGGTTTTGGTTTTGCAATGTGCAATATTTTTGAAGACTTAAAAATCTTTGAATGCGCTAGAGCAGATGCCAAAGCAATTTTGCAAGAGGAAGGTCAGCCAGCTAATCAAGCGATTCTAACTTTTTTGACCACATACATGGCAAAAGATGTGGCAGTCATTGAATAATTTTGGTATCATTATATGATGGTAAAAGGAGAAAGGTAATATGATTAAAATCGCAGTAGATGCAATGGGTAGTGATGCTGGTAGTTCGATTGTAGTCGAAGCTATTGTCAACTTTTTGCGAGATTATAAAGATGTCGAGTTTCTGGTAGTTGGAAAAGCCGAAGAATTACAATCCTTACAAGGCTTAGTTACTATTATTCCAGCCCCCGAAGTAATGGGGATGGAAGATGGGGCTCTTGATGTGATGCGCAGAAAAGATACTTCCATGCTAAAAGCTATTGAACTAGTTGCTAATAAACAAGCAGCAGCAGTGGTTTCGGCTGGTTCAACTGGAGCCTTCTTAACTGGAGCAACGCTTAAATTAAAACTAATTCCTGGCGTTGCTAGAGCGGCTTTGGTTTCACCTTTTCCATGTGAGAATGGTAAAAGTGTGACTATTTTAGATATCGGGGCTAATAATGAAAATACACCAGAACACTTAGTTCAATTTGCCAAAATGGGTAAGATATTTTCCCAAACAATGGATAATATTAAAGAACCAAGAATTTATTTATTAAGCAATGGTGCTGAAGCCAAAAAAGGCAGTCCAACGGTTAAAGCGGCTCATCAACTTTTAATTAAGGAAAAAGGTTTAAACTTTCAAGGAAATCTCGAAGGTCGTTATGTTTTAAGTGGCACTGCTGATGTAGTGGTAGCCGAAGGTTATCCAGGCAATGTCTTATTAAAATCGGTGGAAGGAGTGGCTTCCATGATGAATGGCATGATTAAAAACGCCTTCAAAAAGTCATTAATAACCAAATTAGGGTATCTACTAGCGTCTTCAGGTTTTAAAGACATGAAGGAGCGTATGGATTATAAAAAGTATGGCGGAGCAATGTTATTAGGGGTTAATGGAGTAGTAGTTAAAGGACATGGATCAAGTGATGCTTATTCTTTTTACAATGCTATTCGCGTAGCTTATACACTAGCTAACGCCCAAGTAGTGGAAGCACTCAGAAAGGAAATGGAAAATGGTTAAAGATTATCATGAATTATTGAATGAACTACGCATAACACCACATGATGAAAACTTGTTTCTCTCCGCTCTTACTCATTGTTCTTATACTAATGAACATGATGTCAAGTGGGGCGATTATCAACGAGCAGAGTTTATGGGAGATGCGGTTATTGAATTAGTGATTACTAAGTATATTTTTAATGAATATTCCTACATGGACGAAGGTAATATGTCATTACTGCGTTCAAATTTAGTTAGAATGGAGACTTTAGCTACATTGGCTAAAGGGATAAATCTTGGTGATTATATCTTTTTAGGGAGTGGTGAAGCTAAATCACAAGGGCAAGAAAGGCCATCACTATTATGCGATGTCTATGAAGCCTTAGTGGCCGCGATTTATCTTGATCAAGGCTATAACAAAGCTGAAAAGTTTTTATTCTCACAATATCGTAAGTTGATTGCTGATTGTGGCATGGAGAGTTTCTTAGAACTAAAAGATCCAAAAACAAAATTACAAGAATTGGTGCAAGCTGATACTAAACGTTCCTTAACTTACACTTTATTATCCTATTCCGGCCCTGCTAATCATCCAAGTTTTGAAATTGCAGTTAAGTTGGATGAGACAATTTTAGGTGTTGGTAAAGGTGGCTCTAAGAAAATTGCCGAACAAGAAGCGGCGCGCAATGCCTTATCTAAAATGGCAACTAAGTAAGAGGGATAACAATGGGATTTTTTCAACGTTTAAAACAAGCAATTATTGGCAGAAAAGATGAGCGTACTGCAATGTACGAAAAGGGGCTAGCTTCCTCTAGAAAGTCATTCAAAGATCAAATGACTTTGCTTTTTGCAAACCATAAACATTTGGATGCTAACTTTTATGCTGATTTATTAGATACGTTAATTGAAACCGATATGGGGGCTAGTTTAGCTAACGCCATCGTCAATGAAACTAAAGATCAAGCTATCATTCAAAAAATAGTTGAACCCGCCAAGATTTATGAAGTTTTAATTAAACAGATGCGCGACTTTTATCTTGCGGACTTAGATGTTCCTAGTGAAATCAATTATGCTAGCGAAGGGCCCACAGTCATTTTAATGGTTGGTGTTAATGGAGTGGGAAAAACCACCACCATTGCGAAACTAACTAACCTCATCCAAAAAAGTGGCAAGAAAGTGTTGTTAGTAGCAGGCGATACCTTTCGAGCTGGTGCAGTTGAGCAATTAAGTGTTTGGGCCAAGCGGACTAAAACCGATTTACTACAAGGTAAAGAGAATAGCGATCCTTCTTCTGTCATTTATGATGGTTTGAAAAAAGGATTGGATGAAAACTATGATGTCATTATTTGTGATACCGCAGGTCGACTCCAAACCAAAATCAATTTGATGAATGAATTAGATAAAATCAAGCGAGTTATGCAAAAATTAATCAAAGCTGCACCGCATGAATCATTGCTAGTTATTGATGCTACAATGGGACAAAATGGGGTTTTACAAGCAGAAGCTTTCGCTAGTGTGACGCAAATAACCGGAATCGTCTTAACTAAGATGGATTCTTCAAGTAAAGGTGGAATTATTTTGGCAATTAAGCATAAATTAAATATACCAGTGCGCTATATTGGACTGGGTGAGAAATTAGATGATATGATTAAGTTTGACTTGGACCAATACTTGTGGGGACTTGTTAAAGAAGGAGGTAATGAAAATGAATAGACCGATGAATCCGATTTTTAGATTTGTTCTTTTCATTATCGGGATTATTTTGCTGCAAAGAGGTTTAATGTGGGCCTTGACTAAGCTGGGTTTTTCTGGCCTAGCTTTAATCATTATCTTTGAATTAATTATGGCCTTTGTTTTTGCTTGGCTGCATTATCCATCCTATAACCGGAAGTATTGTTTTAAAGATCCAAAATTCCATCGTAATGTCGCCATCTTCTTTGGAATCTTTATCATTATGCAATTGGTATTTTAAGATGGAAGTATCACAAAACGTTAAAATTAATACTTTGTTAGATTTGTATGGCGCACTTCTAACAAAGCATCAACAAGTAATTATGGCAGAATATTATGGCGAAGATTTATCTTTGGCCGAAATTGCAGCTATTCATCAAATTTCGCGTAATGCGGTTTTTGCTGTCATCAAAGCCTGTGAAGAAAAGTTGGGACAATATGAAGATAAACTTCATTTGCTTGAAAAACAATATAAAATTAGTCGCATGACAAGTAATTTAGAACCATTATCCAAAGAACAATTGTTGGAAAGAATGGCCAAGATAGCCGAAATAAACGAAGGGTAGAGTGATATTATGGCATTTGAAAATTTAGGAGATAAACTCCAGTCAATTTTTAAAAAAATCAGTGGTAAAGCCAGATTAAATGAAGATAATGTGGCCGAAATGCTACAAGAAGTAAGATTTGCTTTGCTAGATGCGGATGTTAACAATGAAGTTGTTAAAACCTTTATAGCCGACTTAAAAGCTGAGATGATTGGTCAAAACGTAATTGGTAAACTCAATCCTTCCCAAATGGTTGTCAAGATTGTTGCCGAAAAAATGACTGAATTACTGGGCGAAAGTGAATTAGAAATTGTCTTTACCCCTAACAAACAGGCCATTATTATGATGGTGGGTTTGCAAGGTGGAGGCAAAACCACTTCCTGTGCCAAGTTAGCTAAATACTCACGTGATAAATATCAACGAAAACCAATTCTAATTGCTCTGGACGTATATCGACCTGGTGCTATTGATCAACTTGAACAATTGGCCAAGAACAACAACTTTGGTTTTTATGCCGAAAGAGATAATCAAGATGTAGTTGCCATTGCTAAAAATGGTGTGGCCTATGCCAAAGCTAAAAGTTTTGATACTGTTATTTTGGATACCGCTGGTCGCTTACATATTGATGAGCAATTGATGGCTGAACTTAATCGCCTTAAAAGCGAAATTAAGCCGCAAGAGATTATTTTAGTAGTGGATGCTATGTCTGGTCAAGAAGCAGCCCATTCAGCGGCTAAGTTTAATGAACTCTTACAAATCAGTGGCGCCATGATGACCAAGTTAGATTCGGATGCTAGAGGTGGAGCAGCCTTATCAATGGCTAAACTCTCGGGAATTAGAATCATGTATACGACTTTAGGGGAAAAGGTTAAGGACTTTGAACTCTTCCATCCGCGCAGAATGGCCGAAAGAATATTAGGTATGGGAGATATTCTTAACTTAGTGGAAAAGGCCCAAGAAAACTTAGATGAAAAGAAATCTAAGAATGTTATGAATCGGATGTTAAGTGGCAAATTTGATTTAGAAGATATGTTATTCCAAATGGAATCTGCTAATAAAATGGGGCCATTGGGAAGCATCGCTAAACTGATGCCAGGGATGCCAAAACTTTCTGAAGCTGATCAAATTCGAGCAGAAGCTAAAATGAAAAAATCCAAAGCGGTTATTTATTCAATGACACCGATCGAAAGAAAGCAACCTGACATATTAAAAAGTCAGAGAAAAGAAAGAATTGCTAAAGGTTCTGGCTTGCAAGTTAGTGATGTTAACAATGTCTTGAAACAATATGAACAAACGAAAATAACCATGAAACAAATGAAACAATTCATGCGTGGTGGCAAGTTTCCAAGTTTCAGATAATTTCTTACATGGTGTTAAGTAAAAATGCTTGACACAATGTTTTGTTATGTTATAATAGTGAAGCAAATCAATTAGGAGGTAATAGTGTTATGTCAGTAAAAATTAGAATGAAAAGAACTGGTCGTCATAAAGTTGCAACATATAGAATTGTTGTGGCTGATTCACGTTCACCAAGAGATGGTAGATTTATCGAGGAAATTGGTATTTATCATCCAACCGAATCCAATAGTGTAGTCTTAAACAAGGAATCGGCTCTTGAATGGTTAAAGAAAGGGGCCCAACCTTCTGATACAGTTAGAAACATTTTATCTGATGCCGGTGTCATTAAGGCTTATCATGATTTCAAATTAAGCGAAAAGAAAGTTAAACCTGCTAAAGAAAAACCAGCAGCAAAACCTGTCGAAAAGAAAGAACCGGCCAAAAAGGCTCCAGCGAAAAAACCGGCTGCTAAGAAACCAGCAGTCAAGAAAACTGAAGCCGCTGTAGAAGCAAAGGCTGAGTAGTATTTAATGGATATTGAAAAGTTAATCCATGACATTATCGATCCACTAGTTGAAAATCCTTCAGCTATTATGATTAGACAAATGCCAAGTGGTAATGATGCTGAAATGTTATTATTAGTAGTTGGTGAGTCTGCTGATGTCGCTCGTCTAATTGGACGGGGCGGAAGTGTTGCAGATGCTATTCGTAAAGTGGTCAGTGTAATGGGTAAGATTAATGATAAGCGAATTCGCATTAAATTTGAATCATTTGAAGAAAAACAAGACAATTAAAGAAATTTAGTTGTCTTTTTTTATTAGTTATTATTTGTTATAATACAGACGAGGTATTTTTATGGAATATGTGACATTAGGTCGAATTGTCAATGTTAGAGGTTTAAAAGGTGAAATGAAAGTAAAATCATTCACTGATTTTGCTAGGCAAAGATATCAGGTTGGTAATGAACTATTATTAGAAAATGAAGAAAATAAAGATGCCATCAAAGTCCATGTCGAAAAGTATGTCGAGGTTGGTGATTTAGGTTATGTTATCTTTGCTGAAATAAGCGATGTTGACACTGCTAACCAGTATCGTAATTATTTAATCAAGTATGCAGTTGAAAAACTTGAAAAGTTAGAAAAGGACACCTATTATTATCATCAATTAATTGGGCTTAAAGTCTATATGAATGGTGTTTGTAAAGGTGAAGTAATCAAACTTAGAGATGATACCGCCCAAAAGTCTTTAGTTGTTATAATGCCATCAGGGAAAAAAGAAGTAGTGCCATTTGTTAAAGCCTTTATTGCTAAGGTCGATATAGATAACAAACGCATTGATGTCCACAACTGGGAGGGTTTATTTAATGAAAATTGATATTTTAACACTATTTCCAGCCATGTTTGAAGGCTTTCTAGATACTTCGATTATCAAAAGGGCAATTTCTAAAGAGTCAGTCAGTATTGCAACTCATGATATTCGCGCTTTTACTACCGATAAGAATGGTAGAGTAGATGATTGTAGCGTTGGGGGTGGAGCCGGACTGATAATGAAATGTCAACCTGTTCTTGATTGTTTAAAAGCGGTTAAACAAGCGGATAGTTTTGTTATCTTAACCTCGCCTCGTGGCCAAAAATATAACCAAGCCCTAGCCCATGAATTAGCCAGCAAGAAGCATTTAGTTATTATCTGTGGTCACTATGAAGGTGTTGATCAACGGATTAGTGCGCAAATAGATATGGAAGTATCGATTGGTGATTATATTCTAACTGGCGGTGAACTGCCAGCAATGGTTATTGCTGATTCGATCATTCGTTTAGAAGATGGTGCTATTAGTGAAGAGTCAATTGTGGAAGAGTCTTTTGAAAACGGCTTACTTGAATATCCTCAATATTCACTACCACGTGAATATGAAGGCCAAGTAATCCCAGAAATCTTGTTTAGTGGCAACCATGATGCAATTGCCAAATGGAGACTCAAAGAGAGTCTTAGAATTACCAAAGAAAAAAGACCAGACTTATTAGAGCATCGTCATTTCTCTAAACTAGAGATTAAATTACTCAAAGAACTTGAAGCGGGTGAAGAAAATCCTAAATGGCTCTTAGATGCCATTAGCAAAGCTGACAAGTTTATGAAATAATCTATCGGCAAGAAATATCACGTTCTTGCCTTTCTTTTGCTATCTTTTTTGCCGATAAAATGTTATAATATATTCGGAGATGATTAAGTGAAATATCTTTCTGTTAATGAAATTGCCCAAAAATGGGGGCTTTCTGAGCGCTCTGTTAGGAATTACTGTGCAAATAATAGAATTCCTGGTTCTTTTTTGGTCGGCAAGATCTGGAAGATTCCTTTTGACGCAATTAAACCAGAAAGGGCAAATTCAAAAAATCATGCAGATTTGCTAAAAGTGATTCAAGAGGAGAAGAAAAGTGGTTTGTCGGGTGGCATTTACCATAAAATTCAAATAGATTTAACCTACAATTCGAATCACATTGAAGGCAGTACAATATCCCATGATCAAACAAGATACATTTTTGAAACAAACACAATTGCTATTGATAAAGGCATTGATGTTGATGATGTGATTGAAACGGTCAACCACTTTCGCTGTATAAATTTCATCATTGAGCAAGCAAATAATAAACTCTCAGAAAAAATCATCAAACAATTGCACTTTATTTTAAAAAGTGGAACAAAGGATAGCAGAACAGCTTGGTTTATCGTTGGAGATTATAAGAAAGTTCCGAATGAGGTTGGTGGAAAAGAAACTACTGCTCCAAAAGAAGTTTCACAAAAAATTAAAAAAATACTTCAACAATATAATTCGCTAAAGAATATAACATTTTATGATATCGTCAGTTTTCATTACGAATTCGAGTCCATTCACCCATTCCAAGATGGAAATGGTCGAGTTGGAAGATTAATTATGTTTAAAGAATGTTTGAAGAACAAAATCGTCCCCTTCATTATTTCTGAAGATAAGAAAATGTTTTATTATCAAGGTTTGAAGGAATGGAGAAGAGATCAGGCTTATTTGCTCGAGACTTGTTTGGCGGCGCAAGATGATTTCAAATTGGTCATGGATTATTTTAAAATCAAGTATTAATTGCCAAAGGAAAGGGTCCAAAATGGACCCTTTTGTTTATAAACTATTTATTACAGCAATCAATGCATCAACTTGGGCTTGATTGGTAGTAAATGAAGTCACTAATCTGATGACCACTTCATCATCACTATTTTTTTGCCATACTGAGAAAACAAATTCTTTATCGAGTTCATCTACTTGCTTTTGGGTCAGTATTGGGAATAGTTGATTGGTTGGACTATCGATGAAAAATTTGAAGCCTTTAGCAAGTAAGGCATTTTTGATTTGTTGGGCATAATCATTTTCTTGCTGAGCTATTTCAAAATAAAGATTATCTTTAAATAATTCTTCAAATTGAACTCCAATTAAGTAGCCTTTAGCTAACATTGCTCCTCTTTGCTTGATAATGAAGCGATAGTTTTTGGCTAAATCCTTGTTATTGATGACTAAGGCTTCTCCAAAGAGAGCACCATTTTTGGTTCCACCGATGTAAAAAGCATCAGTATATTTGGCTAAATCTTCTAAAGTTAAATCATTACCATTGGCGGTTAAAGCAGCACCGAGTCTAGCTCCATCACAATAGAAATATAAATTATGTTTCTGACAGACTTCATTTAAGGCTATGATTTCTTCTTTGCAATAGATGGTGCCAAGTTCAGTTGAGTTTGAAATATAAACCATGCGCGGATGAACCATATGTTCATCACAGTGGTATGCAATACACTTTTCTACTTCACTAGGAGTTACTTTGCCATTTATAGCTTTAACAGTCACCACTTTATGTCCAGTGGCTTCGATTGCTCCAGTTTCATGAACATTGATATGGCCTGTTTCACAAGCAATCACTGCTTCAAATGGTTTTAGAACACTCGAAATAAAGACTAAATTGACTTGGGTTCCGCCAATTAAAAAGAAGACATCACTCTGGCTGTGACACTTTTGTTGAATTAACTCTTCCGCGTGTTTACTATATTTGTCTAGTCCATAAGGCGGGTTGGATTCATAAGAGATCTCTGCTATTTTAGCAATTATTTTTTCATGGCAAGCTTCGCCATAATCATTATTGAAATTGAATTTCACAATCTCACCTTCTTAACACATTTATTATACACAAAATAAAGTGATATTGATTGAAAAATGATAATAAAGACTATAAAATATAACATAGTCTATTGCGGAGGTGTCCATTATGCAAGAAATTAACAATTTTATTAAAACTATCATGGAAAACGATCTTAAAGAAGGTAGAGTAACTCACATTGTTACTCGTTTTCCACCGGAACCAACCGCTTACTTGCATTTAGGACATGCCCGAGCAATTATTACTGATTTTGAATTAGCTGATGCTTTTGGGGGCGAAACCAATCTGCGTTTTGATGATACAAACCCTGCTAAAGAAGAAGCCGAATATGTCGAGGCTATTAAAGAAGATATTAAATGGCTCGGTTATGAACCCGAGAGAATTTGTTATGGTTCTGACTACTTTGATGAAACATATCAAAGGGCAATTATCTTAATTAAAAAGGGCCTAGCTTATGTTGATGATCAAAGTGCTGAAGAAATATCAAAAACGCGAGGTACTTTAACTGAAGGTGGCATTGAATCGCCTTATCGCAAGCGAAGTGTTGAAGAAAACCTAACTTTATTTGAAAGAATGAAAAAAGGTGAATTTAAAAATGGTGAAAAGGTTTTAAGAGCCAAAATTGATATGGCTTCACCAAACATCAATATGCGCGATCCTGTTTTATATCGCATTCTGCATGCTGCTCATCATCATACTGGTGATAAATGGTGTATTTACCCAATGTATGATATTGCCCATCCTTTACAAGATTCAATTGAAGGAGTGACTCACTCCTTGTGTTCGATTGAATTTGAAAACCATCGACCATTATATGATTGGTGTATTAAGGAATGTGAAATGCCTCATGTTTCTCATCAAATTGAATTTGGTAGATTAAACATTACCCATGCTATTATGTCCAAGCGTTACCTGAAAGAGTTAGTTGATCAACATAAAGTGGTAGGTTTTGATGATCCACGCCTTCCAACCTTAAGAGGTTTAAAAAGAAGAGGATATACCCCTGAATCTATTCGCGAGTTTATCCTAGATACGGGTTTATCAAGAATGAATTCAACTACTCCTTATGAAAAGCTTGATTTCTTTTTAAGAGAAGACTTGAAATTTAAGATTAGCCGCCCCAATGCGGTTATTAACCCTTTAAAAGTAGTTATCACTAACTACCCAGCCGGCCAAATAGAATATCTTGATGCTCCTAATAACTCAGAAGATGAAAAGGCGGGCACGAGGAAGATTGCTTTCTCTCGAAATGTTTATATTGATCAAGATGATTTTATTGAAGTGATGCCTAATCGCAAATGGAAGAGATTAGCTAAAGATGTTGAAGTCAGATTAATGCACGCCTATTTTATTAAATGTCATGAAGTAATCAAAGATGAAAAGGGTAAAATTTTAGAACTTCATTGCACCTATGATGAACAAACCAAATCTGGGAGTGGTTTTGAGGGACGAAAACCTAATGGTAATATCCACTTTGTTGAAGCTTCAACTGCTATACCAGCCACCTTTAATTTATTTACGCCTTTACTTTTAGAAGAGAGTGAAGAAAGCAAGAATAAATCCTTCTTAGATCGCATTGATCCAAACTCTTGGATTGTCAAACATGGTTATGTTGAAGAATCATTAAAGAATAGCCAAGTCCTTGATAAGTTCCAATTTGTTAGAACTGGTTATTTCTGTGTTGATCAAGACAGCAAGCCAAATCAACTAGTTTTCAATCGCATTTGTGAATTACGTTCATCCTTTACTTTTTAAGCAAAGAGTTTCAATTTATGACTTTATGTTTTTCGCTAAAATGCCAAAATATTTGGTGCAATAATCTTGCAAATAGACACGATAATTGCTAAAATAAAGGTAATAAAGGACAGCCGATAATATGCAGTATAGTTATAACAAGATGCAGGAGCTGATTTTTTAGTTTATGGCATTTTGATTATATAGAAAGGTGTTGATATTATGAAGTATCAAATAGTTGGAAAGAACGTTTCAATTACTCCGCCGATTGAAGACAAGATTATTAAGAAATTAAATTTCTTAGAAAAGTTCTTCATCGTCAAAAACGCCGAATGTCGGGTCGTCGTATCAATTGTTCCTAATGGACAAAAGATCGAAGTCACCATCCCAACTAAGTTTGGTATTCTTAGAGGTGAAGTTGTCGATCGAGATTTATATGCCGCTATTGATTTAGTGGTAGATAAACTGGAAGAACAAATTCGGAAAGCCAAGTCAAAACTTGATCGCAAGCATCGTGAAAATCTAGGAAAAGCCTTTGTCCTAGAAGAAATCGCCGAAATTGAAAGCGAATTTGAGGTAGTAAGAACTAAGTCAATTGAAGTAGATACTATGGATTTAGAAACTGCTATTGCCAACATGGAATTATTAGGTCACTCCTTCTACATCTATCGTGATGATGAAGAAGAGAGGTTAGCAGTAGTGTATAAACGAATAAATGGTGGGTATGGACTCATCGAAGTAGAAAATTAACAAAGACGAGGGAGGAACATCTGTTCCTCCCTTTTTTAAGCAATTAGATTGTTATCTATTTGATGTTTGCTTATAATAATTAGGAATGAAGGAGAGGTTAGTATAATGACACATCACGAATATCAAACTAGTGGCACTTGCTCAAGGCTTATGAGTTTTGATTTAGACGATAACCATCTAATCCATAATCTAACAATCCTAGGTGGTTGCAATGGAAACTTACAAGGTATAGCTAGGCTGGTCGAGGGCCAAAAAGCTGAAGAAGTAATCAATAAATTACAAGGAGTAAGGTGTGGTAGTAAAGTAACCTCTTGTCCTGATCAATTAACAAAAGCGCTAGTGATAGCACTTAAAAAGTAAGGCCTTAAACCTTACTTTTTTTGCAATAAAAAATCTTTTCATAGACGAAAGTTGAATACTCTTCAATTGAAGCTTGTATATCCCCACTAAATTCACCCACTCCAGCCCCATTCCAAAAGATACAACCACCAGTTGAGATTTTCCCATCGCGATTAGGGAAGCTAAAACCAGCATCCAATGAAACCTTAAAAACCTTTTCATGAAAAAGAGTTTTGAGGTAATAATCATAGATATAATAGCGTTTATTTGTTTTTGAATATTGAGAGTTATTTTGCATTAATCTCAGCGAAAATATTCCAACATTAAAAGTTGATAACGCTATCATAAACTCTTTTTTGAAAATCACTTGCTTTGCTTATTTGATATGTTATAATGGGACAGGCACACCAAAAAAGAGGTTATTTATAGCCTTCGACTATGGCGTGTAAATAACCTTATACTTGTTGGGCCCATTGCTAAATGGACCCATTTTTTTATGGGAGAAAGAAGGAAGTGAATTATTTATGGCTAAAGATTTATTACTGGATGTCAATGAAAAGCCAAAGTCGTTTGGTAGTTGGTTTTTCCTTTCATTCCAACACGTTTTTGCGATGTTTGGTGCCACTATTGCGGTACCGCTCGCACTTGGGATGTCGGTTTCGGTGGCTTTGTTTGCAAGCGGTCTAGGAACCTTAATCTACATTGCTTGTACTAAAGCTAAAGTACCTATCTATTTAGGATCATCTTTTTCCTATTTGACAGCCATGGCCATTGCTAAAGCAGCAACTGGCGGTGACATCTCAGCAGGACAAACCGGTCTGATAATGGTAGGTATTTTATATGTCATTATCGCTTTAGTTTTAAAGTTCACGGGCACTAAGTGGTTACACAAGTTATTACCACCAATCGTAATTGGGCCAATGATTATTGTTATTGGCTTAGGCTTAGCTAACTATGCTGTTACGCAAGCCGCTTTAACTAGCGATGGAACATGGCAAGCATTAGTGGTTACATTGATAACCTTTGCAGTTTGCGCCTTTATTTCGACTAAAGCTAAAGGTTTCTTAAAGATTGTTCCTTTCTTAATTGCTATTGTAATTGGGTATATTGCCTCTTGGGCTTTAGGACTTGTTGATCTTACGGCGGTTAAAGCTGCCTCATGGATTTCCTTACCAAACTTTTCCTTTCCTTTTGAGACTGGCGGCTTCTTTAGCAGTTTCAAGTTCTACTTTGGTCCTGAAGCTTTTGCCATTGTACCATTAGCTTTAGTGACGATTTCTGAACATATTGGAGATCATACTGTTTTAGGCAAGATTGTTGATAAAGATTTCTTGCAAGATCCGGGCTTAGATAAGACTTTAATTGGCGATGGTATTGCTACCGCTGTTAGTGCTTTAATTGGTGGCCCCGCTAATACGACCTATGGCGAGAACACCGCAGTTATTGGTATTAACAAGATTGCTAGTGTTTATGTGACAGGGGGAGCAGCAGTTATTGCGATGGTAATTTCCTTTTTTGGCAAATTCACTGCATTAATTCAATCGATGCCAGCCCCAGTTATTGGCGGTATGTCCATCATTTTATATGGAGTTATTGCTTCCAATGGGTTAAGAACTTTAATTGATAATAAAGTCGATTTTGGTGATACTAGAAACTTGATTATTGCTAGTTCCATGCTAGTTATCGGTTTAGGGGGAGCCGTGCTTAATTTATCGGTTGTCGTCCTCTCTGGGACAGCCTTAGCGGCTATTGTAGGAGTCGTGTTAAATCTAATTTTACCTAAAACCAAGAAAGTTGAAGATAAGAAAAAAGAAGTAAAAGTTGAAACCAAATAATTCTTAAGACATATTAGAGACGGCAGTTGGTGCCGTTTCTTTTATGTTTATTTGGGTTAGTGTAGTGTTGACATCCTAGTTATAATAAATTAAAATATGACTATCTTATGATGAAATGTAGTAGTAATTAAGCAAATGTTTTAGCGAGTCATTGGTCGGTGGAAAATGATACAATTACTTAATGAACTTGGCAGGGAGTAAGATCGTCGTAGAGTACGTAAACTCAAATTAAGCGCATAGATTAATATCTATGAACTAGGATGGTACCGCGATTAATTCGTTCCTAGAATGGAACGTTTTTTTATGGAAAGGAAAACCGAATATATGGAGAATTATGATTTTAAAAAAGTCGAAAGTAAATGGCAAGATTATTGGTATTCCCATGATTTTTTCAAAGCCATTGACTTTGATAGTAAACCTAAGTTTTATGGCTTAGTGGAATTTCCTTACCCCAGTGGGAAAGGCATGCATATTGGTCATATTAAAGCCTATACAGCGATGGAAGTTATTGCCCGCAAAAGAAGAATGCAAGGTTACAACGTTTTATTTCCAATTGGCTTTGATGCTTTTGGTCTGCCAACAGAAAACTATGCCATCAAAACCGGGATTCACCCCCGCAAGGTAACCGATACTAATATTATAACTTTTACTAATCAATTAAAGAAAACCGGCTTTTCTTTTGATTTTAGTCGAATAATTGATACCACCGATAAAAATTATTATCGCTGGACTCAATGGATCTTTTTGCAATTATATAAAAAGGGTTTAGCTTATAAATCGCGAACTTATGTCAACTATTGCCCATCTTGCAAAGTTGTCCTTTCGAATGAGGAATCCCAAGGTGGTAAATGTGATCGCTGTGGCAGTGATGTCATTCAACTGGAAAAAGATGTCTGGTTCTTAAAGATTACAGAGTATGCTGAGAAACTATTAGCTGGTCTAGCAGGACTTGATTATCCTGCTAGAGTCAAGATTGAACAAGAAAACTGGATTGGTAAATCATCCGGAGCTGCCGTAACTTTCAAAACCACAATGGAGGATGAACTGGAGGTTTTCACTACCAGACCTGACACTTTGTTTGGTTGTACCTTTATGGTTATTGCGCCTGAACATCAACTACTTGAAAAGCATAAAAATAAGATTAATAACTATCAGGAGATAGTTGACTATCAAGAAAAAGCTAAACATAAAACCGAATTTGAAAGAGTTCAATTAGTTAAAAATAAAACTGGAATTAAACTAGAGGGGATAGAAGCAATCAATCCGGTTAATGGCAAACATATTCCAATCTTCGTGGCTGATTATGTCATGATGGGGTATGGAACCGGGGCCATTATGGCTGTTCCGGGTCACGATACAAGAGATTATGAGTTTGCCAAAAAGTTTAAACTCCCAATTATTGAAGTAATTAGCGGGGGAGATATCTTGAAAGAAGCCTTCACCAATTGTGAAGTGGGCAAACTGGTTAATTCTGATTTTTTGAATGGTTTAAGTGTCGAAGAAGCTCAGCAAACAATTATTAAGTTTCTAACCGATCAAGGTCTTGGGCATCAAATGACTAACTATAAGATGAAAGACTGGGCCTTTAATCGTCAAAGATATTGGGGTGAACCGATTCCAATTATTAATTGTCCTCATTGTGGACAAGTGCCAATGAAGGAGAGCGATTTACCGCTAGTTTTGCCTGATGTTGCTAAATTTGAACCGGGCGCTAATGGCGAATCTCCTTTAGCTGATATTCAAGAATATGTCCATACTAAATGCCCTATTTGTGGTGAAGATGCTACGCGAGAAACTGATATCATGCCTCAATGGGCAGGTTCGAGTTGGTATTTCTTAAGATATTGCGATCCGCACAATGATCAAGAATTTGCTGATTATAAGAAACTACAATATTGGCTGCCAGTCGATTGGTACAATGGGGGCATGGAACACGTTACTCGTCACTTGATTTATTCAAGATTTTGGAATCAATTCTTATATGATCAAGGCTTAGTCCCAGTTAGTGAACCATATAAAAAGAGAACTGTCATTGGACTTATTCTTGGTGAAGATGGAGAAAAAATGTCTAAATCCAAAGGTAATGTCATTGATCCACTTGATATTATTGCGAACTATGGTGCTGATGTCTGTCGTACATATGTCCTCTTTATTGGGGAATATGATCAACCAACACCATGGTCAGATCAAGGGATTAAAGGGGTCAAACGTTTCTTAGATAAAGTCTATCTTTTCAGCAACAATATCAATATGAACCAAAAAGGTTATCGTCGTGAACTAGAAACCCTAATTCATAAAACGATAAAAGAGGTCGGTAATGATCTGGAATTGAATAAATTCAATACTGCTATTTCTAAATTGATGATTTTAGCTAATAAATATGCCGAACTAGATCGTATCGGCATTGATGAAATGATGGTCTTGGTTAAACTATTAAACCCATTTGCGCCACATATCTGTGAAGAGATAAATAGTCTGCTTGGCAACACAGATAGTCTAGTTTTGGCACCATGGCCAAGTTATGAAGAAGCCAAAACAGTCGATAATGAAATTGAGATTGCTGTTCAAGTCAATGGTAAATTAAGGGGGACAATCAAGATTGCCAAAGATTCACCCCAAGAAGTCATGGAAGCCAAAGCCTTGGAACTGGAGTCTGTTAAGGCCCAACTTGTCAACAAGACAGTTCGCAAAGTTATTTGCATTCCGAATAAAATTGTTAATATTGTGGCAAACTAAAAGGGAGATTATAATCTCCCTTTTTTCTTATTTAACGGTTGCTTTTTCAATGGCGTGACGTTGAGCCACCCTCACAGCGGCAACGGCGGCAATTGCTCCAATAAAATCATCCAGGAAACAATGACAAGCATTTTTGTTGTTTTGTAAAATGGAAATTTTTCCCGGTTTATTAACATCAAGATTACCAAAGTTGGTCACCCCGATGGTGCCATAGTTACCGGCAATCGAGATAGCAATGGCTTCATCCAGTCCAAATAAACCTAAATCTTGATTTAAGATGGATAGGAGTGGTTCATCAAGCACTCCTTTTTCAGCAGCCACGTCGACAGTAGCACATAAAAGTAAAGCATGAAATTGATCTCTTTTTCCTAATATTTCTAGGACTGAATCGACCATTTCTTGCAGTGATAGATTATCTAAATATTTACTTTGCGCATTATAAGCTAAAAAAGCTATATCATTCACGCTAACGCCTCTTTCACTAAGAATAGAGATATTAATTTCTCGCATTTTTTCTTCACTATAAACATTGGATTCGCTAGGTTGAAAACCCTCTAAGCATTTAAGTAATCCCATAAAAGTACCTCCATAAGGTAATTAAACTATACAATAATTAACAAAAAGTAGCAAGTTAGCAAATAATTTAACATTATTTGTTATGATAATGATATAATAAAAAAGGTGATTATTGTGAAAAAGAACGTTGTCCTTTCAATCATAATGTTAGTGGTCGTAGCTGTCTGCGGCTTCTTTATTTTTCGCAAAGAAATAGACAATACTGATTATTCCCATTATCAAGAAGCTCAACAATCGTTGATTAATGCCAATTATGCTTCGGACTTTGCCTACTGCCAAGCGGAAACTTATTTAAGAGTTGAAGAAGAGAAGTATGTTGTCAGTTTGATACTAGCTAATGCTAGTCAACCCTTAAAAGATATTGATATTTTATTTGTTGATAGCGCCAAGGCTGATAAAGATATTATTTATCCTAGTTTAGGTTTAATCGATGATAATCATTTTGGTCTTGTACCAAGTACACAAACCTCTGCAACTGATCGGACTTCTTATGTTTTGAGTTTTTCATCAAATGAAGTGGTCAGTCATGTTTTAATTTATTTTGCTTATACCTTAAATGAGACTCGGGTGGTCGAGTATGTTAGGTTAGCCACTATCCTATAATGCGTTTAGATAAGTTGTTGTCCCATCTAGGTTATGGGTCGAGAAAAATAGTCAAAACTTTCATTCGTAAGGGGCATGTTATGGTTAATGGAGTCATCATCACTGATGATGATTTTTGTGTTGATGAAATAAATGATGAAATCATCTTTAATGAGACAAAACTTGAATATGAAGCTAAAATCTATTTGCTGATGAATAAGCCCAAAAATGTTATTTGTGCGACTGTTGATAACTATACTGAAACAGTCATAGATTTAGTTGGTGAGTATGCTTCGATGGGAGTCTTTCCAGTTGGTAGATTAGATAAAGATAGTGAAGGTTTGCTGTTGCTAACAAATGATGGTGAATTGGCCCATCAATTGTTATCTCCTAAAAAACACGTGACCAAAACCTATTATGTGGAATTAGATGCTCATGTACCGACTAGTCTTATCCAGGAATTTAAAAATGGAGTTAAGCTGGCTGATTATAAATGCCAACCAGCCATCTTAGCAAACTTAAAGGAAAATAGCTGTGAAGTAAGTATCGTTGAAGGTAAGTTTCATCAAGTTAAAAAAATGTTTCAAACCTATGGGTTAACTGTGACTAGATTAGTGCGAATTAGATTCGCCAATCTGGTTTTGGATGAGACTTTAGCGGTGGGTGAGTATCGTAAAATCACTAAAGAAATGATTATTTAATTGTGAATCTATCACAGATAGATGTATAATACATTTGTCCGATACCTTTAATGGATGGGAACAAGGAAGTGATTATATGATTTTTGTGGTCGATATGGGTAATTCCGATATTGTCGGTGGCTTGTTTAATGAAAACCATGAATTAATGGCATCGTTTAGAACCACGACTACTCGTTACAAAACTGTAGACGAGTTTGTCAGTACAATAAAAGAATTGCTTTTTTTGAAGGGAATAAATCCGACAGACATTAAGGATACTATTCTATCTTCAGTAGTTCCACAACTAACTGCAACTTTAACGGCCGCTTTAAAAGCGATTACTAAGAAGAAGCCTATTGTGGTGGCACCAGGTATTAAAACTGGCTTAGCAATCAAGGCTGATAACCCAACTGAGGTTGGGGCTGATTTAATTGCGGCGTGTGTTGGAGCTATTATTCGTTATGGCAGTCCTTGTATCGTTGTTGATTTAGGGTCTGCTACTAAGATTTGCGCTGTCGATAAAGAAGGTACTTTTGCGGGCTGTATTATTACGCCCGGAGTCAAAGTATCGGCCGCAGCTTTAGTGAGGATTGCTTCACAACTACCAAATATTTCTTTACAAGCTCCGGTTAAAGTGATTGGAAACAATACCCTTGATAGCATGAATTCCGGGATTGTCTATGGAAATGCTTCAATGATAGATGGTTTTATTCATCGTTTCCAACGTGAAATGGGATATCCTAGTAAAGTTATTGCAACCGGGGGATTGGCAGGAACCATCATTCCCTATTGCGAAACAGAAGGAATCATTATGGACAAAGCGTTAATTCTTTATGGTTTACATGAAATCTACTTGCGAAATAGTAGAAGAAAGGACATTAAAAATCATGCGTAACAACAAAGTTAAAGAGATGACAGTGTATGCCATGTTTATTGCCATACTCGCCATACTTTCATTCACGCCAATCGGTTATATTTCAGTTGGTGGAGTTTCAATTACGATTATTCATATTATTGTTCTTATCGCCGCCTTTACTCTTGGTATTAAGGGAGGCTTAATAGTTGGTCTTTTATTTGGAGTTTTCTCATTGATTAGAGCGTGGACTGCTCCAAATAGTTTATTTGATTGGATTTTTAGAAATCCCTTAGTTTCAGTGCTACCTCGAATAATTTTTGGTGGCTTGGCAGGCTTATTTGCCGCTCTAGTTAAAAGAATTAATAACAAAGCCAAAATGCATTTTGCCATTGCTGGTTTAAGCGGAGTGGCAACTTTCTTACATACAGTGATGGTCTTACCAATGATGTATTGGGCCGGTACTAGAATGGCTGATGTTTCAGCTTTAATTGGCTCGGGTGCTAGCGCTGAAGCGGCTCAAGGCTTTGTTGATTACTTTGTGGCCAATCCACTAGGGGTTGTCATTTGGGGAACATTAGCGGCTAATGGGATTATTGAAATCGTTGCTGCCGTTGTTATTACTCCTGCCGTTTGCTTAGCTTTATCAAAGATTGTTCATCCAATTAAAGGGGTAGTTAATACGCCATTAAATGGGGAATCGACTAAAAAAGAAATTGTTGAAGAAACCATGGAAGAAACAAAGGAAAAACCAGAAGATTAAATAATTTAGTAAAGGAGAGATTTAAATGGATTTTAGTCAAGAAGTCTTAAAGTATCAAAATCAAATGATATCTGGCTTGCAAAGTTGGATTCAAATAGGATCAGTTTATGACGCTGAAACAGTTAGTCAAGAGCACCCTTTTGGTAAGGGGCCAGCTCAAGCACTTAAATATATCGCAGATTTAGCTAGAAGCGATGGTTTTAAAGTTGATGAATGCGATGGTTATTGCACTGAAATAACTTACGATGTTGGGGCCAATGAAGCAGTTATGGTTTTAGGCCACTGCGATGTTGTGCCAATCGGCGAAGGTTGGAAGCATCAACCTTTTGGTGGCGAGATTGAGAATAATATTATCTATGGTAGAGGCGCTAGCGATGATAAAGGACCAACATTGGCTGCTTATTATGCTTTAAAAATGATTAAAGACCAAGGTCTGCCACTCAAACACAATGTGAAAATCGTAGTTGGTGGCAATGAAGAAAGTGGTTCTCGATGTTTACATCATTATTTTAAAGTTTTAAAAAGACCAGCCCCTAAATATGGTTTTACTCCTGATGCCGAATTTCCATTAATCTATGGTGAAAAAGGTATTATGGATTATTTATATAGTGGCCAAATAGAGGATGAAGTTATTGAATCAATTCATGGTGGAATTGTCAAAAATGCTGTGCCTGATAGCGCTACTATAGTCTTCAAAAAAGTGATGAATCTTGGCCTGGATTATAAAAAATTCCTACAAAGACATAATTTCCAAGGTGAATATGCTAATGATGTTAATGGTAAGTCAGTTATCAAAATGAAAGGTAAAGCAGCTCATGGAGCGGCCCCTTATTATGGTATCAATGCCTTAACGATTCTCATGAAGTTTATTTCTAACCAAAATGTTTCCACTTTATGTAATCACTTTGGTCCAAAATTATCTTGCTATTATGGCAAGCGTTTAGGGATTGATTATTTTGGAGAGAAGATGGGTGAATTAACAGTTAATGTTGGAATAGGTAAATATGAACAAGGTAAATATGCATTTTCCTTGAATATTCGTTATCCAATCGATGTTAATCCAGCCAAGATAGTTGAAAAACTGAATAGTCAAAAAATGCATGAAGGTAAAATGCTTTTTGATTCTAAACCTTTATACATGGATCCTAACTCACCATTTATTCAAACTTTGCTAGGAATTTATCGTGATGTTAGTGGTGATTTAACTTCTATGCCAATGACAATTGGTGGAGGGACCTATGCTAGAGAAACGTCTAATACGGTGGCTTTTGGGATGGGGTTTCCAACCCATCACGGTAATGGTACTGGTAATATTCACACAATTGAAGAGGGACTAAACCTAGCTGATTATCTATTAGGAACTGAAATTTACTATCGGGCAATCTTAGCCTTAGGAAATATGGAATAATGCGCCAACGAAAACATCAGTGGGCTTTGCCGTTATTAAAAAGTATGGAGCAAGTAGTAATTAACTTTGAACAACCATACACGCATATTGTTACTAAAAAGGGCACAGCTTTAGAGATTGGAACTGGCAAAGGCGATTTCATTTTAGCCATGAGTTTACTTTTTCCTGAAATTGATTTCATTGGTGTAGAAAGTCAGACTTCGGTCTTAGGAATTGCCGCTCAGAAGTTGGAACTAAATCCCGGCAAAAACATTAGATTGGTTTTGATGAATGCCGAGCATATAGATGAAGTGTTGGACGAACAAAGTCTTGATACCATCTACTTAAACTTTTCGGATCCATGGCCAAAAACCAGACACGAAAAGCGGCGCTTGACTTCACCTAAGTTTCTGGCTAAATATGATAAATTATTAATTCCTAATGGCTTAATAGTGTTGAAAACTGATAATAAAGACTTATTTGATTATTCTTTAGAAACCATTCAAACTTATGGTTATCAACTTGAATTAGTCAATGAAAACTATGCTGATTTTGATTTTGCAAATGATGCAATGAGCGAATATGAGAAAAAATTTAGAAGTATGGGTCAAACAATCTATCGTCTAATCGCCAGAAAAGGAGAATAACTATGAAATTAAGTCCAAAAAGAAGAAAACTTTTTGAAAGTGTTACTCAAGCCATGGGTGTAATGGGTGATGAACAAGAAGTGGCCGCCTTATTAAAGACCTATTATGAAGGTTATTGTGATGAAATCATCTATGATAATCTTGGTTCAATTTATGCTGTCAAGAAGTCCAAGCAACCAGATGCCATGAGGGTGATGGTGGCTGCTCACATGGATGAGGTTGGTTTTAAAGTTGGTGGCATTTTCGAAGATGGTACTCTCAAATTTGCTCCAGCTGCCTCCGGAATTTGGGAGCAAGTGGTTATGACTAGTCGAATTATTCTTAAAACGCGCACAGGCAAGAAAATTAAAGGAGTTGTCGATGCAATTCCTCCTCATACCTTGACCCCGCAATTAAGAGCTAGTCCAATGGCTGTAAAAGATATGATTGTGGATATTGGTTGCCAATCAAGGCAAGAAGTTTTAGATTTGGGAGTTGGACTGAATGATAGTATTGTTCTAGATGGTCCATTTGTGGAACTTAATGATGGTTCTCGCTTGTTATCCAAGGCTTTTGATAACCGCTATGGTTGCATTCTTGGAATTGAAGTATTGCAAGCCCTGAAGAATATTGAATTACCATATGATCTATATATTGGCGCTGATGTTCAAGAAGAAGCGGGTTTAAGAGGAGCAGTGACGGCTACTAATATGATTAAACCTGATTTTGCTATTGTTCTTGATTGTTCGCCAGCTGTCGATATGGGAAATAATAAAGAGGGTTTTGGTTTTTTAGGAAAAGGAGTCTTAAATCGTTTTACCGACGGTGGGATGATTGCTTTTTCTGAATTACTTGAATGGCAAAGAAAAGAGTGCCAAAAAAATAAAGTGCCTTTCCAATACTATTTATCATTAGGTGGCACCGATGCGGGTGTCATTCACAAAGCTCAAGCTGGTGTCTTAACCCTAACTCATTGCATTTGTGCGCGTAACATTCATACCCCGGCCTCAATAATCGATTTAAATGACTATGAAGGCGCAAGAAAAGTTTTAATTTCAATGTTAAAATCCTTAAATAAAGAAAATGCAGATTTAAAAAAAAATTGAGAAAATCTCTGACCAGCTAGAAACTATGCGCAACCGAACCAAAAAAACCAGTGAAACATCTGACAAACCTTCCTCAGTTAATATATTCAAGAAACCTGTCAGCAACCGGATTAAAAGCGGTAAAAAGCCTGGCGGACAGAAAGGTCACAAAGGTCATACTC